>JALFNN010000027.1 GCA_022774325.1 bacterium | reverse complement strand
TTATTGAATAGGAGGGGATTTTATGAAATATATAAAACAATTCGGAATTATTTTGATTTTTTCATTTGCAGGTGAACTATTGAATTATTTGATACCATTGCCAATTCCAGCCAGTATTTATGGTATTATTCTCTTATTTTTCTGTCTTGAAGTGAAATTAATTCCGCTTGATAAGGTGGAAGAGGCAAGTAGATTTATGATAGAAATCATGCCGCTCATGTTTATTCCTGCTGCTGTCGGACTGATGGAATCGTGGGATATCATTAAGCCTGCCTGGATGCAGTATATTACCGTTACGGTCATTTCTACGATTGGAGTTATGGCTGTAGCGGGAAGGATAACACAGGCGGTAATACATAGGGATGCTCGAAAGAAAGGAGACAGGTAGAAATGGTATTTTTTGAAAATTCGGTTTTTTTCGGGGTTTTGTTAAGTTTGTTAACATATGGAATAGGAAGTCTTATGAAAGCAAAACTAAAACTGCCAATTTTTAATCCATTATTAATCTCAATCCTTTTGTCTGTTTTAATACTGGTTGTGTTTCGAATTGATTATTCGACTTATTATGAAGGGGCAAAATATCTGAGTTATCTGTTGACACCGGCTACAATTTGTCTTGCCGTACCATTGTATGAACAGATGGAGCTTTTGAAGAAAAATTGGAAAGCTATTTTTGGGGGGATTTTTGCGGGAGTACTTACAAGCCTTGGAATTATATTAGCAATGGCATTATTATTTAAATTCAGCCATGAAGAGTACGTTACTTTTCTCCCGAAATCAATAACGACAGCCATTGGAATGGGAGTTTCGGAAGAACTGGGAGGATATGTATCCATTACGGTTGCAATCATCATTATCACGGGTGTTGTGGGGAATATCTGTGCAGACACTGTTTGTAAACTGTTTAAAATAACGGATCCTGTTGCGAAAGGAATTGGTATTGGTACAGCTTCTCATGCTATTGGTACAGCAAAAGCTATGGAGATGGGAGACGTAGAAGGAGCTATGAGCAGTCTTTCAATTGTTGTATCAGGTGTTTTAACTGTGGTGGCTGCGTCAGTTTTTGCACAGTTTTTATAATGAGGTTATAAGAATGCCCTCCGTGAAAACGGAGGGCATTGTATTTAGAAGTAATTACAGTTTAGAATTAGTTCCCGCGCGGCATCTCCCATGCATTGTGGTCTGTGTGGAGAAGCATATGTGCTTTATGAGAACATGGTTTTTCCATATAGTCTTCATAGAGCTTCAGAACATCCGGGTTCTCATGTGAGAACCGGATCTTGGAATGCTCATCCAGGAAGTACAGATTCTTTCCACGCTCATGTGCAAGTTCTTCACCGTCGTGGATCGGCTGGCCACCGCCGCCTACACATCCGCCAGGACAGGCCATAACTTCTACAAAGTCATAATGCACTTCGCCGTGTTCGATTGCTTCGATCAGTTTTCTGGTATTGCCAAGTCCGCTGACAACAGCAGCACGTACGGTTGCGTCTCCGAGTTTAACTTCTGCTTCGATGACACCTGTTCCGAAAGCAGGGCTTCTTACGATCTTGAATGCGTCTGGTTCAGGATTACGTCCAGTTACCAGATAATGAGCGGAACGAAGAGCAGCTTCCATTACACCGCCTGTCGCACCAAAGATAACACCTGCTCCTGAGTATTCCTTCATGAGCGGATCACACTCACGGTCAACCAGAGTCTTTGGATCAATGTGAGCAGAACGGATCATACGCGTCAGTTCGCGGGTCGTAAGAACGATATCCGTGTCGTGTCCTGCATATTCTTTGTAGAACAGTTCCATATTGCTTTCGCCCTTCTTTGCCACACACGGCATGACAGAAACGGTGAAGATATCTTCGGGAGCCACTCCGATGGACTCTGCAAAGTATGTCTTCATAACGGCACCAAACATCTGCTGCGGGGATTTCGCACTGGATAACTGTGGAACCAGATGCGGATACTGGGATTTGATGAAACGAATCCAGCCAGGACAGCATGATGTGAACATCGGACGAAGCTTCAGTTCGCCTTTGGTAAATCTTTCAAGGAACTCGGTTCCTTCTTCCATAATTGTAAGATCGGCTGAGAAAGAAGTATCGAATACATAATCAACGCCAAGTCTCTTAAGAGAATCCATAATCTTTCCGACTGTAGCCTCTTCGAGCGGAAGGCCAAGTGCCTCTCCCCATGCTGCACGCACAGCAGGAGCAACCTGTGCAACAACTACCTTCTTCTTATCTGCAATAGCATCCCATACTTTTTCTGTGTCATCGCGTTCGCGAAGAGCACCTACCGGACAATGGGTGATACACTGTCCGCACAATGAACAGGATACTTCTGTAATCTTTTTATTGTTTGTTACATTGATTGTGGTTCTGGAACCGGTACTTGTCACATCCCAGATATGTAAATCCTGAATCTTATCGCAAACCTGAATACAACGCATACACTTGATACATTTCTTCGGATCGCGAATCAACGGGAAGTCTTTATCCCATGGGAAATCTTCCAGACGCTGTTTGAACGGAATATCCAGAATGTTCAGGTCATTGGCCAGAGTCTGGAGTGCACAGTTACCGCTGCGGACACATGATGAGCATGTTCCGTCATGCTGAGACAGAATCAGTTCCACATTTCTGCGTCTTGCTTTACGAACCTTCGGGCTGTTGGTATAAAGAACCATGCCTTCTTTTACAACGTTATTACAAGAAGTGATCAGTTTATCCATGCCTTCAAGCTCTACAAGACAGACACGGCATGCTGCGATTTCGTTGATGTCTTTCAAATAACAGAGCTTAGGGATCGGGATGCCGGCACTTGCTGCGGCTTCCATGATTGTTGTACCCTCGGGTACAGATATTTGTTTATTATCAATTGTAATGTTTACCATAATTTTTCCCGGCCTCCTTTGAAGCTGCCGTAGCCGAAGTGGTCGCAGCGCAGACATCTGCTGGCTTCCTGTTTCGCTTCTGCTTCGGTCATACAGTTTTCTACACCGTTGAAGTCACAGACACGTTCGCAGGCTTCGCGTTCGGTCATGTTGACTCTTCCGCACGGCGGGCGGTCGTCAAGACGAGCTTCCGGAATCTCAACATCGCAGCTGATTACGTGATGGAATCCGAGATATTCGTCAATATTTGCAGCTACTACTTTGGCAGCAGCGATTGCTTTGATTACAGATGCAGGACCTGATGCACAGTCACCACCGGCAAATACGCCTGGGATATTATCAAATCCGCCGTATTTCTGCGTGCTGATCTTACCGCGCTGTACAGGAACACCTGCTTCTTCGAAATGCTGGTATTCAATATCCTGTCCGATTGCTACGATCAGAGTTTGGCACGGAATAAATATATCCGGCTCTCCGGTCGGGCGTACACTTGCACGGCCGTCCTTGATCTTACTGATCATCTGAGGAGTTACATAAATACCTGTTACATGTCCGTTCTCATCGGTTGCGATGCGTGACGGAGCCATCAGGGTCTGAACTTCGATTCCTTCTGCAACTGCGCCTTCGATCTCAGCCGGAAGAGCGGTCATATCTGCAACACGGCGACGATAAACGATGCTTACTTTCTTGGCGCCGAGACGTTTTGCAGTACGGACAGCATCCATAGAAACATTTCCGCCACCGATAACAGCAACTTCCTGTCCGGTAAGATCCGGATTCTGTTCTTTGCCGACATCACGGAGGAACTGCACTGCGGAAAGAACACCGTCAGCATGTTCACCTTCGATACCAAGCTTTTTATCGGTACTTGCACCGATCGTGATGAGTACGGCATCATATTCTTCACGAAGACTCTGAATGGTCATATCTTCACCGATTCTCTTTCCGTGGATCACTTCTACGCCGGTCTCAAGGATTGCGTTGATATCATCATCAAGACGATCCTTCGGGAGACGATAGTTCGGAATACCATAGCGAAGCATACCGCCGAGCTTCGGAAGCATCTCGAACACGGTTGTCTGGTGACCCATAAGCTGCAGATAATAAGCCGCACTTAAGCCGCCCGGACCTCCGCCTACGATAGCAACACGTTTGCCGGTTGACGGTCCGCACTTCGGAGGCGGTACCTTTCCGGCATAGTCAGCAGCCATTCTCTTAAGACCACGGATATTGACAGCATCATCCACAATATTACGACGGCAGCGTGCCTCGCATGGATGTTCACAGATAAATCCACAGGTAGTCGGGAACGGATTGTCCTTACGAATCAGGCGGATCGCATCTGCATAGCGTCCTTCTCCAACCAGAGCGATATATCCAGGAATATCAACATGAGCCGGGCAAAGAGATACACACGGAACCGGCTGTGAGTAATGGCATGTACATCTCCCCTGATGCACATGTTCTTCGTAATCTTCACGGCAGCCGATCAGGCTCTTGTAAACCATATGTGCTGCTTCATAGCCAATCGCACAGTCAGCACCTTCCATGATTGATACTGCGAGCTCTTCCATAAGATCAAGCGTATCCATCGTTGCATCGCCGTTCATAACATCTGTCAGCAGGTTCTTCAGCTGCCACAGACCGATTCGACACGGAACACATTTTCCACAGGTGTGTGTATGACACATCTCAAGAAATGCACGTGTCATGTCCACCGGACAAAGTCCCGGAGGACTGGATTCGATTCTGCGTTCCAGATCTTTGTAAAGCCCTTCAATGACAAGCTGGGCACGATCCGGAGCAGAAATTTCAAGTCTACTCATAGTTCTTTTCTCCTTTAAATATAAAATGATGTTGGGGGCATAAGTCTATGGCATCTGCTTGGCCTTTTCTATCGATTTAATTTATAAGCAGACGTCATAAAACTGAACATTCTATAAATACATTGTACTAAAATTAAAACAATTTAGCAAGCTAAGTTAAAATATAGTCAGGATGGATAAAAATATAACAATGTGGTGGATTCTTTGATTTTAAATCATATCTTTTTTTGCTGAAATATGGTATTCTAAAAATAAAAATAACCTCGGCGTAGGGGATTTGAAGAAAGGGCGGATGGAATGATGAAAATAACAGATTTTGGGGCAACCGTGAATGGTGATGAGACGAAGCTTTATACTTTGACGAATTGTAATAACATGGAGATTTCCGTAACGGACTATGGAGCTGCGCTTACTCAGGTTATCGTGCCGGACAAAGAGGGAAATCTCTGTGATGTGGTTCTCGGCTATGATGAAGCAGCGGAATATGAAGCAGGCGGACTTTTCCTGGGGGCAACCGTGGGAAGAAGTGCGAACCGGATCGGCGGAGCTTCTATTGAGATTAATGGGAAGATCTATGAACTTGTGAAGAATGATAATGATAATAATCTGCACAGTGGACCGGATTTTTATCATAACAGAGTCTGGGATGTTAAAGAAGCTGAAGAGGATCATGTTACCTTTGTTCTGGAAAGTCCGGACGGAGATCAGGGATACCCCGGAAATCTGCATATAGAAGTAACATACACACTGACAGAGGATAATGCCGTAAAGATTTCTTATTATGGTGTATCGGATGAGGATACCGTGATCAATATGACGAATCACAGCTATTTTAACATGGATGGACATGCATCGGGAGATGTGATGGAACAGGAAGTATGGATCGATGCGGATGCATTTACCCGCGCAGACAAGGAATCCATTCCGACCGGAGAAATTGTTCCTGTTGAGGGGACACCGATGGATTTCCGTACAAAGAAAAAACTTGGACGGGATATCTATGATGATTATGAAGCGTTAAATTATGGTATGGGATACGATCACAACTGGGTTCTGAACAATGATGGTAAATTCGCCAAAGTAGCAGAAATGCATTCGGATGAAAGCGGTATTACGATGGAAGTCTATACGGATTTACCGGGAATGCAGCTTTATACCGGTAACTTTATTATTGATGAAAAGGGCAAAGGCGGTGCGATCTATCATAAACGGCAGGCGGCATGCTTTGAGACTCAGTATTTCCCGGATGCAATCCACAAAGAGAATTTCCCGGGACCGATCTGCAGAAAAGGAGATACCTACAAGACAACCACAATGTACAAATTTGTGTAGCACTATAGATATAATCTATATATTGGCTTTATATATCAAAATAACTGATTTGCTTTTTGCGTTGATACGAGATACAATAGAGACACAAAGAGGTAGCCAATACCAATAATTGCAAAATTCCCTTCTAAAATTAAAAGACCTTTCAGGAACGCTTGCCTGAAAGGTTTTTTGCATGCAAGAGAATATCTTTTTTACAGAAAATGTGTTATTCTAAAATTGCTAAGAGTTTCTGCTGAAATAGCTTATAGATATGATCTATATATAGAGGGGTTATATTAAAATTACTGATTTGATTTTTGCATTGATACGAGATACAATAAAGACACAAAGAGGTAGCCAATACCAATAATTGCAAAATTCCCTTCTAAAATTAAAAGAGCCTTTCAGGAACGCTTGCCTGAAAGGTTTTTTGCCATATAAAAATAAATGGAGGAATGGTAATGAAAAAATACGTAATGGCACTGGATCAGGGCACCACAAGTTCGCGCTGTATCTTATTTGACAAGCAGGGCAATATCTGCAGTATGGCACAAAAAGAATTTAAGCAGATCTATCCTCAGCCCGGTTGGGTAGAACATGATGCGATGGAGATCTGGGCATCGCAGCTCTCCGTTGCAGCGGAAGCGATCAGCAAGATCGGTGCATCGGGGACTGAGATTGCTTCGATCGGAATCACGAATCAGAGAGAAACAACGGTCGTATGGAACAGGCATACCGGAAAACCGGTATATCACGCGATCGTGTGGCAGTGCAGAAGGACGGCAGACCGGATCGAAAGACTGGTGGAAGACGGGCTCTCTGATTATGTTCATGAGACAACAGGCTTAATACCGGATGCGTATTTCAGTGCTTCGAAGGTGGCGTGGATCCTGGATAACGTCGAAGGAGCAAGGGAAGAAGCAGAGGCGGGAGAACTGCTGTTCGGTACGATCGATACCTGGCTGATCTGGAACCTGACGAAAGGAACTGTACATGTTACTGATTATACCAACGCTTCCAGGACGATGATGTTCAATATTCATGATCTTTGCTGGGATGAAAAAATACTGGAATATTTCCGGATTCCGAAATCCATGCTCCCGGATGTGAAACCGTCCAGCCATATCTACGGATATACAGAAGGAAGCGTATTGGGAGACAGTATCCCGATCGCAGGGGCAGCAGGTGATCAGCAGGCTGCACTTTTCGGACAATGCTGTTTCACGGCGGGAGATGTGAAGAATACATACGGGACCGGATGCTTCCTCCTGATGAATACGGGGGAAAAGGCGGCAGCCTCCCGGAACGGTCTTCTTACAACGATAGCAGCCAGTGTGGAAGGAAAAGTCCAGTATGCGCTGGAAGGCAGTGTGTTCGTGGCCGGCGCGGGAATCCAGTGGCTCCGTGATGAGATGAGGATGATTAAGAATGCCGCGCAGTCGGAAGAATACGCCATGTCAGTAAAAGACACGAATGGAGTCTATATTGTACCGGCGTTTACTGGTATCGGAGCACCATATTGGAATCAGTATGCCAGAGGAACCATTGTCGGAGTTACAAGGGGATGCAGTAAGGAACATTTTATTCGGGCAATGCTTGAATCTATGGCTTATCAGACAAAAGACATTCTTGATGTGATGGAACAGGAATCCGGCGTGAAGATCACAAGCCTGAAAGTGGATGGCGGCGCTTCCATGAATAATTTCCTGATGCAGTTCCAGTCCGATATTCTGGACGTGGATGTACTGAGGCCGGAATGCGTCGAGACAACCGCTCTGGGCGCTGCGTATCTGGCCGGAATTGCTGTCGGATATTGGGAAAATACGGACGATATCCGTGAAAACTGGGCACTTTCCAGAACATTTGCTTCTGAAATGCCGGGTGAAACCAGAGAAAAACTGGTGAAGGGATGGAAGAAAGCTGTGAAATGCGCGCTGCTGTGGGCAGAAGAATAAAGAAGGAGACTGTAGGAAAATCGAAAGTCTTAGAAAGGAGGAGGTGTGACCCGAATGGGGCACGCCTCCCAATAACGTCTTTTATAAAAACGTTTTTCTAAAATATCCCATCCAGATAATGCCCCAGTGAACGCCGGATATTTCCTTCAAAATCTGTATCTCCGTTATGGAGACACCATTCAAATACATTTCCGATGACCAGCATACGGATATCGGTACAAATATCCTCAAGGGGGATGGTGGGCGTTACAATACCGGCATCGATTGCTTTTTGGAGATAGTGCTCCACCGTAATAATCGGATAAGGGCGTTCCGTGCGTATACTGGGATTCAATGCCTGATTCTTCGGGGTATAATAATTGGCCATGAATTCCACACCGAGTTCGCGGCAGTATTCGGCATAATTTAGATATACATGAATAATGGCAATTTTTGCTTCTTCTGCATCTTCAGGCGGCTCCAGAAGATCCGGATTGATGCTTGGCTGCTCTTCTATATAATATGAAAGCAAATCGTCTTTCGTCTTAAAATGATGGTAGAAACTTCCGTTAGAAACTCCTGCCTCTTCACAGATATTTTTAATAGACAACTGTTCATAGCCCTGTTTTTGAAGTATTGTTTTTGCGGCACGGAAAATTCTGCCTTTTGTTTCTTTGGATTTCAGTTGTTGCTTCGATAGTGGTTCCTTTTCAATATCGCTCATTTCATTACCTCTTATTTTTTATTTCGTGATCAAAAATGACCGTCTCCGTATGTTAGAGTATACCATAATCATTCAGAAATAGCAAGAAAACAGAGTGGACTCTAAAATGTGTGAAAATAAATACAGCACTTTGGGAATCATTTTTTATCTTCACCCATACTCTGACAATTTGCTGAAACGACTTGTAAAAACGCCAAAGTTGTATTTCTATGATACGGGGTTAGTCTGTTATTTGACTCGTTGGAGCAGTGCAGAGACGTTGGAAAGTGGAACTATGAATGGTGCGATTTTGGAAAATTATGTAGTGTCAGAAATAATGAAGACGTATTTAAATAGTGGTAAACAGCCGTTTATGTATTATTATCGGGACAAGGATGCCAAAGAAATTGATGTGATATTAGAACATGATGGGGTCTTGAACCCAATTGAAATTAAAAAAACATCAAATCCCGGAACAAAACTGACGAAAGTATCTGGTTTATTAGATAAAGCATCCACACCTAGGTCAAAAGGAGCAGTTATCTGTATGAAGCCTGCGCTTGGGGCGGTTGATAAAGATAATTATATCGTTCCGATTTGGATGATTTGATTTTTATTATTGCATCATTTTCAGTTATTCGGCGGAGAAAAGGGCGGACGGTCAGCTTTTGATTCTGTTGTGTCCGAAGACGACTTTTGCACTTGTTGGGAGGAAAAAGGCGGCATTTATGGGGCAAACCTGTATTAAGAATGTCGGATATCAGCTCAAAAATGGTATGATTAAAGAAGTGATTTTGAAATAACTGCTGATACTGAAGGAGAAAAAATATTTTGTGCATATGTGATAAATAGCGTCGTGGACAGAGGCCCCGGCGCTATTTTTAGATGATTCGTTGAAAAATTGAAATCATCATGATATGATAAGCAGTAGTGTTTCTGTGCTTTGGCATAAAGAAAGTGAGGATTTATTACATGGACATTAATCAAAAGATTACCGAAGAACTTGGCGTAAAAAGGTGGCAGGTGGATGCCGCGGTCAAGCTGATAGATGAAGGAAATACGATCCCGTTTATTGCACGTTACCGTAAGGAAGCGCATGGTACGCTGGATGATGAGCAGCTTCGTAAATTACATGAAAGACTGATGTATCTCAGAAATCTGGAGGAGAAGAAAGAACAGGTACTTTCCAGTATTGAAGAGCAGGGTAAGCTGACACCGGAACTGAAAGCACAGATTCTGGCGGCAGAGACACAGGTGCTGGTGGATGATCTCTATCGCCCGTATCGTCCGAAGAGACGTACCCGTGCAACCATCGCGAAAGAAAAAGGTCTGGAGCCGCTGGCGGTATATATTTCCTTGCAGAACGCGAAAGTTCCTCTGGAAGAAACAGCAGCAGATTATATCTCAGAGGAAAAAGGAGTGGCAAGTGCAGCGGAAGCAATTGAAGGCGCGAAAGATATTCTGGCAGAATCGATTTCCGATGAGGCGGATTACAGGACGCATATCCGGAATCTGACGGTGAAAAAGGGAATGCTGACCTCTGCGGCAAAGGATGAAAAGGCAGAATCTGTATATGAAATGTACTACGATTTCGCAGAGCCGGTTGCAAAGCTTGCAGGGCACCGCGTGCTTGCATTAAACCGTGGTGAAAAAGAAAAATTCCTGACTGTGAAGATCGAAGCGCCGGAGGAGGATATCATCCGCTATCTTGAGAAAAAGGTTATTCACAAAGACAACCAATACACCACACCTGTATTAAAAGCAGTTGTGGAAGACAGTTATAAGAGACTGATCGCGCCGGCGATTGAGCGTGAGATCCGCAATGACCTTACGGAGAAAGCGGAAGATGGTGCGATTCTCGTATTTGGCAAGAATCTGGAACAGCTTCTGATGCAGCCCCCGATTGTCGGACAGGTCGTTCTGGGATGGGATCCCGCGTTCCGTACCGGATGTAAGTTGGCCGTCGTCGACCCGACCGGAAAAGTAATCGGTACGACGGTTATTTATCCGACAGCGCCGACCACACCGCAGAAGATTCAGGCAGCGAAAGATTTGCTTAAAAAGATCATTCCGAAGTATAATGTGAGCCTGATATCACTGGGCAACGGAACCGCTTCCCGGGAATCAGAGCAGTTTATCGTAGAGCTGCTGAAAGAAATTCCGCAGAAGGTACAGTATGTGATCGTAAATGAAGCAGGTGCATCCGTTTATTCTGCAAGTAAACTGGCAACCGAGGAGTTCCCGAAATTCGATGTCGGACAAAGAAGTGCGACTTCGATTGCAAGAAGGCTTCAGGACCCGCTTGCCGAACTCGTGAAGATCGATCCGAAATCCATCGGTGTGGGACAGTATCAGCATGATATGAACCAGAAGAAATTAAGCGAGGCACTTTCCGGAGTTGTGGAGGACTGCGTAAATAAGGTCGGCGTGGATTTGAATACCGCATCGGCGCCGCTGCTTGCTTATATTTCCGGCATTTCCGGTACTCTTGCGAAAAATATCGTGGCATACCGCGAAGAAAACGGAAAATTTGAGGATCGCAGGCAGCTCCTGAAAGTTCCGAAACTGGGACCGAAGGCGTTCGAGCAGTGTGCAGGTTTCATGAGAATCCAGGGAGGCAAGAATCCGCTGGACGGAACCAGTGTACATCCGGAGTCCTATGAAGCAGCGACAAAACTTCTGGAAAAACAGGGATTTAAACCGGAAGATATTGTGGCAGGAAAGCTGACCGGCCTTTCTCTCACGATCCGGGATTACAAGAAACTGGCAGAAGAGCTTGGAATCGGTGAGATTACTTTAAGAGACATTGTAAAAGAACTGGAAAAACCGGCCCGTGACCCGCGTGACGAGATGCCGAAACCGATTCTCAGAACAGACGTACTGGAGATGAAAGACCTGAAGGAAGGAATGATCCTGAAAGGAACGGTCAGAAATGTCATTGATTTTGGGGTGTTTGTTGATATCGGAGTTCATCAGGACGGTCTGGTACACATTTCACAGATCACAGACAAATTTATCAAGCATCCGCTGGAAGCAGTCAGCGTCGGTGATATTGTGGATGTTAAAGTCATGAGTGTAGATCTGCAGAAAAAGAGAATTCAATTGACCATGAGAGGAATACAAAAATAGAAAAAGGAGACAGATGCTATGGGAAAATACGCTGAAAAGGCATTGGAATTGCACGCAAAGGGTTATAATTGCGCACAGGCAGTAGCGTGTGCATTCAGTGATCAGGTGGATATGGATGAGGACCAGTTGTTCAAAGTTATGGAAGGATTCGGAGCCGGAATGGGCGGAATGCACGGAACCTGCGGTGCGATCTCCGGTGCGGTTGCAATCGTGGGACTTATGAACAGCAAAGGCAATTCTCAGGTGAAGAGTAAGGTGGATACGTATCAGACTTCCAAGAAGATCGTATCCGGTTTTGAGGAAAAGAACGGTGCTTCGATCTGTGGAGAACTGAAGGGGATCCAGACGAAGAAGGTCTTAAGAAGCTGTGACGGATGTATTCAGGATGCAGCGGAACTTCTGGAGAATATTCTGGGAGTGTAACACATATCGTAAAGAGTAGCGAAGCGTCAAGGGGAGAAAAATGACGGGGAGAAGGCGGATATGTTTGGATATGTAACGGCCTATGAGCCGGAACTTAAGGTGAAAGATTTTCGAAAATATAAAGCGTACTATTGTGGTCTATGCCGTTCTTTGAAAGAGAGACACGGGACACTCGGGCAGCTTACACTGACCTATGATATGACATTTTTGGTTATACTGCTGACTTCACTGTATGAATGTAAAACCAGAGGGAGTATGCATCTGTGTAAGGTTCACCCGGTAAAGAAACAGCTCATGCTTCAGAATGAGATTACGGAATATGCTGCGGATATGAATATGATCCTGGCATATTATCATCTGAAGGATGACTGGCAGGATGAAAAAAAAGTGAGTGGTTTTGCGGGAACCTGTGCGCTTCGGCACAAGATGAAGAAGATAGTACGCAAATATCCGAGACAGTGCAGGGCGATACAGCGGGAACTGAAAAATCTTTCCCGCTGCGAAAAAAGCGGAACGATGGAGATTGACAGACCTTCCGGATGCTTTGGGAGAATGATGGCAGAACTCTTCGTTTATAAAAAAGACGGGTGGGAAGACAGACTCAGGAAAATCGGATTTTACCTTGGAAAATTCATTTACATTATGGATGCCTGGGAGGACCTGGAAAAGGATATGCGGACAAAAAGTTATAATCCACTGAAGGAACTTTCCCAAAAAGAAGATTATGAGGAGCAATGCAGGGAGATGCTCTGTATGATGATCGGAAATTGCACTGCTGAATTTGAGATGCTTCCATGCCTGCTGGATGTAGACATTTTGCGGAATATATTATATGATGGAGTCTGGAATCGTTACAAAAAAATGAAGGATAAGAAAAGTGAGGAACCTAAGTTATGACAAAGAATCCTTATGAAGTGCTTGGTGTATCACCGAGTGCATCGGATGATGAGATAAAAAAGGCATACCGCGAGCTGACAAGAAAATACCATCCGGATGCCAATGTAAATAATCCGCTGGCAGACCTTGCAGAAGAGAAATTCAAAGAGGTTCAGGAAGCTTACGACATCATTATGCGTGAACGTGAGAATCGTGGTAACGGCGGATACGGCGGTTATGGGTATGGAAACAGCAGCTATGGGAACAATGGCAGCTACGGGAACAACAGCAGTCGTGGAAATAACAGCTATGGCGGTCAGGGATATGGATATAATTACGGCTATGGAAATGGCGGCAATCAGGGATATCAGCAGAATCGTTCATCAGGGAGCCAGCAGGATGTGGAATTCCAGGCAGTTTACAATTTTATCAACAACCGCAGATATCAGGATGCACTGAATGTATTGAACAGAATGCCGAACCGCACTGCTCAGTGGTACTACTTAAGTAGTATGGCAAATGCAGGCGTTGGAAATAATATTCTTGCCAGAAACCATGCAGAGCAGGCTGTCAATATGGAGCCGAACAATCCGCAGTACCGTCAGCTTCTGAATCAGGTAAACTGGAATTCGCAGCGTTATCAGAATAATCCATATGGCGGTGGATATGGAAACCAGAACAGTACCCCGTGCGGTACCGGAAATATGTGCTGCGACCTTTGGATCATGGACACGTTATGTGAATGTATGGGAGGCGACCTTTGCTCATGCATGTAAATGCGAAAAAGATTGCAATTGGCGGACTTTTACTGGCACTTACCGAAGTGTGTATCGCGCTTGGAAGCGTGATTGAGACAAATACATTATTTCTCCTGGCGGCGGCATCTTATTTTGTGGGATTTTTGATCCGGGAGACGGATATAAGAACCGGAGCGGTATTCTATGCGGCAGGTGTTCTTCTTGGGATACTGATCTCACCAAATAAACTGTATGTAATTTCTTATGCTGCCATGGGATTTTATATTCTTGCCATAGAATTGATCTGGAAGCGTATAGGACAATTGCAGGGAGAGCGGAATCGGGCTGCTTTATTCTGGGGAGCCAAATATGTAATTTTCAATCTGCTCTTTTTGCCAATGGTGTTTGGATTCAGGGAAGTTTTTTTTCCGGGAACGGTCACCCCTGCAATGTTGCTTGGAATCGTGGCAGCAGGACAGGCAGGCCTTTTTGTCTATGACAGAGCATATGAATATGCGCAGGCGCAGATCTGGAGCAGAATGAGGAAGATACTGTAAATATGGAAGAACGCAAATTATTAGAATTTCTGTCACTGGCAGAAAAATTAAAATGTAACACCCGCCATTCCTGGACTTCAAGTGGAAGACGCGAAAGTGTGGCAGAGCATACCTACCGGCTGATGGTTTTTGCCTGGCTGGTTAAGGATGAATTTCCCGACTATGATATGAACCGTGTGATGGAACTTTGTCTTTTTCATGATCTGGGAGAAGCAGTGACCGGGGATATTCCTGCATTCGTTAAGACGGAGGCGGATGAGAAAACGGAAGAAGAGTCTTTAATGGAAATCACCGGGATGCTCTCGGAAGGGAGAAAAGAGGAGCTGGAAGGGATTTTTCGGGAAGTTCTTCAAAAGGAGACGAAGGAGTCCCGGCTGGTACAGGCTCTTGATAAGCTGGAAGCGGTGATTCAGCATAATGAAGCGTCGATTGATACCTGGCTTCCGCTTGAGTATGATCTGCAGTTTACCTATGGGCAGGACCAGACAAAAGACATCCCATATATGAAAAAGCTTCGGCAGAGAGTTTACAGAGATACACTGGAAAAAATCAGTAGAGAAAGCCATTTTATCGAAAAAACATTTGGTGAGCCGGTTGAAGGTGCGGTATATTATGACCGACCGGGGGCTTATCTGATTGCAACGCACGAAGGGAAGGTGGCTGTCATTCGGACACCGAAAGGATATTTTCTTCCGGGTGGAGGTATAAATGTAGGGGAAACTCATATCGATTGCATTGTGAGAGAATGTATGGAAGAGACGGGATATTCTGTGGTAATTGAGCGGTATGAAGGTTCGGCGGAAATATATGGGATACATGAAAGAATCGGGTATTTTCATCCGATACAATTCTATTATTCGGGGAAGCTGGAAGAGAAAGTTGCAGAGCCGATAGAAAAAGATCATGTGCTGGAATGGCTTCCGTATGAAGAAGCATGTGATAAAATGTTCGTAGAAGCACAAAAATGGATATTGAAAAAACGGAGGATGTAGATTTACTGCATCCTCTTTTTAGATTCATTTTAAAACTGTCCTCTATAAAATAATGAAAATTGTATATTCATTTCATGTCAGTTTTGAGATGCTATACATACCAATACGATAGGTTATGAGATAAACGGAGGTAATCAAAATGGACACAAAACGATATGAATTGAATAAACAGCTTGCGCAGATGTTAAAAGGCGGAGTGATTATGGATGTAACGACTCCGGAGCAGGCGAGAATTGCGGAGGAGGCAGGTGCATGTGCTGTTATGGCGCTGGAACGTATTCCGGCGGATATTCGTGCGGCAGGCGGAGTTTCCAGAATGAGCGATCCAAAAATGATCAAAGGAATTCAGGAAGCAGTATCGATTCCTGTCATGGCAAAATGCAGAATCGGACATTTTGTGGAAGCACAGATTCTGGAAGCGATAGAGATTGATTACATCGACGAAAGTGAAGTATTGTCACCGGCAGATGATGTGTATCATATTGATAAGCGTAAATTCAAAGTTCCGTTTGTGTGCGGAGCAAAAGATTTGGGAGAGGCACTCAGAAGAATCAACGAGGGCGCATCTATGATCCGAACAAAAGGAGAACCGGGAACCGGCGATGTTGTTCAGGCTGTAAGACATATGAGAATGATGAACAGCGAAATCGCCAAAGTCGTTTCTATGCGCGAGGACGAGTTGTTTGAGGAAGCAAAGAATCTGAGAGTGCCATATGAATTGATTGAATATGTGCATAATAACAGTCGTCTTCCGGTAGTGAATTTTGCGGCAGGCGGTGTGGCAACTCCTGCAGATGCGGCACTGATGATGCAGCTTGGCGCAGAAGGTGTATTTGTAGGATCCGGTATTTTCAGATCCGGTGATCCGAAAAAACGGGCAGCGGCAATCGTAAAAGCAGTGACAAACTATCAGGACAGCAAAATGCTTGCTGAACTTTCCGAAGACCTTGGCGAGGCCATGGTAGATATTAACGAACAGGGAATTCAGCTTCTGATGGCAGAGAGGGGCAAGTAGAGTAGAATGAAGATCGGGATACTTGCTGTGCAGGGAAAGCTTCTCCGGGAACTGGATATGTTTGATACGTTGAAAATGCAGATCGAACAGGGAAAATCGGTGCTGGCTACCTGTGCCGGACTGATTCTTCTGGCCAAAGAGCTTTCGAATGATGAACATGTATATTTCGGTACGTTGCCGGTGACGGTAAAGCGAAATGCCTATGGAAGACAATTGGGCAGTTTTTTCACAACACAGGAAATGAAAGGGATCGGGAAGGTTCCGATGACATTTATAAGAGCGCCCTATATTGAGAAGGCAGACGATGGAACAGAAATTCTGGCAGAGGTTGACGGAAATATTGTGGCTGTAAAATCTGGAAAACAGTATGGCCTTTCGTTTCATCCGGAACTGGATGAGGATGATCGAATCCATGAGATGTTTTTGAAAGAATGTGAAAATCAATAATAATAGGCCTTTGGTGAGATAAGATTCATCAAAGGCCAAACTATTTATGGATGCATGCGGCTTCCGCATTTGGGGCAGAAGTCAAAATTTTCATTGGTATGATAACCGCAGTTCGGGCAGTGTCTGCCGGATGAAGACCCCGGGGAAAATATCAGATCATTTTCATTCACCGAGGTTACATTTCCGCGTGCAATTTCCTTGCCCAGTTCGGGAGAAAGTTCGCAGACGGCTCCGCAGCAGTTCATTTTGGCATAGTAATGCCTGTTCCATTTAAAAAGCGGGATAAAGAAAAATGAGAAATAAGAATAGGTCATGATAATCTGAATATGGCCGAATTTCCCGCAGCATTTACAAAGCATGATCTGGTCAAACGGGAGAACTTTCTGATCCTGTCCGGCACCCATGATAAAAAACATAATCTTCCACCTCCGGTAAGTATGAATATATGCGAATATACTGTTTATTATAGCACACCAACTGAGAGAAGAGGTAATTTTTTCTTGCCGGTTTATTCGTTGGCGTAATTCGTCTGTTCCTCGAGAAAATTAAATGTTTCTTTGTCTTGAAAACACAAAATCAAGTTATTTTTTAATTTCTCTATGAAGTTGGCTTGTGGTTCTTTGAACGTCATATGTTCATAAAGCGGTGAATTGCGGAAACAGAATATATCATCAACCGAGTCCAACATCTGTGACATGATTTCAGCGGAGTTTTTCGCATCCTTCTCAAATGCAGCCAGATCCAGTCGACATGAAATTTCATAGTATTTACCCATTTCAAATAATCTGGCCAGCCCGCTTTGTTTCTCAATCAGCAGGTGGGCTTTTGAACTATCATGTTCCTGTAAGGCAAGCATATACATACCGGTGAGTATTCCGCTTACCACCTGATATTCGGCAAATAGCAATTCTTCATAAGTTTTGTAGGCTTCTTGAATCCGACCTGTTTTTTGATAAATTTCAGCCTGTTTCCGCTTTCGTTCCGGATTCTGCACCGATAAGTACTGTAAATACTTGCCGGCAGTTTCGTATTCTTCTTTGCGCATGTAGAATCCGAACAAAGAGTCTGCAGCATGATATCGTAGAGTCTCATCCTTGCTGCTCAGGACACGTGTATAGCAGCTGCAGATGTAATCATCGTAATCATCGGAATCCGGCAGGCCTTTCAAGAGTCGGTTGGCGTCGAGCATGACGGCCATCTGCCAGATCAGCTGCTCGCAATTCGGGTATAGTTCCAGTTCTTTTTTGATCCATCGGAAAACATCTTCATAATTTTCTTCTTGAAATTTGGTGTTTGCTGTACGAACAAGTTCTTGTATTTCTTCGGAAGAAAGCTCTTCACGATATGAGAGCAGTTCATCTGTTGAAATGCCGAGCAGTCTGGCAATCGGGGCGAGAAGTGTGATATCCGGATAAGAATTTCCATTTTCCCATTTATTGACTGCCGGGGCAGTCACACCAAGACGGTTCGCCATTTCTTCCTGAGTCATATCGGCGGATTTTCTGTATTTACGTATCACTTCACCTATTTGCATAAGCGGTACCTCCTTAGTTTGTATGCATCGGTCTTTGTTTGATTTTAGGATAACAAATTCATGCGGGGTTCACAATTGATTATAAGTTAAATATCAGGAAAAAAACTTAACTGACAGTTATGAATAAAAAACTTGAATTCTGTGCAGCACTGCGCTATAATATAGCCGAAAAGAAAAAGGAATTTCTTCGGGGCAGGGTGCAATTCCCAACCGGCGGTATAGTCCGCGACCCGCGATCGAAAATGAGAGCGGCTGATTTGGTGTAATTCCAAAACCGACAGTAGAGTCTGGATGAGAGAAGAAAATCGGCTGTTTTTAATACAGATAAAAGAGTACGCCCCGGTTAGCAGTAGCCGGGGCTTTTGTATTACGAAAACCGATGATTTCCCAATTAACCAGGAAGATTTTCCTCCTTTTTAACTCAATCGAAAATCTTGCATTAAGAAAAGGAGAGAAAAACATGAGTACAGATGCAATGACAAACACAAAAAATGGTAAGAAAACAAAAGTAAATGTAAAAATGATCGCACAGATTGGTATGCTTGGAGCAATCGCAGTTGTTTTGATGCTGTTCGAAATCCCGCTTCCGTTTGCGCCAAGTTTTTATGAAATCGATTTCAGCGAAGTTCCGGTATTGATCGGAGCCTTTACTATGGGGCCGGTTGCCGGTGTGCTGATTGAGTTGGTGAAGATTTTGCTTAACTTCCTGATCAATGGATCGACAACCGCAGGAGTAGGCGAACTTGCCAATTTCCTGATTGGATGTGCATTCTGCCTTCCGGCTTCCTATATTTACCGCAAATTCCATACAAGAACAGGTGCAATCATCGGAATGCTGACTGGAACCTTGTTTATGACGTTTGCCGGATGTTTTTTAAATGCGTATGTCCTGCTTCCGACCTATGCGAAGGCGTTTAATATGCCGATCGATGCACTGGTGGGAATGGGAACTGCGGTAAATGCAAATATTACGAGTCTTTTTACGTTCGTTGTGTTTGCAGTCGCACCATTCAATTTGCTGAAGGGTGTTCTGGTATCGCTGATCGTATTTCTGATTTATAAAAAGATTAGTCCGATTCTGAAAATGGGACGGGAATAAAAGTTTAGTGTGGAAGCAGTGCCTTAAGTGCACTGCTTTCTTTTTCGATTTGATCTTTCAGTTCAAAAATAAGCCGGCATTGCTGGCGGATATCGGCTGAGCGCTCTTCACACTGCTTTTTGATGCGTTCCAGACGTTCATGATACAGGATTACACTGTGGTTGTTTTCCTCCTTCCCTTTCAGCATTTCCTCTTCTAAAAGCGCCTTCTGATACATTTTCTCGACTGTATCCAACTGTTTAAGTAATTCCGGAATCTTCCGAAGATATTCGTTATATACTTCCACGCGCTGACATTCTGTCTGGTTGCTTAATAATAATTCCATAATTGCCTCCATGTGTTTTTGCTGTAAAATATGTAATTTGAAATAGAAATATTTGTGCGATTAATGACAGTATAGAATAAAGTTTTGAAAATGTCCATAATGCTGTGAGCGACGAAGAAGTTGGAACCAACTTGTGCCTTTTTGAAGGAATTGGGATTGTTTCGGAAAAGTCAGTGTGTTATAATCGGAATAACGCAGACGGAAAACAGGATAAAACGTCGGGAGGTAGTGAGATGACGGTTAAATTTGATGTGAAAATGACGGAAAAAGCGATGTATGATTTTATGCTTCATACTACGTATACGAGTCTGAATGGAATAATGGGAGTGATTCTGGGAGGGATTACGCTGTATCTGGGAATCCGACAGACGATGAACGGGGTGTATCCGGCGGCAGCTACATTTTTCTTGATTGCGATATTCTTCTTAGTGGGAACGCCGCTGAATATGAAGGCAAAATCTTCCGAACAGGTTAAAAAATCACCCATGTTCCAGAAGCCGATCACTTATGAATTGACGGAAGAGGGCGTTCAGATTTCTCAGGAAGATCAAAGTACGCTGAACGAATGGGGGAATTTTCAGAAAGCAGTTTCAACAGATACATCTATTATTTTATATGTCACGAAAGTGAGAGCGCTGATTTTTCCAAAAGAAGCATTGGGCGAACAGTATGCGGCAGCTGTGAAGATGATCTCCACGCATATGTCTCCAAGAAAAGTGAAAATACGTCATGTCAGCGCGGATTAACAACAGATTGAAACGGAGAGAAGCAGTATGGTAATAGAGACTAGAAGTGCAAAGGAGACTTTTTTGCTCGGTGAGAAGATAGGGAAAGAAGCCAGAGCCGGTCAGGTATATACATTGATCGGAGATCTGGGTGTCGGGAAAACGGTTTTTACTCAGGGGATGGCAAAAGGGCTTGGAATCAAAGAGCCTGTCAGCAGTCCTACATTTACCATTGTACAGGTATACGAAGAGGGGCGTCTTCCGTTTTATCATTTCGATGTATACCGCATCGGTGATGTTGAGGAGATGGATGAGATTGGTTTTGACGATTATATATATGGTGATGGAGTGAGCCTGATTGAATGGGCAAATTTGATTGAAGAGATTCTGCCTGAGAAACGGACAGAGATCATCATTGAGAAGGATTTGAAAAATGGATTTGAATTCCGCAGGATTACGGTGGAAGAACGATAGAAAAGAGGTTGAATGATGCGGATATTGGCGATTGACAGTTCCGGGCTTGTTGCAACGGTAGCAGTGGTGGAACAAGACAAAAAGGCAGTCGGGAAAACGGTTGCGGAGTATACGATCAATTATAAAAAGACACATTCACAGACGCTTTTGCCGATGTTGGATGAGATTGTGCGCATGACAGAGCTGGAGCTTGGTTCGGTTGACGCGATTGCTGTGGCAGGAGGACCGGGTTCATTTACCGGACTTAGAATAGGCTCGGCAACTGCAAAAGGGCTGGGGCTTGCGCTTGAAAAGCCCCTGATTCATGTGCCGACAGTAGATGCACTTGCATACAACCTGTGTTATACAGATCAGATTGTATGCCCGATCATGGATGCAAGAAGAAATCAGGTGTATACCGGAATTTATGAATTCGAAGATGAAAAACTGAACATAATAGAGCCTCAGATGGCTGTGGGAATTGAAGAACTGGCAGAGAGACTGTGCAGATTTCCAAATGACAGGGGAATCATTTTCCTCGGAGACGGGGTCCCTGTTCATCGTGAAAGATTACAGAATGAGTTGCTTGTTAATTATAAAATTTCTTTTGCGCCTGCTCATATGAATCAGCAAAGGGCGGCAGCGCTTGGAACACTGGCAATGGATTATTATCGAACGGGCAGGGTGGAGACGGCGGCAGAGCATAAGCCTGATTATTTGAGACTTTCGCAGGCAGAGCGCGAAAGAGCGGAACGTGAACTGGCGAAAAAGAACACGGAGAGTAACTGCTAATGGCTGATGAATGGACTTTTAAAGAACTTTCAGCATCGGATACAGACGAAATATACCGGATTGCCCAGTTGGAATATGCTGTATTCCCAGATCCCTGGAGTGAAAAAGAGATAAAAAATACTTTGCAACAGGATCATACTTTTTGTGTTGCGGCAAAGTGCTGTGATATCGTTTTGGGGTATTTCATTTGTTATTTTGTTCTGGATGAATGTGAAGTCGCACGAATTGCAGTTGCGGAAGATGCCAGATGCAGAGGGATTGGCCAGAACCTGTTTGAAAATATGATGGATATCTGCCGAAGAAAAGGACTGGGAAGAATTCTGCTGGATGTCAGAAAGAGCAACCGGACAGCAATTCGCTTTTATGAAAAAAATCATTTTCAGGTGGATGGGATACGCAGGAATTATTATGGAGGAACGGCACCGGAAGATGCGATCCTTATGAGCAGGGATGTGCTGATTCCAAAACTTACGGAATAAACGAATGTGTCAAGTGGAATTTTTAGCATAAACATGCAGTGGTTTCCGATGGAAAAACGATCATGCTGGCGATATAATGAAAGCGTAATACAGAATACTTCCCGGATATGCCGAGCGAGATGAGCAGGCGGTATTTGAAGGGGATACTATGGAGGAACATGATGCGTCAGTATGAGATTTGTAATGAAAAGAAAAAAGAAATTCGCAGAATTATCTGTAATATGTGTAAAAAAGAAATTGAAGTCATAGATGGAATTGGAAAAGAGGATGTACTGAGTGTTGAAAAACGATGGGGATATTTCTCTGAGAAGGACAATGAGGTGCATCGTTTTGACCTTTGTGAGGCGTGCTACGACAAGCTGGTCGGCTCTTTTGCGATTCCGGTAGAAATAGAATAGGAGAGAACATGTTAGATGTATGTTTGTTGGGAACCGGCGGAATGATGCCGTTGCCATATCGTTGGCTGACGGCCTTGATGATCCGATTTAATGGAAGCCAGCTTTTAATTGATTGCGGCGAAGGCACACAGATTGCGATGAAAGAAAAGGGATGGAGCTTTAAACCAATTGATGTGATATGCTTTACACATTATCACGGTGATCATATCAGCGGCCTTCCGGGACTTCTTCTTACAATGGGAAATGCAGACCGGACAGAGCCACTCACTTTGATTGGGCCAAAAGGGCTCGAAAGAGTGGTGAATTCGCTGAGGGTTATTGCACCGGAACTGCCTTTTGAACTGAAGTTTATTGAAATAACAGAGCCGGAGCAGAGTTTTGAACTCAACGGATACCGCCTCACTGCTTTTCGGGTCAGACATAATGTGATTTGCTATGGTTATACGATAGAAATCGACCGTGCAGGAAAGTTTGATGTTCAGCGGGCTATGGAACAGGAGATTCCGAAAGAATATTGGAAACATTTGCAGAGAGGTGAGAATCTCGAGCTGGAAGGGAGGAAACTGACACCCGATATGGTGCTTGGACCGCCCAGAAAGGGGATCAAACTGACTTATTGTACCGATACTCGTCCTACAGATTCAATCCGACAGCATGCAAAAGGGTCAGATCTGTTCATATGTGAAGGCATGTATGGAGAAAAGGAGAAAGCAGCGAAAGCGGTGGAATACAAACATATGACATTCTATGAAGCTGCGGAAATTGCAAGAGATGCTGAAGTAAAAGAAATGTGGCTGACACATTACAGTCCGTCGCTTACCAGACCGGAAGAATATATGGATGATGTGAGAACTATTTTCCCACGTGCAATAGCCGGAAAGGACAGAATGACGACGGAATTGGATTTTCCGGAATAAGTAATGGTGCTGTAAAAGATAAATGAATGGATAGTGTAAGGCTACCTGAAAAGAAAGAAGAGAAGCAGATGGAAACAGAAAATAAAGAAATTAAGATTTTGGCAATAGAAAGTTCCTGCGATGAGACTGCAGCTGCGGTCGTAAAAAACGGAAGGGAAGTTCTGTCGAACGTGATTTCGTCCCAGATTGATCTCCATAAATTATATGGAGGAGTTGTACCGGAGATCGCATCCAGAAAACATATTGAGAAGATTAATCAGGTAATAGAGGAAGCATTGTCAGAGGCGAATGTAACGTTGGATGACATTGATGCAATTGGCGTGACATACGGTCCGGGACTCGTCGGGGCGCTTCTTGTCGGTGTCGCAGAAGCAAAAGCGATCGCATATGCGAAAAAACTGCCTTTGATAGGAGTACATCACATCGAAGGGCATATTTCTGCAAACTATATAGAGAATAAAGAACTGGAACCACCTTTTTTATGCCTGGTGGTTTCTGGAGGGCATACGCATCTTGTTTGTGTAAAAGACTATGGTACCTATGAAATCCTCGGACGGACGAGAGACGATGCTGCAGGGGAGGCTTTTGATAAAGTGGCAAGAGCGATTGGCCTGGGATATCCGGGAGGCCCGAAGATTGATAAGCTTTCGAGAGAAGGAAATCCGGATGCGATTCCATTTCCAAGAGCACATATCGAAGATTCGCCGTATGATTTCAGTTTCAGCGGGGTGAAGTCTTCTGTACTTAATTATATAAATGGATGTCAGATGAAAGGAATTGAATACAACCGTGCTGATATTGCGGCGTCTTTCCAGAAAGCAGTTACTGATGTGCTCGTGGGAAATGCTATGCATGCGGTAAAAGAATATGGATTAAATAAACTGGCGATTGCGGGAGGAGTGGCTTCGAACAGCACTCTGCGCACGGCAATGAAGCGGGCATGTGAAGAAAATGGAATTGAATTCTATTACCCATCTCCGATTCTGTGTACGGACAATGCGGCTATGATTGGAGCTGCAGCATATTATGAATATCTCGCAGGAACCAGGCACGGATGGGATCTGAATGCAGTTCCTAATCTGAGACTTGGAGAAAGATAAGGCTTTTTGAACGAAAAAGATATATGGAAATATGATTGTTTCATATTATTCGGTGGGTTAGGAAGCAAATAATGAGAAGGAGCTGGCATGGAACAGGAACACAATACAAAAAAACGCTGTACAG
Source organism: bacterium (assembly GCA_022774325.1). Classification (GTDB taxonomy): domain Bacteria; phylum Bacillota; class Clostridia; order Lachnospirales; family Lachnospiraceae; genus Allocoprococcus. The sequence continues at coordinate 2,341 of JALFNN010000027.1, read as the reverse complement.
CGATCGTCCTGGCGGCAGGACAGGGTAGCCGTATGGGGACAAAAGTTCAGAAACAATATCTGGAGATTGCAGGAAAGCCTGTGCTTTATTATTCACTCGCTGCTTTCGAAGAATCTGAAATCATCGATGACGTTATTGTGGTTGTCGGTGAAGGACAGACTGAATATTGCCGGAAAGAGATTGTGGAAAAATATAACTTTGACAAAGTGGACTTGATTACTATAGGTGGAAAAGAGCGATATGAATCGGTATATCGTGCACTGCTTGCTATGGACAGGGAAGAAATGAAAGTACCTAATCGGGATGGATATGTATTCATTCATGATGGTGCGCGCCCGTTTGTGGATGAAGGAATTATTGAGAGAACATATGAGGCAGTGCGTAAACATAGGGCGTGTGTGGCGGGAATGCCGTCTAAGGACACAATAAAAGTGGTGGATGCAGACGGATTTGCAAAAGAGACTCCGGACAGAAAAACGCTTTGGCTGGTACAGACACCACAGGTGTTTGAAGCTCCATTGATCAAAGAAGCATATTTTCGATTGATGAAAAAGGAATGTATTCAAGTCACCGACGATGCAATGGTGGTTGAACAAATGCTTGGAATTCCGGTTAAATTGATTGAGGGATCGTATGAGAATATAAAGATTACAACGCCGGAGGATCTGCCTGTGGCAGAAGCTTTCATTAATCGAAAAAATAAATTAAAAAATTTGAAATAAGTTATTGACATTAAAGAAGCAGTTATGCTATAATTCCAATTGTCGCTGATACAGCGAAACAATTTAATAGATGCAGAGGTATCGAAGTGGTCATAACGAGGCGGTCTTGAAAACCGTTTGTCCGAGAGGGCGCGTGGGTTCGAATCCCACCCTCTGCGTTGAGAGAAAAGCACATTTATCTAAAGGATGGATGTGCTTTTTGCATTCTTAAAATGATAATTGAATGCAAATTACTTTGTACCCTTTTGGAAAAAGTGCAATGATATTAATAGAATAGTGAATAGACAGAAAATTGCGAAGCAAATCGAGAGATGTAGAATAATTAAAAAATGAAAAAAAATACTGGACAAAATTGCTGAGTTCGTGTATATTATTTTTCGGACGTTTTGGAGAAATACCCAAGAGGCTGAAGGGGCTCCCCTGGAAAGGGAGTAGGTCGTTAATAGCGGCGCGAGGGTTCAAATCCCTCTTTCTCCGTTCGCTTGTAAAGCTGTATGATGTGAAATGTGAAGGATGTATTTACATATATTGTGTATGTAAAAATCAAGTCAAAAAAATGTAAAAAAAGTTGAAAAATATACTTGACATTAAACGACACACATGGTATTATACAAAAGCTGACTCGCAAGAGACAAGCAAAACACAAAGTACATTGATAACTAAACAATAGACAACAACCCTGAAAATTCTTTAAGAGATTTTCAAGAACGGTTGAATCGACAGATTTAACAAACCTAAAAACAGTAAGAAGGAACAGAATTGCCAAGCGATTCTGGACTGGATACAAACACTTTATAACGAGAGTTTGATCCTGGCTCAGGATGAACGCTGGCGGCGTGCCTAACACATGCAAGTCGAACGAAGCACATTGGATTGATTCTTCGGAAGAAAGAGAATGTGACTGAGTGGCGGACGGGTGAGTAACGCGTGGGTAACCTGCCTCATACAGGGGGATAACAGTTAGAAATGACTGCTAATACCGCATAAGACCACGGAGTCGCATGACTCAGTGGGAAAAACTCCGGTGGTATGAGATGGACCCGCGTCTGATTAGGTAGTTGGTGGGGTAACGGCCTACCAAGCCGACGATCAGTAGCCGACCTGAGAGGGTGACCGGCCACATTGGGACTGAGACACGGCCCAAACTCCTACGGGAGGCAGCAGTGGGGACTATTGCACAATGGGCGAAAGCCTGATGCAGCGACGCCGCGTGAATGAAGAAGTATTTCGGTATGTAAAGTTCTATCAGCAGGGAAGAAGAATGACGGTACCTGACTAAGAAGCACCGGCTAAATACGTGCCAGCAGCCGCGGTAATACGTATGGTGCAAGCGTTATCCGGATTTACTGGGTGTAAAGGGAGCGCAGGCGGTGCGGCAAGTCTGATGTGAAAGCCCGGGGCTCAACCCCGGTACTGCATTGGAAACTGTCGTACTAGAGTGTCGGAGGGGTAAGCGGAATTCCTAGTGTAGCGGTGAAATGCGTAGATATTAGGAGGAACACCAGTGGCGAAGGCGGCTTACTGGACGATAACTGACGCTGAGGCTCGAAAGCGTGGGGAGCAAACAGGATTAGATACCCTGGTAGTCCACGCCGTAAACGATGAATACTAGGTGTCGG
>JALFNN010000013.1 GCA_022774325.1 bacterium | reverse complement strand
GGAACCGCTTCTGAAGAACTCGGGGCAATTGGCAGCCAGGGGAATAATTATACAATAGCGGAATATCCCAGCAAAACCGGAGATTTGCATGTGGTGATCTATAACCGGACAAACGGAAAATTCATTGCCGGTATTTATCCCAAACCAATAGATTCCGAAACAACAGCCGACCAATATCTTTTGAAGGAAGATAAGAACAGCGGAGCTGCACTTTTGTTTGCACTTCTCCCTACCATTATGCAGGATGACGAGTTTAACGAATATTATCAGGAGTTGAAAAAGCACCGTGACAATGGTTATACGGATATGGAAGAAGCCGTGAAAACTGCAGCCGTCCTTTGTGACAATATCTATCGCAGATTACGATACGGAACTTCTCTTTCTACCGGCGGGATTCCCAATGATACTCCTGCCAATGGTGCTATTCCTAAGCTCAAACCATTCGCAGTACAGCAGGGTACTTACGCTCCTACAAATACGCTCTTTGGTACTTTTCAAGTGCTGATTCCCGGTTTCACCACAAAAAGGAACACGGAATCCATTGCCAAAGAAGACTTTATCAGTAAATACGTCTTATCTGAATCACGGATACTCACTCCCCAGGAAGAACTTACTGTTCCAACGCTGGAACCATGGTATATCATACCGCCAGAGATCAAGCGGATCTGTGAACATGCAAAATTGACAACAAATACTGTTTCACCTATGCGGAATTTTCTTCTGCGGGGTCCTGCAGGAACCGGAAAAACAGAAGGTGCCAAGGCGATTGCTGCTGGCTTACATCTGCCCTACCGTTGCATTACCTGCTCTGCCAATACGGAGATATTTGATCTGCTCGGTCAGATTCTTCCGGACGTGGATGGAAAATTATCCAGCCTTCAGAGTGAATATCCATCTTTCCAGGATATCATGTTAGACCCAGCAACTGCTTATCAGAAGCTGACCGGTATTTATGACGAAGAGGTGACGGAGGATGTGGTATACAAACAGCTCATCGACACAATCTTTGATGAAATGCATGCGCATTATAAGAACCAGTCTTCCCACCAGAAGTTTAAATACGTAGATACCCCTCTTGTTGAGGCAATCCGACACGGTTATCTGGTGGAACTTCAGGAGCCGACGGTCATCGCAAACCCCGGTGTTTTAGTAGGACTCAATTCCCTTCTTGACAGATGTAACAGTGTATTTCTGCCAAACGGAGAAGTGATCAAGAGGCATCCGGATACGACCATCGTTGTTACAACCAACAATGATTATGCAGGCTGTAAACAGATGAACCAGTCTGTCATTTCCAGAATGAATCTGGTGATCGATCTGGAGGAGCCGGATGAAGAAACACTGGTACAGCGCGTTCTCGGGATCACCGGATGCAAAGATAAGAAAATGGTCCGCACTATGGCACAGATCGTCAAGGCTGTTTCCGAATACTGCAGTGAGAATCTGATCACAGACGGATGCTGCGGTGTACGTGAACTGATTTCCTGGGTGCAGTCCTATATGGTCTGTGGTGACGTCCGGGAAGCTGCACATTACACGATCCTTTCTTCGGTATCTGCTGACGCAGAAAGCCGTTCGGAAGTGGAAACCGGCTGTCTGGATTCTATTCTCGCAGCATAGGAGGGTTGGTACATTGACACAGAGAAAACCTTATAACAATTTAAAAATTACAGAAGAAGATATGCTGGATATTTTCTCCGCAAATATCCATTATCTGCGGAAACTACCACGCTGGAATCTTTCCCAGAAAACCCTGGCAAGGATTCTGCATATTCCAACAAAATCTTACCGTAAGTATGAATTAGGAAGAGGCTTTCCACCCGTATTTGTGGTCTACCATCTGGCAGTCTATTTTGGATACACCATGGAAGAGCTTTTGACTGAAAAATTATTTTAAAAAGAAAGGACGAATTAAAATTGAATAGCAACCAGAAAAAATTAAAACAGATGATTCGGGATCAGGAACTTGCCATCAGTGACAAGGAACTGTTCACCTCATCTGCTTACCAGAAATACCTGACCTCTATGGCGAAAGCGGCTACCAGCCGCTACCGTCAAGGTCTTCAGACTCTGATGGAATGGAATGCCCGGGCAGACGCAGGCATTGCACATACGGATAACTATAAAATCCATATCAATGCTGCAAATGAAATCACCCAGAGTTTTCCTTCCCGGTATCTCCGTTCCGAAAGCCTTGTCGGATTCAACGGGCATGAGACTGCGCACCTGCTGTTCTCAGATTTTACAGCCCTAGGGCTGTATCTTGGCAACATAGAAAAAGGTGCCTTCTACCCATCCAATCCTTCCTTTACGGAATTTTCCTATCAGACAAATTGTGAAGAAATACTGGAGGCTATGGATAGCAAAGATAAAGCGACCTGCCTGACTCTGGCATCCTGCGCCTCTCATATCAATAATATTTTGGAAGACATCTATATAGAGGCACGAATGTGCACTTCTCATCCGGGCACTTTCCGCCGGGGGATTGAACTGAATAACCTGCGGATGTGTGAACAAATGCCATCAATCCAGAGTCAGATTGAAAAGAAGTATTCTGATTTTGCAATCATGGCAAATCTTCTGCTTCAATACTGCAGGGCGGGAACCATCAATAACCTGTCCGGTTATAAAGGTCCTTATTTGGATTATCTGGAAGATTGCATGCCATATGTAGATGTTGCCATTTATTCAGATGAAACAAAGGACCGTTTTCACGCTTCTAATCACATTGTGGCTATTCTATGGGAATACATCAAGCCTCTGATCGAAGAGACAAAAGAACGAATGGAGCAACATTCTGCATCGGATGCAAGTCAGATGTTAGAGGAACTTTTGGGTAACCAGATTCATGGTGCCACCCCATTGCCTTCTGGCAAAGGCGGTACTATGCCAAAGCAGGCTGAAGAAGGGAAAAAGGAACAGAAAGCAAATCCCTTACCGTGTACTCCTCCTGCCATGCGTCAGGAAAGAACGCAGGCTGCCCAGGATGTTGTAGCCGAAGAAGGAAACCGGATTGCACTTGCGAAAACGAATACCATCCTTGACGAAAATAATCCAGGAATTACTTATAATCACCAGTACCTTGGCACCGGTTATGAAAAGTCTGCCAACGACTTGTTCCGGATCCTGAATGGCATCGCTACAGAGAAAGCAGAAACACAGTACCAACAGGAAATGACCGAAGAACTGCAGAAGGCAGCAAACGATATCCATTACGGAAATGCTCATACCGGAGTTCATGTTACAATCAACCGAATGGCATATGTACCGGATTCTTTAAAACAGTCATATCAGGCCGTAGCACCAATGCTTATCCGGGCGTCCAAACGCCTGCAGAAGTCTATCGCACCGCTTTTAAAAGAAGAAAGTGAGGGTGGAAAATTAAAGAACCTGCAATTTGGAAAACGTCTGGATACACGTGCAATGCACCACGAAGATGGAACCTTTTTCACCAGGACCAGGCTTCCTTCTGAAGAGCAGAAACTTGCAGTAGGACTTTTGGTAGACGAGAGTGGATCAATGAGCTGGGGAGACCGGATTACACATGCGAAAAAGACGGCCATTGTGCTTTATGATTTCTGCCAGAGCCTTCAAGTGCCCATTACTATATATGGCCATTCAACTGGTGGCAGAGGCGTAGAACTTTATTCCTATGCAGAATTTGATTCTATCGACACATCAGACCGCTACCGGCTCATGGATATGTCTGCAAGAGGTGGAAATCGTGATGGTGCTGCTCTCCGTTTTGTGGCGGAGCATCTGGCAAAACGTCCGGAAAAGCAGAAACTTCTGATTATCATTTCTGACGGACAGCCTGCAGATACCGGCTATTACGGCACTGAAGCAGAAGCCGACCTGCGTGGCATTAAAAAGGAGTATTCCAAAAAAGGGATCAAACTCTTTGCTGCAGCAATCGGAGATGATAAGGAAAATATTAAGCGAATCTATCAGGATGGCTTTCTGGATATTACAAAACTGGAAGACTTACCAAAAAACATGACGCTGTTAGTGAAACAATACCTGAAGTAGAAAGAAGGGAAAAGCTATGAATCAGAATCAACCACCACGGATCTCCGAGCAGATCTATAAAGTACAAACGGATCGCAAACTCATTGCTGTTTATGACAGGCTTAGGTATGCACCACTGACCAGTTATGCTCAAATACATGCCAAAGGTGAGTACCAGGAAAACGGTCATAATGTCAACTCCCTGATTGGAATCACGATCCAGGATTATTCCAATGGAACGGGAAATAAAAATATCATCGTCCAGTTCAATCTGGCACCGGAACAGATCCAGTTTTTCTTAACTAGGATCACTGCCGGCTTCCAGGAATTTGAATGGTCGCTGAGCAAAATATACGGAAACCCTGATGCCCAGGGCTACTCCATTGCACAGCAATTTTCTATTTCCCGGCATGTAAATGACCAGAACGGGCGGATGATGAAAAGCCCCTGGCGGATTCAGATCGTAAATGGCAAAGGCATCAAGGTCAAAAATCAAAATGGCGGATCTTATATGAAATCCGGGAGTTTTATTTTAGAAAAGAACGCCTTTATCCAGCTAACGGATATGGACCTGTATACGTTACTAAAACGCACGGATTCTTACATTACCAACTGGGAATCCTGTATGGCACCTTCCCTTATTTCAAATGGAAAGCGTGCTTATGCAGAACAACAGTCTCAAAGAATCCAACAAAACGGACAATATCAAAGCCCGGCACAGGCATCGCCTTATGCCGCATAAAGTTTATGGAATGGAAGCGGCATTTGCTGCTTCTTTTCTTTTAGAAAGAAAGGTGATTTTATGAAATACTCAGACATCTGCACCATAGATTCGCAGGGACGCATCGTTATTCCTGCGAAACTGCGCAGACTTTTAAAATTAGAGAATGGAAATCCCCTTGAAGTTGAATTATCCAATCAGGAAATCCGGATTCGGAAATGTCGGGAGCCTCAGCAGGATACTATACAACTCCAGAGCATTCTTTCCATTCTATACAGCTCAATCAAGCACGGAGCCTTTATCTGCACAGACCAGTATGTCATTGCAGCAACAGGGATATATCTCCCAGAAGGCACTTCCCTTCCGGAAAAACTGGAGCCTTATATCGCCTCCGGAAATGAGTCAGTTTTGGATATCAGTCAGCCTCTTTATATGCTTTCCCATCATCGGGAACCCGTAGCAGCTCTGTTTCCAATCCGCAATGACAAGGAAATGCCTCTTACTCTGGCAGTTTTATCCAAAACTCCTCTTACTGAGATGGAAATGGGATGTGCAAGGTTAGTGGCAAAAACATTAGAGAAAGAATTTTGTTAAAAAGGAGTGTGATCACCATGAAAAGAACAAATATCAGACCGATAAGCAACAACGAAAAAAAGGCAATTACCATGACTGGAACCTTATTCCTTCCGCTTCGAATCGGGGAACGTGCATGGATATCTACGCAGACACATACTTTCATGACGACTGCTGTGGAACGTATTCTGGAAGTATCTGGAAACAGCATTGTTTTCGAAACCCGTAACACCCGGTATAACCTGAAATATGAGAACGTACCGAATGAAATTGAGGTGATGTGTGCTTGACTACTTATGAACTGGGAAGCAGCCTGGAAAAGCTGCTTTCCAAACTAAAGCAGAACCGTGAGAATGTCCCTTTGGATATCCTGAAGACCTATTATAAAGCTCCTTACGAAGAATTAATTGCACAGGTAAATCAGACAGCCACTGCCTTTGTCAAATCAATTGTAGCTGGTCAGTTACTGATCAATCCTGACGTGTCAATGGACGAGCAGGCAGATGTAGTTAACCAGACAATTCAGGATTCAGGAATGATCAAGCAGATTAACCACTGTATGTCACAGACCTATGATGTCACTCTTATACATCTGATGGCTTTAGAACTACGGAAAAAAGTAGAGGCAGCCTTATATCCCTATATTGCCAGGAAAAACTGTCTCGTGGCAGATCTTGACGATATCGAAAAGGAACCAATTATCTACAATACACTCACGAAACAAATATATGAAAATGACCACTGGATAGACCGGGAGTTGAACCTAAAAGGTAAGCTCCTGATTTACCCCAAAACAGAAGGAAGGAAAGCATTATAAAAGTTGTTGTATTATGTAGCTAAGGGGATTTTTAATTCTCCAGCATATTTTCTGATTATCAAATATATTATGTGTCAATTAATTCGAGCCACCTGCACTAGGTGGCTCTTACATTTAGTCTGAATTTCTATTAACGCTTCAGCATCACAAAAGATTATTTTTATTTAGCTCCAATATCTTACTTATTTCCGATCACCTATAAAACTACTCTAATTCGTAACTAAAAAGTACCATTTTGTACTCTCTTCACTACTTGCAAGCTGTACACAAGGTGCGCCATTAGATGTAGAATTACCACTTATTCCCAAGTATAATCCACTTAATCTATTCTTGATCATATACATATTATCTGATGTCGGAACAATTTCCCACATTTGATTCCAACCGCCATTATAGTCATACTGAATACATTCCGCTCCTGAAGACGTTGCCATGCCTTCTATATCCAAAACTTTTCCACTCAACTTATTTACAATTTTAAAATATGTATCATCAATTTTCTCAAATGTCCATTTCTGGCTATCCCATTCATCATACGCATACTGTTCTATTTGTGCCGCATTTTCGTATGAACCACCAGAAACGTTCAATGCAGCACCGCTATTTTTATTCCAAATTTCAAAAGTATTTTCTGTACTTAAATATTCTGGAGAAATTGAAAATGCATCTAATGCGGAGGTAAATTTATATGTATTTTCACCCACCTTTTCCGTCGCTCCTAACAGGTAAGTATCTGGAGTAGACGTTGAATGTGCTTCTGGCTCCCAATAAAACACACCAACGCCCTTATTATTTGGCAACGATTGCAAAGCGTTTATTTCTTGTCGCAAAAGGTCATATGTTCCCTCTGGATCATTTTCATCTCCACCTGTCTCACAAATCATAACTTCTTTATTATATCGAACTGCAATATCATACATATTATATGTTAAGCCTTCAATATCATTTCCACCAATCCAATATGGATAATAAGACATTGCAATAACATCTGTTTGTCCATTATACTCATTTAGAAATTGCTCAAGAAACCATGTCAAGTCCAGAACATTCCAGTCTAAATCTCCTAGATTTGCCAAATGTGTCACAACTTTAGTATTTGGACTAACTGCCTTTACTGCATTATATCCACTATTTAAATATTCCGTCATCTGACCAAAGTTGGTATCACTGCTTCCATATGGCAATAATATACCTGCATTAATCTCATTACCAACTTCTACCCATTTAGGATATATATTACGTTCTGCTAATTGTGACATAATATAATAAGTATAATCATAAACATATTGCGACAACTGCGTTGCTGATGCATCTGCCCATTGTTCCGGAATATCTTGATACAGTGGATCTGCAAAATGATCACTATAATGTAAAACAAGCATAACTTCCATGCCCAAATCAGCCGCACGCTGTGCCGTATACAATACCCCTGCTGTATCGCAATATCCCAACAGACAAGTTGAACCATTTAATGGCTTTGTCCATTGAAAATCCGAGGGTGGATTCACAAAAGCTCTAATACGTACTGCATTAACTCCTTTATCTTTAAGTAACTCCAAAGCATCCGCTTCGATGCCATTATCATCGACATATGTTACTCCTTGATCCTCTAACTGACTAAGCCATCCTATATCTGCACCATAACTTATGTCGGTTTCATTTGTATGTACAGATACGTCAGTTTCACTTGCCTGCACAGATATGGTATTTGCACCAAAAAGTACTGCGCCTACTGTAATTATGCTTAAAATTCTTTTACACCATCTCATTTATATTTCCCTCCTCTATTGCTTCCAGTTTTACAATGCAGTCTTTACAATTTTCTGTTTTGAACTGAATTTCAATCAGCCCTGGTTCATGTTTACTTCTAATAACTGCCATTACTTTACCATCATATGTTGCACAAGTATTTTCCTGATAAAGCCTTGTCGTTACAGGATTTGCACTACCGAACCCTTGCAGTACACCAGCTCCGCTAACATGGACTTCAATATTTTTTTCAATAAACAAGTTCTCCACACCATCATCATCTACAAAGCCTATCGTAATAAATATCAAGTCTTCTCCCGAACAAATTAGCTGTTGTTTATCGACACTCGCTTTCATGCTTACTTTTGAAGAAGCTGTTTTAAGCACATGAATACATTCTTTTCCATTTTGTCCATATGCAACGGCTTTCAATTCCCCTGCTTCATAAGGCACTGTAAATGTAGCAACAAATCCATTTTTTTCACCAGCTTCTTTTTTCCCAAAGGACTTGCCATTTAAAAATAATTCAACAGTTTCAGATGCAGAATATACATCGACATCCGTTTCTTTTCCCTCATAACCTGGCCAAGTCCAACTTTCGATACAATCTTTCAGCATCCATGCAGTTTTCTTGCATTCCTGTCCATGACGGTTTACCCTCTCGACAGCAATATAGGGTTCTTCCCTCAAACCATATACAACCTCACGAAGGTAACTCATGGGGCGACGGGTTCCAATTAGATCTATATCACCTATATATGCTGCCCTTTCCGGATAGACACTCGTAAAGTTAGCATTACCGTCATAGTGAAAGATGCCACAGCCTGCTTCTCCAAGATAATCATATCCTGCCCATGTAAAATCACCTAACACATGTGAATTTTCAACTACTATTTTCCAAAGTCTTGCGATATCTGCCGGATAAGTCTCTGCTCCAATTACAGTTTTATTCGGATAAATATTCTTGACAAGTAAATGTCGCTCTGTAAGATAATTCAATCCAATAATATCCATAGATTGTTCTGTTTCTTCTATCGCTTTAGATAATAGCGGATGACAAGCCAATTTATCTGCATTCTTCCCCGCGACTAAACTTAATATACTGTTTAACATACTAATTAAATCTGTCTGCTTATTTTCCTGCGTTTTTTCCCCTTCAAGGATATCGTCCATAATTGCTTTTATTGAACCATTATATGAAACTGCGGATAACCCGTTAATTCCTCCTGTTGTATAGCGTGTGGGGTCCAAAGAATGATATTTACAGCAGATTTCTCTGTTAAGTTTTCCTCCTCTTTCCATTCCATATTCTGGTATTTCATTCCCCGTTGAATACATAATTACTGAAGGATGATTGTAATCTTTTGCAACCATACGCTCCACTTCCTGCTCCCATTGTTTTGAAAAATATGTTGCAAAATCATGCGAATTCTTATGATAACTCCACACATCAGACAATTCATCCATTACCAAAACACCATATTTATCGCATGCTTCTAGCATTTCTTTACTAATTGGATGATGGGCACTGCGTATACTGTTAAATCCGGCCTCCTTTAACTGTCTACATCTTCTTTCTTCAGCCACTGCAAAAGTAGTTGCTCCTAAAATTCCATTATCATGGTGGATACATGCCCCTCTGAGTTTTACTTCTTTTCCATTAATCAACATCCCATTTTTTGAATCAACCGTTATTATCCTGATTCCAAATTGAATTTTTTGAATTTCATAAATTTCAGTTCCGCATATCAACGTAATAACGCAAGTATATAACTCCGGATGATCGCAATCCCAAAGTTTGGGATTAGATATATTTATCCTGCTTAACACAGTTTCATTTACCATTGGGTACATAACCAGATTTATTGTTTCTTCTCCATATACAATATCGTCTTTTACAAATTGTACATGGATAGATATTGGTTCTTTTGACCTTACGATACTTCTTAAATTTATACTGGTCTCAAGAAGAGCTGTATTATTTACGATAGCGGTAGTTGTAATTTTTATTCCATCTGCCAGAATATGTATTTTTTCTCCCACCAGCAAGTTTACATTCCGATAAATACCACTTCCAGAATACCACCTACTATTTGGTACGGCCGAATTATTAACGATCACTTTTATTTCATTTTCTTCTCCATAATGCAAGTATCCATCTAAGTACACATAAAAATTGGAGTATCCATTCAAATTCTCAGCAACAAAAATGCCATTAATATATATCATTGCAGTTTGATATACACCTTCAAATTCAATACACACTGTCTTTTTTTCCCATTCATATGGTACGAACAGGTTTTTTACATATACATATTCGCCTCCTGGAAAAAATCCAGTTTGTGCTCCACTGGCCACATCTTCTTTACATTCTTCGTATATCATAGCATCATGTGGCAGATTAACGGTTTCCATTGAAGAAACACCCGAAAACATGTCAACGAATGAAGAGGCACTGCCTTTCGAATATTTCCATTCTCTATTCCAGTTTACCTTTCTCATACATTCGCCTCCTGCTTATGATCCAAATCCCATTGTTCGTTTGCTTTTTCCACTTTCAAACACTTAAGCAGTATTGTAATTCCCACATTAATAATTACCGGTAATATTGCATACATGAAGAAAATCATCTGTATAGCACTACCTGCCTGAACTGCGGCCATTCCGTCAAATCTACCGATTTCAAGTAGGATCCCTACAATAGCACTTCCAATACCGCCACCAAGTTTTACACCAATGGATGAACAACTGAATACCATTCCTTCCACATGTGCCTTTTGTGTCCGTCTAGTGTAATCAGCTGTCTCTGCAAGAAGCGCATTAGTGCTGCCAGAAAATGGGCTAATTGCAATGCCTGTTATAGCTGTAGCTACCAAAAATAAACCGATATTCATTTGCGATGCAGCGAAAATTTGCACACATCCCGATATTATAGCTAAAATATAACCGAACAAACTTACTTTCTGAATAGACTTAAATATTTTAACAAGAAGTGGGGTAATAACCATAGCCAACACCATCGGTACCATTTTCACCAAAGTAATAATACCTAAAAGGCTGTCATTCCCAAAATAATACTTTGCCATATATATTCCAGAACCCTGTGCGATGCTATTTGCAGAATATACTAACAGATAGAGTCCTACCATAATAATATAGTATTTATTCTTTAATAAAAGCTTTAATGCTTCTGTAAATTTAACATCATCTTTTGGTTTATTATCTTTGCTATCTACAGCGGTTTCATCATCTGAAAGTTCTTTAACCATAAGACAAGAAACAGTATTAATAGCTAATCCCAACACTGCAAAGATAAATGCTACTGCTCTCCATCCTTTTGCACCTCCACCAAAATTTTCAACCAATCCTGTTGTGGCGGTCATTACAAACATAGTCATTGCCAACGCAAAAATAGAACGCAAAGCACCTAGCTGTACTCTTTCTTCAGAATTTCTCGTTATTAAAGCTGACAATGTAGCGTATGCAATATTATTCATCGTAAAAAATATGGCATTAAAGGCTGTATAAAACACAAAGAAATATGCATATTGCATGCCTTCACTAACATCTGGAATACAGAACACTAAAAACAAGCACAGCGAAACACCAATCTGCCCATATAACATCCATGGCCTTGCTTTTCCTAGTTTACTTTTAGTGTGATCAATAAGTGTACCAAAGATGATATCCGTTACACCATCAAAAATACGAGATACCATCATCAATGTACCAATGATTGCGCTATTCAGACCTACTGAATTTGTTAAATATAACATCATAAAACTGGATATCAATGCATAACCACAGTTAGCCGCTGCATCCCCAGATCCATACGCCATTTTTTGATACCATTTTAAATATTTTTTTTCTTTCATATTTAAATTTTTTCCTCCTTTGATTACAATTTTCCTTTCAGAAGAATCTCGAGTTTCTTCTGCATTGATTTTAAACTTATAAACGTTTATAATATGTTGATGTAATCATTTTAAGCAAATAAGACAAATCATTCTATGTCATATTTTAATTGTTTGGCATTTTTACTATGTCAAATATGGGAATGGAGGTTTTTTTGAATAATTCATACTCTAAAATCAATAATGACTATATTCAAAATGGTACAACCCTAAAAATACGTACGGTGAACGAACCAAGTAATTCTTTTTATCAAATTACTTCACAATATCAGGTCACTTACGAATACTGTAGTGGAAACCATGATACTGACTATTTTAATACTTTAATATTATCTCCTCTTGAAAACTCATTATATACAATTTCAATGTCACAGCACAAACAATATCAAGTTGCCCAAGGGCTTCATTACCATGATTTTTACGAGCTTATGATTGTTTTAGACGGTAATGTGATACATAAAATAGGGGATAGAGAATATCCATATGGACCAGGATCCTGTTGCTTAATCAATAGAAACGTAAAGCACATAGAAAGAATAAACAGTTCCTGTAAATTGCTTTATCTAGATTTATCTATAGATTTTATTAATGAGATACTTACAACCTACCGCTCCATATGCTTTCATGAAGAAATAGATGTTCTCAATCAAGAAATTTTCAACTTTATAAATAATGACATACATGGAATAACTCAAGATGCCTATTTAGATATTTTCCCTGTTTTTCAAAACACAAAGTGTTTAGCATCTTTGCACAAAATTGCTGATAATCTGTTGAACACATTATTATCCCCAAAGTTTGGAGCATCATATTTAATTAAATATTTAATATGTAAACTTATTGAATATTTTTCCCAAAAAGAGAATTACCATATATTTTCTGTACCATATAGCTTACAGCCAGATTTATTGCTCTTTTCTCGTGTACAACATCTGATTGAAGATACAAATGGAAAAATCCGCCGAAAAGATTTAGAAACACACTTTCATTACAGTGCAAACTATATTACAAAAATAGTAAAAAAATATACTGGTTTATCATTTTATAATTACTGCTTGACATATTTGTTAAAAAAGGCCACCGTTTTATTAATATCTACAGACAAGCCAATCCTATCAATAATGGAAGATTTAGGTTTTTCAAATCATACCTATTTTTATAAGATATTTAAGGCTCAATATGGAGTAACACCTAAAGCTTATCGGGAAAAATACAAACACTCCGAACAATAATAAAACTAGCACCATTCTTATCTCAGATTACTTATTTGCATCAAGCCGCTCATCCGGGCGGCTCTTTCTATTTGTACCTGATATAGTAATCCACAAAGGATATATTGCATTCATCTTTCGCTGTAACAAACTGATACGTTTCAATCAAATTCTGCCTTTCTTCGGCATCCTTTTGAATTTTCATGAGCAACGATGAAACCTGAAAATCATCATAAACATGTTCAATTAGGATACTCATAAGTTCGTTTAACACTTCCTGTCTTTCGTAGTCAGATTTTAAATCTATTCTCAAAATTCCCATACGTTTCCCATCTACTGCATATTTTAAAGAAGGACAAATCTCTATTGTTCCTATTAAATAATCAGTCTCTTTGACAAGGATGCTCCAGCGTACAAAGTCCTGTACTTCATACCGCTCCAGCCAGAATTCTACACATTCTTTGAATTTTTCCAAATCTGTATAATAAAAATCATCCCCACAGCAATCTCCATTGAAAAATCTTGCCGCATCCGGATCCGAATAGCAGGAAAACAACGCCTCTGCATCTTCTCGCTTCAGTTTTCTTATAATAAAATGCTCTGTTTCATACACAGGGCAATCTAAAAATGGATTCATCTTTTGTACCTTCTTTCTATTCCGGGAATATCATATCCCACGTATTATTGTCCGGATGGTAACACAGGATAAAGTTCTGCATCCGATTATTCACAACTGCTCTGCAGTCATATCGATACATCAGAATACCAGCATAATGCTTCTTATCAGATTTTAGCACTTCAATATCTTTCAGTAAATGCCTGGTCCCCTCAGTATCCTCATATTTTATCATTCTGGGGATCATTTTACCGGTGCTGGTAAACCAGCAGTCTGCCGCAACCTTATGTGGCACTCCCCGAATTGCTTGCTCCTGAAGTATTTCCTCTTCCATACCGATTGCAAATCCCATCAAAGGACACCTCCTATTCTACCTTTACTTTCTTATAATCTACTGTACGTTTTTCCCGACTGATACCACCTGACATGTGATCGATCCTGCTTCCTACAAAGACTGCCCGTTTTAAGGAATCCCTGCCATAACGCATCCGAATCTTATCTACAGTTGCATCCATATGCTCCAGCTTTTCATAATCCGTTGTATCAAACATATCAAGCTGCCGCATATCCATATGATCCTTAATCCTGCTGGTATGAATGCCCAGATGCCGGATCGCTTTCCCATTCCAAAGAGAATCGAAAAGCTGACATGCACACCGATGAATTTCTATCGTTATATTGGTCGCATTATTCAAAGTCATCTGATGGCTTGCATACCGAAGATCAAATGTTTTGATTCCAACGGCGATTACCTCTGCACGGACGCCTGCCGCCCGCAATCTGGTTCCAACTGTCTCTGCCAAAGCAAGGAGAACCAGCTTTGCTGTAGATGCGTCTGTAACATCAAAAGCTATCGTTGTACTGTTCCCATATCCTTTATTTGCCGGAGCTTCTGACTGAACCACAGAAACATCCATCCCGTTCGCAAATGCCCAGATCACCTCCCCATGCTTTTTCAAATGGCTTTTCAGCATAATCGGATCAGACTGCGCCAACTCACCAATCGTATGGATTCCCATATGAAACAATTTCTTTGCAGTAGCTCGCCCGACAAAGAACAAGTCCGTTACCGGAAGTGGCCACATTTTCATCTCAATCTCATGTTTCCATAAGGTATGAATCCGATCAGGCTTTTGAAAATCACTTGCCATTTTCGCCAGCAATTTATTCTCCGATACCCCTACATTCACCGTAAACCCTAATTCTTTCCTGATTTGATTCCGAATACGGTTGGCTGCAGTGACCGGTTCTCCCCATAAACTTTCGGTACCGGTCATATCAACAAATGCCTCATCCACGCTATATTGCTCAACATCCGGAGAGTACTGCCGAAGGATCTCCATAAAAGCAGCGGAACATCTTTCATACAAACAATAATTCGGAGGAACCAATTTAAGCTGCGGACACTTTTGAAGTGCCTCCACAATACTCTCGCCGGTTTTGATATTATATTTCTTTGCCGGGATTGATTTCGCCAGGATAATTCCATGCCTCATGGCCATATCTCCACCGACAGCTGCTACTTCATCCCGCAGATCTACTTTTCCGCCTAAATGGTAGAGGCGGTAAACAGCCTCCCAGGAAAGGAAGGCTGAATTCACATCAATATGAAAAATCACTTTATTCAAACTTATGTTCGCCTCCTTTTAGATTATTATATCGAACTGGTGTTCTTTTTACAAGAGTGAAAATATGGAATCTACACATCATCTGATATTTTCTACTATCATTGATATAATAAAAGTCCTGTATACACAATATATAGTTTTTGATTATTTGACATCTTCTATATATAGTGTTAAAATAATACTGTAATCATTATTTGTGTCATCCGTAATGGATATTCACACGCAGTTTAGGTTTGTATATAAGTCAGGAGGATTACTCTGCCATCACAGTGCAGAGCCTTCTGGCTTTTTTATTTTGCAGGAATCTGCAGCATGTTAGAGAATGAACGCATTTGTGTCCATTCTCTTTTTTTGCCTAAATGCAGGAAGGAGGGAAGGACAAACGAATTATTCACAAAAATGATTGCCCAATAATTTACCAGAAGGGAGATTTTTATGAATTACAACGAATTTCAAGAAACATTACTCAAAGAACTGGAAAGCAGGCTTGATTCCCATATCAGCCTGAATCCTATCACAACGACTAAGAACAATAACACCTTGAAGCATGGAATTGAATTTTCCAATGATACATCCAATATAAGCCCTGTTTTGTATCTGGACGAATGGTATGAATTCTACCTAGCCGGAAAATCTATTTCTCATATTGCAGAAGATATTGTTGAGCTGTATCACCAGGCTGCAGATGTTTCCTTTACGAACACAGAAATGCTGCTCGATTATGAAAAACTTCAGGAAAAGATTCTCTACAAATTAGTCAATTTCAAGGCAAATCAATCCCTGCTAAAAGACATACCGCATATTCCATATTTGGATCTGGCAATTGTCTTCTATGTACTTTTGGACTGTAAGGATAGTAGAATGGCAACGGTTCTGATTCGAAATGAACATCTGAAGACCTGGGGAAAAGATCTAAATACCATCTTCTCAGATGCAAGAAAAAACACTCCTCGTGTCTTTCCGGCTGAACTCACACCTATGTCTGATTTTTTGCAAAATGCTTTTCCTAACTCAAATGAGTTTATAGATCCAGACAGAGATTGTGTCATGAAATCAGAATTGTTCATACTCTCTAATACTATAAGACAACACGGTGCTATCTGTACATTGTATGATGATATCATGAATCAAATCGGGAAAACATTACAGGATGATTTTTTTGTCATTCCCAGCAGCGTACATGAAGTTCTGTTATTAAAAGCTTCTGATACTGACTGCATGGAATTAAACGAAATCATTCGGGAAGTCAATGAAACAACGGTCATCCCAGAAGAAATTCTTTCAGATCATGCATACTTTTATTCTCGGGATCGTAAGGAACTCCTGTGTGCTTAACCAAAAATGCCATAAAATAACACCGAGCCGCCTGATTAAATTCAGACGGCTCCTTTTACGTTAAAAATAAACTCTGTTGTTCATAGTCCTGCCTTCGTACCAGCTGTGGTGGCGTCTTATGCAGTGCAAATTCCAAAAACGTATCTTCATATACCCAATCTTCCAATTCGGATCTTTCCAGAATCAACGGCATCCGATGATGTACGGGACTGACCGATTCATTTGCCTGGGTAGTTAAGATAATGAAATGATCTTCATCTTGAAAACGATTGTAAAATCCTGCCATGAATAAGACCGGCTGATTTTCTCTCAGGAAAGTAACTTTATTCTTATCCGGATCCCATTCATAAAACTGCTTTGCTGGAATGATACAGCGTCTGTGCATCACACTATCCCGGAACGACTTTCTTTCCAGAGCAGTTTCTGCTCTTGCATTGATCAGCAGCCCTTTTTTCTGATATTGCGGAAAGCCCCATGACATTTCTTCTGCCAAAAGATGTGGTTTCCTTCCGGTAATCACAGTTGCAGACTGAGAGGGATAAATATCACCCCTGCGCTCTCTTCTCAGTTTCTCATCCACCTCCCGGACCACTTTTTCTATTTCTCTGGCTGTATCATCATCCACATAATATCGTCCACACATTACTTTTCTTCCTTTTTTTCAACTGTTACATATTTTTGATTTCTACTTGATGGACGATCCGGAATTGTCATTTGAAGTTCTCCTGCTTCACATAACGGCTTCAAGTATCTTTTCGCAAAGCTTTTGACATCCTTATATCCCATGTATACTGTAATTTCTTTTTTACTTCTCGGTACTTTACAATATTCTAAAATCCTGTTCTGCAGACTATCTTGGGTGTTATCCTGGTGTTTATCTTGGGTGCTATCCTGGGGGCTATCTTGGGTGCTTGTATTTCTTCTATAGAAAATCACCGCAAATCCATATGCCTGCTGTTCAAATTCCACTCTACATCCTGCCGCTTTGCAAGCAGTATAAATACGCTTCAATCCTGTTGCAAAACTTTCCATATCTTTTGAGTAATATAACGTTCTTGTAATCAGTGGATTTCTTCTGACTGGTCTTTCATTTCCTTCAATAAATTTCTCTGGTGAAACTCCAGTCGGAAATGCACCTGGATTATAAATCTCAATTCGATCTTTAAATATTGCCACCTCATTACTCTGCCCAGAATCAAATATTTTATGTCCAAAAGAATTAATAATTGCCTCACGAATCGCATCCAATGGTATTTCAGGAATTTCCTTTCTTGACAATCCACTTCCGATTTCAACACGCCAATCCATTGCATCAATGATATACTGCTCTGCCTTTTTTGAAAGTTCTATAATGGAACCTGTAAACCTGCGGATATCCGTAAATGTCAACCTCTCATTTGTTGCAAATTTTGCCATCTGAAGTTCATTAATACCACAATTACAAAATAATGCTGCTCCTGCATTTAATAAGTGATCACCCTGAATCAGTTCTAATTTATTCAATACTGTTTTTACATCTGTCTCCTCAAAACTGATTCTTCCTGCATCTTTTGCTTTTTGCAGATAAGTATCAAAAGCATTTTTATCTATATCCTGAAGAGTATATTCAGAAACCTGTCTTTCCCACGAATATTTTACATTATCCCGTTTGCGTATCATTTCATCATAAATATCCTGTTCCATAATCAGATCTTCATCTGCAACTCGGATACGTGGAATACTATACGCAAGATATGGTTGACGATTTCCCTCAAAATCAACTTGAATACATTCCCTTTCTCCGATGCGAACAGCCTTAATCTCCGGATAAATAGCAGGCGTAATGTGATTTCCAATTGCCTGGCTTACCTTTCTCAGCGACTCATCCGTTATTACCTGTCCAATTACAGTACCATCATTTTTCACGCCAAAGTACAGAACACCTTTTTTATGCTTGTTGAGAATTGCAGCTATAGATATCATTGCTTCTTTCATCTCGCCAGTACTTTTCTTGTATTCTATTGTCTCAGTTTCCGGGCCGATATTTACCAGACTCATTTTTCTTATCACCTTCATATTATTATATCCTCTATTTTATCCGATTTATATTTCATTATCAATCTTATTTTAACGCCATAAACCATCACAATAAATCGTCTGCTCTCATACCACACATTCAAAAAGGCCACCCATTACAGGGCAGCCAGATTATAATGATTCTACAATATTTACATTATTTTCTTTCCCACAGTTCTCTTGTAACTCACAATATAAAGTAATCTCATGTTGGGATTACTGAATTGTCTTTTAATCTCTGTTATATAATACAGATAATCTTTGCTGAAAAATCTGCCTTGACGCTCCACTAATTGTTCTGCAATCCTCCCTGTTTCTTCTGAAATCAACGGGTAATCCTCATATTTACCAGTCTTCAATGATTTTTTATAAATCTTCCTTACAATAATCTCAGAGGGTTTCAGATCATAAATATCACGCATTCTCAATCCGGTTTCTGCTGCAATCCGCAGAAAAAAGATGCTTTCTAAATCGTTTTTCTCATACAGTTTTTGTAAAGCCACTGTGTACTGTTCCTGGACCTCTTGAACCGCTAGCGGTATTCTCTTATTCAGTGGCCTGTTTCCACATGATTTTCTGTTATTATTGTAGTACATTCACATTTTCCTCTGGTCGTTTCAACGGTTTTAAAAGAGACTCTGCATTACTGATAAACGGTTCCTTTGTTCGTTCCGTTATATAGATTTCCCATAATTTTTTATGTATCTCTCTTACAGTAATTCCATTGCACTGATTCTCTAACATCTTCAGGAATGGAAAAATCATCGTTTTTTGAATATCCTTCCCTTCAAGTACATGATGTTCTTCCTGTCCGTACACCTCATATAGACATTCCAATATAATATTCATATCTGTCACAAACTTTATCATTGGTTTTTCATACTTCCTTTTCTGCACGGCTGCCATCTGAAACTCCTTTCACATCCGGACTGTTAATCCATCAAGCCTTTTCAGCGGCAGTCCCACCAGATACCAGTCTTCATCCATTTCAATCCGGACCGGCACCCAGACATCATTAATTTTTACTTCAAAACATTCTCCACAATGCAGACCGCCATAATAGGATTCCATT
>JALFNN010000104.1 GCA_022774325.1 bacterium | reverse complement strand
CCGTCCTGATTGGAAAAACTGGATAATGTATCATAAAGTTTTTTAGGGCAGCCTTCATGTGCCGCTTTTACTTCTAACGTTTGAGTCTCAGCTTTTAGATGCATCGTTTGATTTGCTAATTCAATCAACTCTTCGCTTAACATCATTTTCACTTCCTTCATTAAACAAAATATAACAAAATAAGCGAACAAATTCAATTGATTTTGTTTGCTTAACCCAATTATTATTTCTTGACTTTTTCATTTCCGACCGATAAAATAACATAATGAAAACACAAATCAATATGGCGATAAACGACACAAGTAGTGCTTTGCACGTAAATCTGATCACGGTACACTCCACTGATTTACTGCAAATGCAATACTTGTTTTTTTATGCCAAAAGGGAGGAAATTTTTATGCCAAGAAACCAGTTTCAGCGAATGATTTTCGCATTACTCACAGTCATTGTCACCGTCCATGCCTATGTATTTTACAGCTTATATGTGGTAAATGGATCTTATTTTTCATCAATAGAAGGGGCTGCCGGTGTTCTGGACGGCATCCGGCTGAATGGAGGAGTCATGATGCTCGGGCGCTTTTGTCCTATATGGGCAGTCATCTTAGTCGAGTTCTGTCTCGCTTATGCATTAGAATGCATAATGGGAAGTCCCTGCTCCTTCAAACTTGCCTGTAAGGTGTTTGACCCCGGAACTACGCATCCTGTTCTGTTTGAGACGGCCATAATCTGTGCCACAGTCGGTCTGATGTGCCCGGCCATGAGCTTTCTGGCTGCGATTTTGTACTATCCATATTATGCGGGCTTCCATATACTTACACTGTTGGCAAACTGGCTGAAGCTGGTATGCTATAACTTTCCATTTGCGTTCTTTACGCAGTTGTTCTTTATACAGCCATTCATTCGCACTCTGTTTAAGATACTGTTTGCCAAAGACATCAAGCGTCGCTTGATTTGAACATTATTTGCTTTAATATATCAAAATAGCACTCAATATCGAGTGCTATTTTGCATGCCGTTCTACTTATTAATTGCTCTCGCAAGCAATACTTCTTGCAACACTTGCGAAAAATTAATTTTTTGTTTTTCTGCATAAGAATTGAGCCATGCTGGAATTGTAACATTTTTCCTTACTGCCTTTTCACCATATCGTTCTGCGTAGGCGTCCATATCAAGTAATACCATGCTTACTTGACCGCCTTCCCTCCTTTCTACGGAATCATAATCAGAAGACTTCGGAACAACATTTCCCTCTTCTAGTTCATCGAGAACCCATCCGCTAGCTGCATCTGTGGCATTTTCAAATGCATCTTCTAAATTTTTTCCTTCCGTAACGCATCCAGGCAAATCCGGAAACTCTACAACATAGCCCCCGCTTCCATCCGAAAAGGATAGAATACTGCTGGATAAATTAATTTCATTATGATTGCCTCCTTGATTGTATTAACATATATACATCTATATTATGGACATTGCTGAAGTTGTATTCCAGCCTGTCTCATAATCGATTTAACTGTGTCGATATGTAAATCTCCACCATACTCGGCACACAAAAAAAAACCCCGAATTAACGGGGTTTTTCGTGTGCCGCAGACCGGGATCGAACCGGTACGGGTATCGCTACCCACGGGATTTTAAGTCCCGGGCGTCTGCCAGTTCCGCCACTGCGGCAAGAGGTGTTTAACCGGCTTAAATCAAAGAGCATACGTGCTCTGCACTGTCTCTTTTAGCCATACACCAATGGGCGGAGGTGGATTCGAACCACCGAAGCATATTGCAGCAGATTTACAGTCTGTCCCCTTTGGCCACTCGGGAATCCACCCATCAAATGTCTCTCGACAATACTTACTTATACCATATTTTCCCGAAAAATGCAAGAAAAATGTGGACATTCCAGCGTTTTTACACGCTGAATGCCCACATCCCTTTCATCTGATCAAGCAACCTTTTCGCATCCCATTTTTTACGGCTGTTGATTCGGCTGTTTGGATCATTCACAATGATCTTTCCGTCGTCCGTCACTCCTGTCAGCACAATAAAATGCCCCTGCTCTGTGAAGTCCCCGGGTCCCATGCTGCAGATGATCGGATGGCCTGCGCGCAATTCGTTCTGTACACCTTCGACCGTCCATTTGGTAATCTGCCAGGAGTGTACCCCCAGCCGGGATGCTCCGTCCGTCATCAAGGCCCAGTCCGTAACATCATTTGTACAATATCCCCACTCCATACTCAAGTCGGCAACCTTTTTCGGAGTGGCACTTCCGTCTCCGGTGAGTCCTGTCACGACCATGGCAAGGCAAGTCGGACCACATCCGTTGACTGCGATCGTACCACTTCCGTATGACGCATATCCCCATGTCTGGTCCCACTGATAGTAAAGCGGAATATTGTTACGGAGCTGATATTCACTTAAATCAACCGATGCCGGAACTGCTTCATTGAGCGCATCAGACCCTTTTGCCATGTACTCCGGATAATCCACGACCCAGTCCACTGCCTCTTTATGCTTTGTGAAATATTCAATCAGCCAGTCCGGGTAGGAATCTCTGTCCAGCAGAATTTTCTCCACCTGAGGATATCTCGCATACAGCTCCCGGAGCTGTGCTCCATATTTGTCAGAAGTCAGTACTTGCTCGATCCGCCTTTCCCGCTCCTCTTCGGCGTCCTTTCTCGCCTGCTCGGCTTTCTCAACTGCCTCCTGTTTTTCTTTCTCGATCCGCGCAGCCTCCTTTGTTTTTTTCATTCTGCCCATTCCAAGGAGCAGCAAAAGAACAACTGCAATTCCAAGTACCAGAATAGCTATCTTTCTGTATTTTAGAAGTTTTTTTCTTTCTTTTATTCCATTTAACTGTGTTCTATCAAAGCGAAAATCTATCATCGATATGGTTCCTTCCTGATTTGTACTAATACTTTAGCACATTTTTTCTACAGAAAACACCATTTTACGACAAATTACAAAAATTTCACATTTTCTTAAGTTACTCAATAAAATGAGTTTTCCAAACTTTACACTGTCAATTTTATACCAGCTATGTTATAGTTATAATGATGCAAAGCATCAGAAACAACCACTTTTCGGAAAGGATGTGTAAAAATATGTGCGGATTTGCAGGCTATTACGGCACTGGCGATTTTAATAGAGAAGAAGTAATCGATAAGATGGGCGAGCTGATCGCGCACCGCGGCCCGGACAGCAAGGGCAGTTTTGTAGATGATTATGTAGCACTTGGTTTCCGCCGTTTGAGTATCATTGACCTGGAGGGCGGCACACAGCCGATCCACAGCGCAGACGGAAAGCATGTCATTATATTTAACGGTGAGATTTACAATTATCAGGAGATTCGTAAGGATTTGATCGAGAAGCACGGATGTACGTTCCAGACCAATTCCGACACCGAAGTCATTCTCCAGACTTACAAGACCTACGGCGAGAAGACCGCTTCCATGCTCCGCGGCATGTTCGCCTTCGTAATTTATGACAAGGAAAATCACACCATGTACGGCGCAAGAGATTATTTCGGAATCAAACCGTTCTATTATGCAAAAATGAACGGAAGTCTGCTTTTTGGTTCTGAGATCAAATCTTTCCTTGCCCACCCGCATTTTCATAAAGAAGTCAATAAAGAAGCACTGAAAATGTACC
This sequence comes from bacterium, assembly GCA_022774325.1. Lineage (GTDB taxonomy): Bacteria > Bacillota > Clostridia > Lachnospirales > Lachnospiraceae > Allocoprococcus. Next base: position 1,108 of record JALFNN010000104.1, on the reverse strand, counting down.
TGACCTTCCAGTACAACCCACTTCTTGAGACCATGTTCAAGGATGTATACAAACTGGAGCCGGGAACCTATTTTACCTACGACGGCAAGGACTTTAAGACAACCAAATATTTCGACCCGACCTACGAGAAGCAGGACAGAAGCTTCGATGAGACTGTCAAACTGATTGGCGAGACCATTCAGGAATCGGTTGATTACCATCAGATCAGTGATGTAGAAGTTGGTTCCTTCCTGTCAGGCGGTGTGGATTCCAGCTACATTGCTTCCACCGTTAAACCGATGAAGACTTACTCCGTTGGATTTGAAGTGGGCGGCTTCGACGAGACCACCTACTCCAAGGATCTCTGCGACATCCTTCATATGTCCAATGCCAAGAAAGAGATTTCTTCCGACGAATTCTTCGATGCCCTGCCGGAAGTACAGTACCACTCCGATGAACCGCATGCGAACCTGTCAGCCGTACCGCTTTACTATCTGTCTGAGCTGGCTGCAAAGGATGTCAAGGTTGTCCTGAGTGGGGAAGGTGCCGATGAGATGTTCGGCGGCTACGATACGTATAAACCAAGTAAATCCGGTGACTTCTACCGCAAGGTAGTTCCGGCTTCAATCCGTAAGAAGCTCGGCGACTGGGCTGCAAGCAAACCAAATCACCGCGGTCTGAATTTCCTGAAGAGAAATGCAACTTCTGTAGAAGATTCCTATATCGGACAGGCATTTATCATGGACAACGAAGAGGCAAATGAAGTGCTGGCTCCGAAATATAAATCTGACTTAAGATATCAGGATGTGACCAAACCTTATTTTGACCAGGTAAAAGACCAGGATGATTTCCATAAAAAACTTTTCCTGGACATGCACCTGTGGCTGCCGCATGACATACTTCTGAAAGCAGACAAAATGACCATGGCTCATTCTTTGGAACTTCGCGTTCCGTATCTGGACAAAGAAGTGTGGAAACTCGCCCGCAGTATCGACACCAAATACTGTGTTGAGGGAGAAGAGACGAAGAAAGCATTCCGTACCTCCGCTCTTTCCCACATCCCGATGGACTGGGCACAGCGCAAAAAACTCGGTTTCCTCGTACCGTTCCGCGTATGGCTCCGCGAGGA
>JALFNN010000077.1 GCA_022774325.1 bacterium | reverse complement strand
AAAAAACTCTGGAACGAGTTCACTGCCCGTCATCCAAAGTTTCCGAATTTTATAAAAGCCGTATCCCAAAATGCCATCCAGGAGGGTACGATCCTGGAAATCCAGGTCACCTGCCCTGACGGTAAGAGCTTTGCTTCCAACCTGAAAGTAACTGCCGAAGATCTGGAAATGCTCCAGATGCTCCGGCAGTTACAATCCTGATTTAGAAATATAATACTCCAAAGAAGGCAGCCGAGGCGTACTTGAATTTCCCTCTCTACATTATAAAAAAACGCCCAGACCATATGGTCTGAGCGTTTTTTGATATAATAAGAATTCCTACTGGAAGTCAATCACATCGATCCATCTTGAAAGGAATGCTTTCTCTTCTTCAATTCCCTTCGTAAGCTGTACTGCTGCCGCAATCGGAAGCCATTTCTGCACATACTGTTTTGCCGTATCACTCTTCTTGCAGAACAGATCCAGATACAGATCTGCAAGTTTCTGATTCTTTAATGCAAACTGCAGATACGTGATCGCAGCATCCCCACTTGCATTTCCCTGTGTAGCATGTGACCAGTCTACGATGGTCATAGTTCCGTCTTCTGCTACGATTACGTTGCTCGGGTTGAAATCGCCGTGGCAGAGCTTGGTATGCTTCGGCATAGAATCCAGTCTGGTCTGAAGCTCATAACGCGTTGTGGCATCAACAGTTTCTTTCAGGGTTTCAATCTTACGTGCAAATTTGTCCTTCTGAAGAGTCAGACGCGGAGCTTTTTTCTCGTGCATGGTGAGCTGAAGATCCACAAACTGCTCCATGTATTTTTCCATATTGACCGGATCATTTTCCATGATCTCTTCCATGGTCTTTCCTTCTACATATTCAATCTTAAGAGCCCACTCTCCGTCAATCTGGGTTACTTCCAGAACCTTTGGAATGTTCAGTCCGCTTTCTTCCACACGTGCCTGGCACAGAGCTTCGTTAAATACATTTGCTTTTCCGTGTTCCGGTGTGAACACTTTTATGATCTGATCCCCTTCTCTATAAACAACCTTATACGGACGGGTTACAACTACATCTTTATTCATTACATTCATGGTAGACATCCTTTCTTTTAAACTGATTTATACGTCTAAAAATATCTGCATTTACCTATTTGTTTTCTGTACCATAGTAAGCTTTCAGATAGATTTCTTTCAGCTCTGACATCAGCGGGTATCTCGGGTTCGCACCTGTACACTGGTCGTTAAATGCCTGCTCTACCATGTCATCCAGAGTATCCAGGAAATATTTCTCATCTACACCGTAATCCTTGATCGTCGGTTTGATCTCGATCGTTCTCATCAGGTCTTCCAGTTTAGCAAGAAGTTTTTCAAATACTTCCTGATCGTTCTTTCCGGTCAGACCTACAAAACGTCCGATTTCAGCATAACGCGCCAGTGTGTGCGGATACTGATACTGAGAGAATGTACCCATCTTTGTCGGTACCTCAGCACTATTATAACGCATTACTTCTGTAAGTACCAGCGCATTTGCAATACCATGCGGCAGGTGATGGAATGCACCTAATTTGTGAGCAAGTGAGTGGTTTACACCAAGGAATGCATTTGCAAATGCCATACCGGCCATGCAGGATGCATTTGCCATATGATCTCTTGCTTCCACATCATTTCCGTCTTTGTATGCGCGCGGCAGGTAATCAAACACGAGCTTGATTGCCTTCAGTGCAAGGCTGTCTGTATAATCGGAAGCCATAATAGAAACATAAGCTTCGATTGCATGTGTCATTACGTCGATACCTGACGCACAGGTAAGTCCTTTCGGAGCACTCATCATATTGTCTGTGTCAACGATTGCCATGTTCGGCATCAGTTCGTAGTCAGCAAGCGGCCATTTGATTCCGGTCTCTTTATCTGTGATGATTGCAAATGGTGTTACTTCTGAACCGGTACCTGAAGAAGTCGGGATCGCAACGAAATATGCTTTTTTACCCATCTTCGGGAAGGTGTAGATTCTCTTGCGGATGTCCATGAAGTCCATTGCCATATCGTCGAAGTCTGCATCCGGATTTTCATAAAGAACCCACATAACTTTTCCGGCATCCATAGCGGAACCACCACCAAGTGCAATAATGCAGTCCGGCTCAAATGCACGCATTGCTGCTGCACCGGCTTTAGCGGATGCAAGGGACGGATCCGGTTCTACATCAGAGAAGCATGTATGAACAATTCCCATCTGGTCTAATTTATCTTCAATCTGTTTTGTATATCCGTTTTTGTAAAGGAAAGAGTCTGTTACGATGAAGCAGCGTTTCTTGCCCATAACGGTTCCGAGTTCATCCAG
>JALFNN010000060.1 GCA_022774325.1 bacterium | reverse complement strand
GTTAAGCGAAGAGTTGATTGAATTAGCAAATCAAACGATGCATCTAAAAGCTGAGACTCAAACGTTAGAAGTAAAAGCGGCACATGAAGGCTGCCCTAAAAAACTTTATGATACATTATCCAGTTTTTCCAATCAGGACGGAGGCGGAGTTATTTTATCTTGAAAGAAGATAAGACTCCCACCTCTATAGGTGGTGAGTTGCGACAAATATGTCTTGGTGGGAGTCCAATCTCCTTCCAAGATAAAGCCTCCGGTGGATTGCAGAGGTGCGCAGATGTATTGTGTCATGCAAAGCATGACGCGCACCTCGCAGCAAGTACGCAGAGGCGTACTTGAATTGGTCTGGATGAATCATAAAATTTAGCCTGTGTTGGTGTGTATGACCTGCAGGATTTGCAAAAGAAGGTAACAGAGCAATGTAATCAGATGATTCCTCCGGTCAGGGCGGTATTTACAGTGGCCGAGTTGGATGGAGAATTCATTTGTTCAGCTGAAATTCCTTCTGCGGATCTGATGGAACGTCCCTGCTATTATTCCGGAGCAGGGCGAATCAAAGGTTCCTATGTTCGGGTCGGAGATGCAGATCTTCCTATGACAGATTATGAGATATACACTTATGAAGCATTTCGAAAGTATTTACACGATGATGAAAGAGTGATCGAGAGGGCGAAAATGTCACTTCTGGATCAGGATAGGGCTCAGGGGTATCTTTTACGGATGAGAGAAGAACGACCGGGTTTTTCCAAATTGCGCATGGAACAGGCTTACGAAGTGCTGGCAATTACGAGGGATGGGATTCCTACGTTGGCGGCAGTTCTGAATGCATTGATCCATCGGGATTACAGTCATTTCACGGAAGGAACCCCCATCCAGATTAATTTCTTTACGGATCGCATGGAGATTCATAGTCCGGGAGGATTGTATGGAAGAATGACTGTTGAGGATCTTGGTAAATCCCGGCCTGATCTGCGCAATCTGGCGCTTGCGACAATGTCGGAATTTCTTTTGAAAACAGAAAATCGTTATTCTGGAATCCTGACTATTCGACGGGAAATGGAAGCAGCAGGCTTACCGGCTCCTGTGTTCATTAATCGACGAAATGAATTTATAGTTATTTTTTACAATAAACAGCAAACAGAGGAAAACGATTCTGAAAAGGAGCAAAATAGTGGAACGGATACGTTGCTGGAATTCTGCAGGATTCCGAGAACGCGTAGGGAAATTGCAGATTATCTGGGAATCAATACTGTATTCTATGTGATGCAGCATTATGTGCAGTCCTTGCTTGCAAGTGGAAAACTTGTAATGACAATACCGGAGAAACCGAAAGGCCGGAATCAGAAGTTTGTGACAAAAGTGGAAAGGGAGTTGTTCTAACATGAAAGTAGCGGATATGTCAGCGGAGCAAAAGGTGGAATATATGACGACCGAGCCGATCCCACGTTTGGTAAGTCAGATGGCGGTACCGACGATCATCAGTATGTTGGTGACGTCATTTTACAATATGGTAGACACGATGTTTGTGGGAAGGATCAATACGCAGTCGACGGCAGCGGTCGGTATTGTCTTTTCGGTGATGGCAATTATTCAGGCGTGTGGGTTTTTCTTTGGACACGGATCGGGCAACTATATTTCCAGAAAACTGGGCGAACAGAATTTTGAGGATGCTAAGAAAATGGCAGCGACGGGATTTTTTTCTGCATTTATTGTGGGGCTTGTACTTGGTGCGCTGGGACTGATTTTCCTGCGTCCGCTGTCGGTATTTCTCGGATCCACGAAAACGATTCTTCCATATACAATGAGCTATCTTCGGATCATTCTGATCGGTACGCCGTTTATGATGTCTTCTCTTGTAATCAATAATCAGCTTCGTTTTCAGGGGAGTGCATCTTTTGCAATGGTAGGAATTGTGACCGGAGCTGTTTTGAATATTGCGCTGGATCCGATTCTGATCTTTGGATGCCATATGGGAGTGGCAGGAGCGGCTTTGGCCACGGTGATCAGCCAGATCGTCAGCTTCCTGGTATTACTTAGAGCCAGCATGAAGGGCGGGAATTTCAGGATATCGTTCCGGAATTTTACGCCAAACGGACATTATTTTTATAATATATTCAAGGGCGGTGTGCCGTCTCTTTGCCGTCAGGGACTCGGAAGTGTGGCGACGATCTGCATGAATACGACGGCAGGAATTTATGGCGGGATCTATGCGGACGCAGCGATTGCGGCGATGGGAATTGTGGCAAGGATTGCGATGTTTGCGAATTCAGCGTTGATTGGATTCGGTCAGGGATTCCAGCCGGTGTGCGGCACGAATTATGGCGCGAAGCGGTATGACAGAGTCCGGGAGGCTTTTTTCTTCTGTGTGAAGACAGCAGTTGGTGTATTGGTTGTCATCTCGGCGGCGGGATTTGTGTTTGCGGGGCCGCTTGTGCATCTGTTCCGCGAGGACGCTGATGTTGTGCGGATCGGAAGTCTGGCACTTCGGCTTCAGTGTCTGGTATTTCCATTGAATGCATGGATCGTTATGTCAAATATGATGCTTCAGACCATTGGACAGGCGCTGAAAGCATCTGTTCAGGCGGCGGCCAGGCAGGGGTTGTTCTTTTTACCGCTGATTTGGATCCTTCCACAGTTTTTCGGGCTTCTGGGTGTACAGATGTGCCAGACGGTGTCGGATGTGCTGACATTTTCGTTGTCCGTGCCGTTGTGCTTGAGTGTGTTGAAGGAACTGAAATGATTATGGAAGTAATTGGAAATTCTGAAAAAGGGAAAAGAAGTGAATAACTTACCTTGCTGTTGTGATTTTTTATTTCATAACTTTCGGTTTTGTGTGCGATTCTATAATATTATTGTCAAAATTCGTAACAAACATTGCCTTTACGGATTATTCTGCATTTCTCTTCCAAAAATCCGTAACAAGCCACCATTTCTATGGATTATCCCATGGTTTTCTCCTAAAAATCCGTAACATCCCAGCAATACTTTACAATGCAATCGAATCACACAACAACTGTCTTGTCACATGCAATGTCATATGTTATAATGTCTGTCAATGAGCTTTTATCCCAGCTCATATTCTCGGATTTGCATTCCAAAATCAAAGAAAGCATTTCCCGGAGCAGAATAACAACACAACACAATACCATACAAAGTGAAAGGTGAGAGACATGACATTAGTAGAAGAAATACAGGCGTTAAAAAAGGAGAAGAATGCGGTCATTCTGGCGCACTATTATGTGAGGCCGGAAGTGCAGGAAATCGCGGATTATATCGGAGATTCTTTCTATCTCAGCAAGGTGGCGGTCGGACTTAAGGAGCAGACGATCGTGTTCTGCGGGGTTTCATTTATGGGTGAAAGTGCCAAGGTGCTGAATCCGGAAAAAACGGTTCTGATGCCGGATATGGAGGCGAATTGCCCGATGGCGCATATGGCAGATGCGCAGACGATTCAGGAAATGAGGGAGAAATATGAGGATCTGGCGGTGGTGTGCTACATCAATTCTACTGCGGAGCTGAAGAAGTATTCGGATGTCTGTGTGACTTCGGCAAATGCGGTTCAGATTGTGAAGGCGCTTCCCAATAAGCATATTTTCTTTATTCCGGATCGGAATCTGGCACATTATATTGCGGAGCAGGTTCCGGAAAAGGAGTTTGTCTATAATGAAGGCTTCTGTCCGACGCATGAACGGCTGCAGGCAGAAGAGGTGCTGGAGGCAAAGATGGCGCATCCTAAGGCCCAGGTGCTCTCGCATCCGGAGTGCACGAAGACGGTTCTGGCGTTATCGGATTACATAGGAAGCACGGCCGGAATTATCAAATACGCAGGAGAAAGTGCATGCCGGGAATTTATTGTCTGTACGGAAGAAGGTGTGGCGTATAAGCTGCAGCAAAATAATCCGGAAAAGAAATTTTATTTTACGAAGACGGTGCCGGTATGCCCGAACATGAAGAAAAATACGTTGGAAAAAATTCTTCATGTCCTGAAAACCGGGGAAAATGCGGTGCATGTCTCCGATGAACTTCGCGAGGAATCGAGAAGACCGCTGGAAAGAATGCTGGAGCTGGCGAAATAGGCGGAGGATACGAAGATGGAAATGAAAACGGATGTAGTGATCGTAGGAACCGGAGTCGGAGGTTTGTTCGCAGCGCTCAATCTTCCGGAAGAGAAACAGATCGTCATGATTACGAAGGCAGATCTGGAGAGCAGTGATTCTTTCCTTGCGCAGGGCGGAATCTGTGTACTGCGCGACGATGATGACTACGACAGTTATTTTGAAGATACGATGCGGGCGGGGCATTATGAGAACCGGAAAGAGTCGGTGAATATTATGATCCGAAGCTCCAGAGAGATTATCGGAGATCTGATCGGATATGGTGTGGATTTTGCCAGGGAAAATGGGGAACTGGCCTATACACGCGAAGGGGCTCATTCAAAACCAAGAATCTTATTTCATGAGGATATTACGGGAAAAGAGATTACGAGTAAACTAATTGAGCAGGTAAAGAAACGAAAAAATATTATAATATATGAATACACAACTATGACGGATATCGTGGAGGAAGATGGGATCTGTTCGGGCATTGTGGCGACAGCTCAGGATGGAACGGAAATGAAGATTTTTGCGCCGGATACGATTCTTGCAAGCGGGGGAATCGGAGGACGGTATAAACATTCCACGAATTTCCCGCATTTGACGGGAGATGCACTGGATGTGGCGAAGAAGCACGGCATCCGTCTGGAACATCTGGACTATGTTCAGATCCATCCGACGACGCTGTATTCCACAAAACCGGGAAGACGTTTCCTGATTTCTGAGTCGGTGCGGGGAGAGGGCGCGGTCTTATATAATAAGAAGAAAGAGCGTTTTGTAAATGAACTTCTTCCGCGGGATGTGGTGACGAAAGCGATCAAAGAAGAAATGGAGAAGGACGGTACGGATTACGTGTGGCTTTCCATGGAACATATTGATAAAGAGACGATTTTGAAACATTTCCCCAATATTTATCAGCATTGTCTGGAAGAAGGGTACGATGTGACGAGGGAGTGTATTCCGGTTGTTCCGGCGCAGCATTATTTTATGGGCGGAATCTGGGTGGATTCGGACAGCCGGACCTCGATGGAGCATCTGTATGCAGTCGGGGAGACCAGCTGCAACGGAGTACATGGGGCGAACAGGCTGGCGAGTAATTCACTTTTGGAGAGTCTGGTATTTGCCAAACGGGCGGCGAACCGGATTTCTGGTCGGAAAAATGAAGTAAAGCCGGAAGGATCGGTTAAATAACTGGAAAAGATGGGACAAGGAGTGTATAATCAGAGATGAACGAAATAACGATGACATTACAGGCAGATCATTTAATTCTTGAGGCGCTTAAGGAAGACATTTCAAGCGAAGATGTTACGACGAATTCTGTTATGAAAGAGGCTGTGAGAGGAGAAGTACAGCTGATCTGTAAGCAGGACGGAATCATTGCGGGGCTGAATGTATTTGCAAGAGTATTTCAGCTGTTGGATGCCGGGACTGAAGTGGAATTTTTCTGCAAAGACGGCGATGCGGTCAAGAGCGGCGAACAGATGGGCGTGGTGCGTGGTGACATTCGCGTGCTGCTTTCCGGTGAGCGTGTGGCGCTCAACTATTTACAGAGAATGAGTGGGATCGCGACCTACACGAATTCGGTTGTGAAGCTTCTGGAAGGAAGCAAAACGAAACTTCTGGATACCAGAAAGACGACCCCGAATATGCGTATATTTGAGAAATATGCAGTACGGGTCGGAGGCGGCTTCAACCATCGATATAATTTGTCAGATGGAGTCCTCTTGAAAGATAATCATATCGGAGCTGCCGGAAGTGTGAAAAAGGCAGTGGAGATGGCGAGGGAATATGCGCCGTTTGTCAGAAAGATCGAAGTGGAAGTGGAGAATCTGGATATGGTAAGGGAAGCACTGGAAGCCGGCGCGGACATTATCATGCTGGATAATATGTCACCGGAGGAGATGAAAGAGGCCGTCCGTATCATTGACGGAAGAGCCGAAACCGAATGCTCCGGCAATGTGACGAAGGAAAATATTGCAAGACTGACTGCAATTGGCGTGGACTATATTTCCAGTGGGGCGCTGACACATTCCGCACCGATCCTCGATATTTCCATGAAGAATCTGCATGCAGTGTAGGGTAATTTGATAAAGGAGACTTGTAGAATGACAGGGACACAAAGACGGGAAGAGATTGTAAATACAATCCGCAGCAGTATGGTTCCGGTCTCGGGGAAGGAACTGGCAGCGAGATTTGACGTGAGCCGGCAGGTGATCGTACAGGATATCGCGCTGATCCGGGCAGCAGGATATGATATTATTTCTACCAACAGGGGATATATTCTGAATGCACCGAGCCAGGCAGAGAGAGTTTTCAAGGTGAATCATACCGATGAACAGCTCGAAGATGAACTGTGCTCGATCGTGGATCTGGGGGGCAAGATTATCAATGTGATGGTAAATCACAGAGTTTACGGACGAATGGAAGCGCCGCTTGGAATTACTTCGCGCAGAAAGGTGAAGGAATTTCTGGAAGATATACAAAGCGGAAAGTCCAGTCCGCTGAAAAATATTACTTCGAACTATCATTATCACCGGGTTGAAGCGGACTCGGAGGAAACTCTGGATATGATAGAGGATATGCTTAGGCAGAAAGGATATCTGGTAGAAGCACAGTAACACAAAAGCAGGGCAGGATGTAAGAGTCTGTATCCGGAATAAAAGGAGAAAGAGAGGGAATCATAATGGAAAGGTTTCAAATCAGGAACGAAAGCCTGACACTGGAGATCGATGCTCATGGGGCAGAGATGAAGTCATTAATAGATAACTGCAGCGGGCAGGAATATTTGTGGTGTGGAGATGCGGCATACTGGGGACGTACTTCGCCGGTGCTTTTCCCTCTTGTGGGAAATTACAGAGAGAAACAAAGCTGTTTCGATGGAAAATGGTATTCACTTTCCCAGCATGGATTTGCCCGGGATATGGATTTTGAACTGGTATCCGAAAAAGGTGATGAAATCTGGTTTGCGTTGGAAGATTCCCCTGAGACTCTGGAAAAATATCCGTTTGGTTTCCGACTGGAATTGGGATACAGGCTGCAGGGACGGACGGTGGAGGTACTTTGGAGAGTAACGAATAAAAATGATCGGGAGATGTATTTCTCCATCGGCGGCCATCCGGCTTTCAACTGTCCGTTGAGAGCGGGGGAGAAGCAGACGGATTACCGGATCGGGTTCGATACTTGTGAGCCGCTTACGGCCAGTGTGCTGGATGAGAACGGCACGGTGTCCGAGAGGACGAAGGTGCTGGAACTCACGGACGGAATGCTGCAGATTACAGATTCGCTGTTTGATGAGGATGCGCTGATCGTGGAACATGATCAGGCCCATAAAGTTGCTTTGTATACGCCGGAAGGTGAAAAATATCTGGAAGTTAGATTTGAAGCACCTCTATTCGGAATCTGGTCACCGGCAGGGAAGCATGCGCCGTTTGTCTGCATTGAACCCTGGTACGGAAGAAGTGACCGGGCGGATTTCGGACAGAAACTGGAAGAAAGAGAATGGGGCAATGTTCTGAAAGCCGGAGAAATCTTCACTGCGGTATATCAGATTTGCGTATAAAGCCGAAAAGGGTAAAAAAGGAGAAGGATATGAAGAAGAAAAAATTGACAGCACTGCTTCTTGTCCTTTGCATGGGTGTGGCTGCATTATCCGGATGCGGTTCCAGGGAAGATGCGAAGGAAGATGTGAAAGAAGAGGAGCAGCAGGAGACAGAAGAAGAGAATAAAGAGCCGGAGGAGGCAAAACCGTCAGCGGTGATCAACATTGGTGCAATGAAAGGCCCTACTGCGATGGGAATGGCACAGTTGCTTGACGATGAAAACTATAATGTTTCTATTGTGGCATCTCCGGATGAAATGGTTCCGATGGTTGTACAGGGACAGGTAGATATTGCAGCGATTCCTGCAAACCTTGCAGCGACTCTTTATCAGAAGACGGAGAAGCAGATTAGTGTACTGGCTGCGAATACGCTGGGCGTATTGTATCTGGTGGAAAATGGCGATACAATCCATTCGGCGGCGGATCTGAAAGGGAAAACAATCTATTCCAGCGGCAAAGGAGCAACGCCGGAATATGCATTGAATTCGGTATTGAAGGCAAATGGCCTGGATCCGGAGAAGGATGTGACGGTTGAATACAAATCCGAGCATGCAGAGGTCGTCGCGGCACTGGCAGCAGATACGGCAGCAGTCGGACTTCTTCCGCAGCCGTTCGTGACTACGGCACTCATGAAAAATGAGAATCTGCGCGTGGCCCTGGATCTCAACGAACTCTGGGAAAGCAGTATCGACGATGGAAGCCGTCTGATTACCGGCGTTGTAATCGTGCGGAATGAATATCTGAAGGAACATGAAGACGACGTGAAGATCTTCATGGATGCCTATGAAAAATCCGTCGATTTTGTAAACAGTGATGTGGAGGCTGCGGCAGAGATTATCGGGGCACATGAAATTGTTACGAAGGAAGTTGCAGTAAAAGCAATCCCGGAATGTAGTATCGTATTTATTGAGGGTGATGAATTGAAGACGATGCTGTCCGGTTATCTGAATACACTGTTGGAACAGAATCCACAGATCATTGGAGGAAGTATACCGGATGATGCGTTCTATTACAAACGATAAACGTAGAGAGTCATGGATGAAAAAATACGGAATACAGGTGCTGGCGGCTGCGTTCTGGATCGCAGTCTGGCAGCTGGCCAGTATGTGGCTTGGACAGGAGATCCTTTTGGCATCTCCTGTTTCTGTTATAAAGAAACTGGGAGAGCTGATCGTGACTTACGATTTCTGGAAGTCTGTCGGATTCAGCTTCGGAAGAATTGTACTCGGATTTTTGCTTGCATTGGTGACTGGCTGTATACAGGCTGTGGTTGCTTACCGGTTTTCTTTTGCAGCGGTTCTCTTTGGTCCGCTGATTACGGTGATCAAGTCAACTCCGGTGGCATCCTTTATTATTTTGTGTCTGATCTGGATACCATCCAGAAATCTGTCGGTATTTATCTCCTTTCTGATGGTGCTTCCGGTGGTGTACACGAATATTCTGCAGGGAATCCGCCAGACAGACAGGAAGCTTTTGGAAATGGCGGATATATTTGGCGTCGGAATGGGCAAACGGATCTGCTATATCTACATTTCCCAGATTCTGCCCTATCTTCTAACAGCCTGTACATTGGGACTCGGGCTCTGCTGGAAGGCGGGAGTTGCTGCGGAGGTGATCGGTGTGCCCTCCGGCTCGATCGGAGAAAAACTGTATCATGCGAAAGTTTATCTGAATACACCGGATCTGTTTGCCTGGACGATTGTGATCATTGTAATCAGCTTTCTATTTGAGAAATGTTTTCTGGCCGGACTTCGCGCAATCGTCGGCCGGATCGAGAAGCATTAGAGGAGGAGCGGTATGGATATCAGGATAAAGGAACTCAGTAAATCTTACGGAGAATTGTATGTATTTAACCGATTTTCCTGTTGTTTTCCGGAAGGGAAAACCACCTGCGTCATGGGAGAATCCGGAATCGGGAAGACGACGTTGATCCATCTGCTGCTTGGTCTGGAAAAACCGGATGCGGGAGAAATTGCAGGGGTTCCGCATGGGAAAATGGCTGCGGTGTTTCAGGAAAACCGGCTCTGCGAGAATCTAAGTGCGGCGGCGAACGTCCGCCTGACTGCGAGAAGAAAACTGGATGAATCGGCAATTCAGGAGGCGTTCCGGGAAGTGAATCTGAAAGAAGTATATCAGAGACCGGTGCGTGAGCTGAGCGGGGGAATGAAGCGAAGAGTGGCTATTGTCCGGGCTCTTCTTGCAGATGCAGACTGTGTGGTGATGGATGAACCGTTCAAAGGGTTGGACGAAGAAACGAGAAAATTGACTGCTGAGTACGTACGAAGATGTCTTGAGGGAAAAACGTTGATTGTTGTGACGCATGATGCAAAAGATGCCGGCCTACTGGGAGCCGACATCTTGAATCTTAACTAAATTTCAATTTCTCTGTTTTGCACGTTTGGAGTTGTACAAAAACATAAGCAGTGATGAACCGAAAATGATGAGATATCCGATCACGCTGAGTGCATCCGGGATGTCATGCCAGAGGAGAAAGCTCCAGATGCTGGCAAAAATCACGATGGAATAGTCGTAGATCGAAATCTCACTTGCCGGTGCATTTGCATAAGCAGCGGTGATTGCAAACTGTCCGCCGGAAGCACAGATACCGGCAAGAAGCAGATACAGAAGCTGAAGCGGGCTCATCGGTTCATAAATGAAGATCAGGACCGGCAGGATCGCGGCGCATGAGAAGACAGAAAAGAAGAATACGATAAAAGAACCGTTTTCTCCTTTCAGTCCCAGTCCGCGAACGGCTGTATAAGCGGCACCTGCACCAAATCCACCCAAAAATCCGAGCAGCGCCGGAAGTGTGTCGCCGAAGGCGAAGCCCGGTTTGATGATGAACAGACTGCCAAGGAAAGCCGCAATCACACAGAATGCCTGTGTCGGGGTCACCTTTTCTTTCAAAAAGAAATAAGAAAACAGGATGACGAAAAACGGTGACAGCTTATTCAGCATCGATGCATCTGCCAGATTCATGTGGCTGATCGCATAATAATTGCACAGAATTCCCAAAGTGCCGAAAGCGGAACGGGCAATGAGAAGGCCCAGATTGCCCTTCTTCCAGCGGAAAGCCGCTCCGCTCCGTTTTAGAAGAATTGCGGCGACAACAACTGCAACAAGGTTTCGAAAGAAACTTTTCTGTACAGAAGGCAAGTCTCCCGATAACTTTACAAACATATTCATCAGGGAAAAGCAAAACGCAGAAGTAATGATAAACAGGATCCCTTTTTGCTTTTTAGTCATATGCAAAGTCACTCCTAAAGGTTAATCATGCTGCGCCATCCACTCACGAAGGAGCGCACAGTATTTTTTTGTGTCTTCTGCAAAGCACATATGGCGGCATCCGTCGAAGAGTTCCCATCGGGAATTCGGAATGGCATCATACATGGTCTTGGCAACAAGCGGGGTGCAGAGATCGTTGGTGCCATTGATGATCAGTGCCGGTTCCTGGATATTTCCGATCTTTTCACGATATTCCCAATTTGCAAGGCTTCCTGACGGTGTAAATTCATTCGGACCCCAGCCGTACAGATAGGCCTCTTTTCCGGATTTCTTCGGACGGCGCAGACATTCCGGTGCATCTTCTGTCACCGCACCGGCGCAGTGCAGCAGCATGAACCGGTCGTTGGCTGCAAGATAATCCGGATCATCGAAATTGCCGCTTTCTTCGGCACGTGCGATTGCATCCTGATCTTCCCTGGACATGAAGCTGATCAATCGGTGCTGTTCATGTGCCCATAATTGAGAAGAAGGAAGCGTGCTGGAGAGGATGACGGATTTGATCCCATCCGGTTTGTAATCGCAGAGATATTCGATGGCAAGCATACCGCCCCATGACTGACCGAGCAGGTGAAGTTCGGTCAGTCCCAGATGCTTTCTAAGTGCCATTAATTCGTTGTCCCATGTCTCGGAACACCACAATTCTGGATGACCGTCCAGATAAGAATTTCCGCATCCGAGCTGATCGTAGGAAATGATGGCGCGGCCGTCTTCCGCAAGCTCATCCAATAATTCGAAATAATTGTGTGTAGAGCCGGGACCGCCGTGGAGTAAAAGCAGAGGCTTTTTGTTTCCGGTACATTCGCCGGCTATGCGGTAATAGGTCTGATATCCCATGAAAGGCATATAGCCTTCTGTAATTTTCATTCTTTTGTACCTCCTGAAGTTTTTCATTTTCATTCTTTTCAGACATTTGGAGCAAATTTGCTCCGGCATTGTTATTATAGCATTTGGAAAAATGCAATACAATGAATGAATCAAAAAGAATACAGAAGATGGCTACAGGGAAAGACAGAAGAAGAGAGAAGAAGGTTGCGTGATGCGGAAGGATTCGTTATACTGGGAGAGGAAGTCTTAGAGGAGAATTGTATGGAGAGGGGGAAGAAAGGTGGAAAAGTCGACATCAATGACAGAAGGAAGTATCTGGCACCAATTGATCCGATTTGCAGTACCGTTGATTCTGGGAAATCTATTTCAGCAGCTTTATAACACGGTCGATTCTATTATCGTAGGAAATTATATAGGAAAGCATGCACTCGCGGCAGTCGGGGCCTGTGGTGCATTGATCGATCTGTTGCTGGCATTTTGTATTGGGGCATCTGTGGGTGCGGGAGTTGTGATCGCGCAGCAATATGGTGCCAAAGATGAGAGAGGAGTAGAGAAAGCTGTTCACACAACTGTTGCAATCGCAATTATTTTCGGACTTATCATGATGGCGATTGGCATATCGGCAGCTCCGATATTTCTGAACTGGATGGGAACACCAAAGGAAGTGCTGCCGCAGGCGGTGCTTTATATGCGGATTTTTTTTGGTGGAATGCTGTTTTCCGTCGTTTATAATTATGCCGCAGGAATTCTGAATGCGGTGGGAAATTCGGCAAAAGCATTGCAGTATCTGATGATTGCTGCCGGATCCAACATTGTTCTGGACTGGATTTTTGTAGTTGTATTTCATATGGGTGTAGAAGGGGTAGCACTTGCTACAGATATTGCGCAGTTTATTTCCTGTGTATGTATTCTGCAGTACTTGATGAAAAGTAAGGATCTGTATCGTTTAAAACTGAGGAGCATCCGGTTGGATAAGATTATGGCCGCCAGAATCATTCGGATCGGCATCCCGGCTGGAATTCAGAATATGGTAATTTCTTTTTCAAATGTTGTGATTCAGGCAAATGTGAACCGCTTTGGGGCGGATCTGATGGCGGCATTTGCGGCGTACATTAAGATTGACGGATTCAACATCCTTCCGGTGCTGAGCTTCGGAATGGCGGCAACAACATTTGCCGGACAGAATGTAGGGGCTAAACGCTATGACCGGGTGAAGAAAGGCGTTCTGGTATCCGTAAGCATGGGAGTCATTTACTCGCTGTGTTCGGGAACTCTGTTGTTTCTCTTCGGAGGGAACATCCTGCATATTTTTGTGGACGATCCGCATGTGGTGGAACTGGGTGTATATATTCTGCGGTTTTTCTGCCCATTCTATTTTATACTTGCGATTATGCAGATCCTGGCAGGATCCATCCGCGGAACAGGAAAAACACTGCCACCGATGTTTATTATCATTTTTTCGCTTTGCATTTACCGGATCATCTGGCTGAACGTTACAGTACCCAGATTTGGTGAGATGAAATGGATCTTTATGGCATATCCGATTTCGTGGATCATCGGGGCTTCGCTGATGGCTCTTTATGCCTGGAAGGCGAAATGGATACCTGAAGAAATTGAGTAACAGTTCAGCCATAAAGCTCGAGCCGACTGCTTCGCAGTCTTTTCCGCTGCATATGCAGCTAAGGCTCTTGCTCATGGCAGAGCGCCATATACAGATATTTAAAAGCAGTTTGCTGCAAGTAAACTTGCGCAGTCTGCTTTTAAATATCTGTATATGGCTGAACTGTTACCGAAATTGATGAATTAATAAAATAAAAGCTTGACAAAACCAGTTGCTGTCTGGTACTATATATAAGCAATCAAGAACAGCAACTGGTTAGAAAATAAAAAATGTAAAAAAATACTTGACAAAATAAAAGCTATTCGTTATAATAATAAAAGTCATGCGGGTGTAGTTCAATGGTAGAACACCAGCCTTCCAAGCTGGATACGTGGGTTCGATTCCCATCACCCGCTTTTTTGTTACCCTTTTTTGGGAAACAACAGGGATAATTTCTTTGTCGATGGAGAAAATCGGGGAATCGCCGGAAGGGAAATGCGAATGAAAAAATCAGAACGGATTAAAAAGGCATTGCAAATGGAACTTCGGGAACACAGAAGTTCTTTTATTGTTTATATGGTATTACGTGCACTGGTAATCATCTGTATGGTTCTTCAGCTCTTGAATCGGAATTATGAAAATGTGTTTCTGTGTGTACTGACACTTTTTTTGCTGGTGGTGCCGAGCCTGATCCAGCTTCAGCTTAAGATCGAGTTGCCCACAACGCTGGAGATCATCATCCTGCTGTTTATCTTTGCGGCGGAGATTCTGGGCGAAATCCAGGAATATTACATCAAAATTACAAATTGGGATATGATTTTACATACGCTGAATGGTTTTTTGATGGCAGCGATCGGATTCTCTCTGGTGGATATCCTGAACCGGGAAGAAAAATTAAAGTTTGAGCTTTCTCCGGCCTTTATGTCAGTTGTGGCTTTTAGTTTTTCGATGACGGTCGGAGTCTTGTGGGAATTCTTTGAATATGCAATGGATTCTTTTTTCGGATTTGATATGCAGAAAGATACAATCATTTATACGATCAGTTCTGTGATGCTTGATCCAAAGGGCGGGAATGTGCCGACAACCATAAAGGGAATCACAGATGTTGCAGTGAATGGCCAGAGTCTGGGGCTTGGCGGTTATCTGGATATCGGACTTCATGATACAATGGAAGATCTGTTCGTAAATTTCATTGGTGCAGTCATTTTTGCTGTAATCGGATATTTCTATATGAAGAAGAAAGGAAAGGGAAAAGTGGCGGCACGTTTTATACCGACCTTGAAAAATCAAGAGCGCGATTTCCTCAAAATAGTGGAAGAAAGCGAAGAAGATAAGGAACCGGTGGAGATAGAAGAAACAAAAAAGGAGCAAAAGTCAGAATGAAATTGATGAAGACAAGAAAATGGATTGGTTTATTGAGTGTGGTTCTCGTGGCGGGGATCCTGACAGTAGGATGCGGTGCCAAAGAAGATGCCGCGAGCAAAGAAAAAACAGGAACTGAAGAAGCTGAAACTTCAAAAACGGAAGACAAGGCTGCAATTTCCGGAAAACATCATGTTGAGATAATTGTGAAAGATTATGGAACGATCAAGGTGGAACTGGATGCAGATACAGCTCCGATCACGGTGGAGAATTTCATGACACTCGCCGAAGAGGGATTTTACGATGGACTGACATTCCACAGGATTATTGATGGATTCATGATTCAGGGTGGCGATCCAAACGGAAACGGGACCGGAGGATCCGATACGAAAATCAAAGGAGAATTCGAAGGTAATGGAGTGAAGAACGATATTTCCCATGTGAGGGGAACCATTTCCATGGCGCGATCCAGTGCGAATGACAGCGCCAGTTCCCAGTTTTTTATTGTGCAGTCAGACAGCCTGTATCTGGATGGCGAGTATGCTGGATTCGGAACGGTGACAGAAGGTATGGAGATCGTGGATCAGATTTGCAAGGATACACCAGTGCAGGATGCGAACGGTACCGTTGCGGCGGAGGATCAGCCGGTGATTGAAAGCGTGAAAGTAATTGATTAGAATATTGTTGAAGAAGGAACAGAGGGTTTTGCAGCAGCAGGACGCTCTGTTTTTCTGTATAAGTCTATATTTACTTTGTTAATAGATAGTTTTAGGTCAGCATTCCATTTCAGATCATACATCGTGGCGGAGAAAATGGATAAAATAGAGGTATGATATTTGAAATGGATTTTGGGAGGAAGAGAAAAATGGATGGTCAGAATGTAAGGTGAAACATATCAAACAGCAGCGAGTCACGTATTGTACGGAAGAAAAAGAGTTGACCAAGGGGGAGTATCGGCGTCTTTTGCAAGCGGCTAATAATCGCCCACAGCTTCATCTTATATTGGAAACCATATGCAGTACAGGAATACGAATATCAGAACTGCGGTTTTTTACTGTAGAAGCGGCACGCGATGGAGTTGTGAATGTGAGCTGTAAAAATAAGAACAGAACCATTTTGCTTCCCGGAAAACTTCGCAGGAAGTTAATGGATTATGCAAAGAAGAAGAGAATCTTTTCAGGTGCAATCTTTATCACTCGAAATGGGAATCCGCTGAATCGAAGTAATATCTGGGCACAGATGAAATCGCTCTGTGAAGCGGCTGGTGTAGTGGCAAGCAAAGTATTTCCACATAATCTGCGGAAGCTGTTTGCACGGACTTTTTATAATATTGAGAAAGATATTGCAAAATTGGCGGATATTTTGGGGCATAGCAGCATTGATACTACCCGGATTTATATTATGACTACCAGTGGAGAGCATCGGAAGAAGATTGAACGGCTTGGGCTTGTAGTGTAGAGATAAAAAATACTACATAATTTCCATTATGTAGTAGAGTAAATTATATGATATAAATTATTGGATAAAAAACTTGAATCAGCTTATTGAAAAGTTGCCAATTATTTAGAAATGAATTCATCTTCTATAAATTTATGCATTTTTATGAGATATTTTTATACATTTGCGTATAAAATGTATATTTTGTGCCCATTTGAAAATAATTTAAAATTTTATTCCTATTTGACTTGATTTTTTATATCCTTATGATATACTTTTAAGAAACAAAATGTTTACAAAGTTAATATGTATCAATCATCAAGAATTTACTCTACTACATAATGGAAATTATGTAGTAGTTGGATACAGCATGGATGCATTTGAAACTCAGCATGAAAAGAGAGCAGTAATTTGTTTTGTGCTGTATAACGAGTATTTTGGGGAGCTGTATAGTAATTACTGCTTCCCATATTTATTGACTGAATGTCGTTAGGGTGAGGGTTGGAGGAGTCAGATGACAGATAAAGAATTGCGAAAGCTGAGTCGTGCAGAGCTTCTGGAAATGCTGATTCAGCAGATTGAACGAAATGAGGAGCTGGAAGCCGAACTGAAAAAGGTAAAAACAGGGCTTAGAAACCGGGCGATTACGATAGAGAATGCCGGTTCTCTCGCGGAGGCAGCATTACAGATCAATGGAGTTTTTGAAGCGGCTGACAGAGCTGCGAAGCAGTATTTGCGAAATGTTCAGCGTATGGCGGAGAAAGGAAGCCGTAAAGAATGAAAGAACGAATAGATTCATTTTCCGGACTCCCTTCGGTGGAACAGTTAAAAGCGGAACTCGGAAGAGAAAGGTATAAGAAGAGATTGAAACAGGTACTTAGAAGTACCATTTATTCACTGATTGTTGTGGCTGCAGTGGCCGTTCTGGTTGCGACGATCTGGATGCCGGTCCTCCAGATTTACGGGTCATCCATGACGCCGACATTGACAGAAGGAAATATCGTTGTTTCCGTAAAAGGCTCAGATTTTGAAGCGGGGGATCTGATCGCCTTTTATCTGGGAAATAAGATTCTGGTAAAACGCTGTATTGCAGGCCCCGGTCAGTGGGTGGATATTGATGAAGAAGGAAACGTTTATGTAGACGGCGAACTTCTGGATGAACCGTATTTGAAAGAAAAAGCTTATGGAGACTGCGATATTGATCTGCCGTATCAGGTACCGGATAACCGATGGTTTTGTATCGGGGATCACAGATCTACATCTGTAGATTCACGAAGTACTAGTGTGGGCTGTGTGGCAAACGAACAGATTGTCGGAAGAATCGTATTTCGCATCTGGCCGTTAACGGAATTCGGAGTACTTAATTAGTTAAGAGTTCTGAAACAAAGATCATTATGATTAATGCCAAGAGAGGAGAAAAAAGTATGAATGGTGATTTGCTTAGATTGTTGAGAAAGCAAAAAGGTATGACAATGGAAGAGACTGCGAAGACCGTAGGTATCAGCCGTCAGGCGTTGTCAAATTATGAAAGAGGGGTGAGAGAACCATCATTGAAAATCTTAATTACGCTGTCCAATTTGTATCAGGTCAGTCTGGATGAATTGGTTGGAAAAAAAGAGTTTAGGTTTGGAAAGTGATAAGGTACGAATGTTGAAATAGAGAGGATGGTGGTGACGAATGAAACAAGATGTCCTTCAAAATGCGGATCAGTATATGAAGGAGAGACGACGTAAGAAGTGGTGGCATAAGGTTGTAATAAGTCTGGCGGCAATCGTGGTGTTCTGTACTACATATGCGCTGATTTTGCCCGCTGTCACGATGGAGAAGCAGTGCGACATTCCAGAACATACTCACACCGATGCCTGCTTTCAGACGGAGGAACTGACCTGTGGGATGGAGGAGCACATTCACAGTGAAGAATGTCAGAGTACGGAGAAAGCTCCGGAGCAGGGAAATCTGAATATGGTTCTGCCTGAAGGCGCTCAGATCCCTGATGGATATGATGCAAATTATAGTTATATCGACCCTGACAACCGGTTTGGAGTTATGGTATATGCTTCTGAAGGTGCACTGCCGGACAATGCGGTGCTTACGGCAGAACTGCTGGAACAGGGAAGTGAAGCTTATGAAGCAGCACAGCAGGCTCTGACCGATACCGTATATGATGGATTTGCAGCACTGGATATCCATTTTACAGTGGATGGTGCAGAAATCGAACCTGAGAGCAGCGTCTATGTATGCATCAACGCGATGGGGCTGCTGCCGGAAGATGCGAATGCGGATACTCTGGCTGTACAGCACCATGAGCAGACAGACACAGCACATCGGATGCCGGATGAGGAAGCGTCGCCCGCCCCGGTAGCCGGTGCGGTGACGGTAGAGACGGTAGCGGACGCCGCCCAGGAGATCGGGCAGGTGGAAGCATTGGACAACGGTACGGAGACTACAGCAGATGTTGCCGCTGCCTTTGAAGTGAAAAGCTTCTCAACCTTTACGGTGACATGGCAGGATAGCTATAAACTAATCCTTCACTACGTGGACACTAACGAGAATAGCATATTGGAAGGGAATAGCGAAACCGCGCTTGCTACATATTCTGAGTTGGAAAGTGTCACTCTGAGCCAATATGCCAATCGCATCAATCATTCCGGCTATGCTTATGAATCTGCTTATGTGCATCTCAATGGCAGTAAGACAACAATTGCCAAGGTCAGATATAACAAGACAACAAATAATTGGGAATACGCTGAGAATGAGGATTATTGGACAATATGGATGGACGGAGCAAACCATACAGCGGAGGTTTATCTTTCCTATACAGCCGTGAATGGAAACACGATTGTCCCGCCGGAAAACAATATTTATCCGATAGACGCCTTTAACACGTATAATGGCAACACCAATGTTATCCTGCTCAATCCGAGACTGAAATCGCCTGCTCAGGAGATTACGGTTACCAATATCGTCAACATCGGGAAATTCTTTGGAACTGATAAGTTCAATTATGATGATTGGAACGCATACCGAATCGAACGTCGGAATGGCAGGTATCAGGTAATCCAAGCGGGAGCGGCTTCTCCCAATACGGGCGTGCAAAATCAAGAAGCTTATCTCCTGCTGGTCAAGAAAACCTATGCTGAACAGGTTGGTTTGTATGATCCGAATGCAGATTGGCCGTTGCCACATACTGATACGCAATTAGATGGGGGTGGCGATACGGTACAAATAAATTGGGTGTCTGGGGCTGACGTCAACCAAGAACAAATTAGTACCGAAAAACCATTGGCCTATTTTACCTTCTCTCCCAAGAATAACACCGCCACTGCGGCGGCAAGAGCGGACGATGTAGCTGCTGTAGAAGATTCTGCGATCAAATTCCAGCTCTTTGACTACAGCACAAAGATCAACCGACCCAATGGTAGCGGCGATGGTGATAGTTGGCGGTCGATCACGCCATATTTTCAGTTCCGCGGCCAACAGGAAAGCAACGGCAATCTTCAAAACGGAGACAGAGACAACCGTTATGATGAGGATGGGTTCACTGTAAATCACGCGACAGTGGAGCGGACGTTGACAGACAACTATCCTGTCCTCGATCCGAATCGGAATGCGCTGGGTAGAGCAAAATCACCAGAAGTTACGAATGATAATCTCCGTCGGTCGGATCGTAGCCTAAAATATCTGTTCAGCAGTGGCGACGGTGCGGTCACGGCTTACAATCCTACCAATACCATCTTGCAAAAAAGCGGAACCCATTACTATTACAACAGCGCTTACAATGCTGTGGACTATGACATTCATAGCAGTATGTTCCGTGTCCGTAATTATGTGGAGCGCAACGGCTCCACATCCACTTATGGAAGTGCACAGAAATACTATGATTTCCTGCCATTCAACTACACCGATGGTCAGGTGGTTGGGACATACCTCGACGATGCGCGCGCTTACAATCTGGAATCCGCCGATGTGAACTACTGGTTCGGTATGCGGATGGACGTGGATTTCTATCAGAGCAGAGACGGAAAACTGAATGGCGAAGAAATGGTATTCCACTTCTCCGGTGATGATGATGTCTGGGTGTTTGTCGACGATGTTCTTGTTCTCGATTTGGGTGGTACCCACGGTACGGTTACTGGCTCTATCAACTTTGCTACGGGAGAGATTAAGCAGTACCTGGATTGGAACGGTGTTGTTGGAACGGAGGGTGTAACCTCTTTCTCGACAACAATCAAAAACTGCTATGAAGAAGCAGGGAAAAATCCAACTGGCGGTTGGAACGGCAATATCTTCGCTGACTACACCAAGCACAAGCTGAGCTTCTTCTATATGGAGCGCGGCTGCGCGGTTGCCAACTGTTCCATTGATTTCAACCTTCCAATCCTGCCGGAAAAGTCACTGCAGGTGGCCAAGACGCTGACAGCGAATGCGGATGCAGACACCGATGTGGTCAAGCATCTGGAAAACACTATGGAGTACAAGTTCCGGGTAGTCAAGGCAGATGCACAAGGAAAACCCACCGATCAGCTGTTGATCAAAGCTGGTGATTCCTACACCCTCTCCGGTGCGGGCCTGACGGCGAATGAGACGCGAATGGTGGGCGAAGACGGCTATTTCACCCTGAAAGCCGGACAGATGGCAGAGTTCACCAATATGCTTGCCCGGTTTGGCCAAAACGAAAGCGTCAAAAAGTATGTGGTTCAGGAGGTTCTGCCTACCGGCCTGACCGGCCAGTATCAAGAGGTGGTCTACAGCGTCGGCAGCGATACAGGCACCTGCACAAATGATACCACTACAGTGGAGACAGACTTCATCGGCTACAATAGTCCACAACTGGATGCGGATGCTGGCAATCTGGTCAACTATACCAACAAGGTGGACACAGAAAAGCTCAGCACTCTGGCAATCACCAAAACCCAGGTGGGTAGCTCTCTCAACGGCGAACCGGAATACTATTATATGAAGGTACTGCTTGGGCCGGACGCGGATAGCCTGGTACCGATCTCAGTTGGAACCACCTACTTTGTTGGGGAGGAAACCCGGTCTGTGGAACAGGCGGGCATCATAAAGATTGCCGCCGGAGAGACAGCCCAGGTAAAGCTGCTGGCCGGTACCTACTATAATGTAGAAGAAGTAGCCGACGGGAACGGAACCCCGCTGACCGGCAATGAAGGGTACACCCCCGTTTACTCCAATGCCAGCGGAACTGTTACGGATGTTGGCACCACGGTCAATATTAGCGTCACCAACACATTTTCCACCGGAGGTCTCGCACTGACCAAGATCGTCAACAACACCGCAGGTGGAAGTACAGATGGTGAGTTTGCGTTTGAGCTTAAGTTCCAAGTGGGAGAAAACTGGAAAGCTACGGACTACACGGCAGCCTATACAACCACAAATTCCGGCCAGACCCACACGGGCAATACGCTGTCATTTGCAAAACAAGATAATTATGCGGTTGCTACTGTAAAGCTTTATCACGATGAGACGGTTACTATCACAGGACTTCCGGTTGGCGCGCAAGTGTCGATCAAAGAAACCAATGCCGACGGTTATTCCGTAGGGTGGGTAGTAAATGGTCAAAACTCCTATGATAAGAGTGTAACCTGTTCCATCACAAGTGGCAATGATAGTATAGCCACTGTAACTTGTACCAACACCATGGGCTATGAGTTACCTCAAACCGGTGGGGCAGGTACTGTACCGTATACCACGGGAGGCTTCCTGCTGCTTATAGGCGCAGCATTCCTCTTGTTGTATATACATATTTCGCGCAGAAAGGATGATTCTGAATTTTTCTAATGCGTAGTAACATGTTGATTTATCAAAATAAAATTTATTAATGAAAGGAATGAAAACAATGAAACATGCGAAAAAACTTGTCAGCCTCCTGCTAACACTGGTCATGCTCTTCGCCATGGGCACTACGGCGTTTGCCGAAGGTGAAACCGGTAGCATTACCATCAAAGATGCTGTTAAGGATCAGACCTATACCATTTATCAGATTCTTGATCTGGAAAGCTACAATGCTTCCGCAAATGCCTATGCCTATAAGGCAACGACCGCATGGAACACCTTTATCAACAGTGATGCCATCAAGAACACCTATGTGGAGGTTGACGCCCAGGGCTATGTGACTTGGAAAGAAAATGCGGACGCAGCCGCCTTTGCCAAGGCTGCCCAGAAGTATGCCAAGGACAACAGCATTACCAATCAGGGCAGTGTGACAGCCACTACTACCACTGTATCCTTCACCAACCTGGATCTGGGTTACTACCTGGTGGACACCACCCTGGGTACTCTGTGCTCTCTGGACACTACTAATCCCTCTGTTGAGATGCATGAGAAGAATGAAGTCCCCGTACCTGAGAAGACCGTTAATGAAGATTCCACTGGCAACTATGGTGACAGCAATACCGCCCAGATCGGTGACACTGTGGAGTTCGAGATTGTCATTCACGCCAAGAAGGGTGCACAGAACTATGTACTGCACGACCAGATGGAAGAAGGTCTGACACTGGACCAGAATAGCATTGTTGTCAATGCTAACGATATTGAACTGATAAAAGATAAAGACTACACCGTAGCGTTCGATGTTCGTTGCAAGGATAAAAACGGTGACGATGCAATTTGTGACTTCGAGATCACCTTCACCGATGCTTATCTGTCTACCATTACTGCCGACACTGACATCGTTGTTACTTACTCTGCGGTTCTGAATGAGAATGCCGAGATCGCTGGTGATACCAATGACAACGATACCAAACTGGACTACGGCGACGACAGCTATTCTGAGTGGGATACAACTACTACGAAGACGTTCAAGTTTGACATCATCAAAACCGACAGCAACAAGAAGGTTCTGGACGGTGCCAAGTTCGAGTTGTATGACGCTCAGACCGGAGGCCACAAGATTGATCTGGTCAAAGTATCTGATGGTGTTTACCGCGTTGCTACTGCTGATGAGAAGAACGACAAAGATTTCAAATCTGCTGTCATTGAAGCAGGCAGAGCAACAGTCAAGGGTCTGGATGCCAACACGACATACTGGCTTGAAGAAATCGAAGCTCCGGCCGGATACAACAAGCTTTCAGGGCGTGTAAAAGTTGAAATTAAGAACGACAATCTGATCACAACTATGGATGAGAATGAAGATACCTGGCAAGAGAACGACGGCGGTGTACATATCATCAACAAAACCGGAGCCGAACTCCCGTCCACCGGTGGAATGGGTACCACAATTTTCTACATTATCGGTTCCGTTCTTGTTCTTGCAGCTGTTGTGCTCCTGATCGTGAGAAAACGCATGAGTGACAGATAGGGAAGAAGACCTAAGAAAGAAATTCAGAAATTATCTAGAAAGAAGACAAGACTCTCACCTCGCAGCAAGTACGCCGAGGTGTACTGGAAAATAAAAAAACATAACATTGTGAAGGCCGGGGGTGATTTCCCCGGCTCACAGTGGTAAGGAGAATCCTGCATGAAGAAGAAAAAAAGCAATTATTTTATAACCGTTATCCTGATTCTGACGCTTCTTGCAGGTTTGTCCTTACTGCTGTATCCTTCGGTAAGCGATTACTGGAATTCCTTTCACCAAAGTCAGGCGATTTCACAGTATTCTGAGAAGGTGAAGAATCTGGACAAGGAAATGCGTAAAAAGATGTGGGAAGATGCCCAGAGTTATAATCAGCGTATGAAGGGGCAGAACAAAGACTACACGCTATCTGAGGAAGAAAAGGCAGAATACGAGAGTATGCTGAATGTAGATTCGAATGGAATTATGGGTTACGTAGAGATTCCGAAGATAAATTGCTCCCTTCCGATTTATCATGGCACGACTGCATCCGTTCTACAGACCGCAATCGGCCATCTGGAATGGACGAGTCTTCCGGTGGGAGGGGAAAGTACCCATTGCGTGCTGTCCGGACACAGAGGACTGCCGAGCGCGAAGCTGTTTACCAACCTGGATAAGCTGAATGAAGGAGACATTTTCATGCTCCGGGTGATGGATGAGGTCCTGACATATGAAGTGGATCAGATCCTGATCGTGGAACCACAGCAGGTCGAAGCGCTCCGCATTGTGGAAGGACAGGACTACTGCACACTTGTTACCTGCACTCCGTATGGAATCAATACCCACCGTCTGTTGGTGCGGGGGCATCGAATTGAAAATGTAAAAGAAGCAAATAAAGCCCGTGTGGCGGCGGATGCAATACAGATTGAGCCGCTGATCGTGGCACCTGCTATAGCAACCCCGATGTTGCTTTTGCTTTTAGTGATCCTGCTGCTCCCGAGGCAGCGCAAGAAAAATCATGGAGGTGACGATGATGAAGATTTCTAAACGTCTGACGGCCGTTCTGCTTAGTTTGCTGGCGGCGTGTATGATCCTGCCGATGAGCGTACTGGCGGCGGGAAGTATTGAACTGAATAAGGATGTGAGCCTGACCATTTCCTATCGGGATGGCGATACGCCGTTGGCCGGTGCGGAGTTTGACATTTATCTGGTGGCCACGGTAGATGAGTACGGAGAACTGACAACTACAGAGACATTTCAACAGTTCAATGTAGATATCCGCGGAAAGAACGATGAGGCCTGGAGGGAACTGGCAGCGACGCTGGAAGGATATGTTCTCCGGGATCAGATTCCGCCGACTGACAGTGGGGAGACGGATGAAAATGGACTGGTTACATTTCCGAACACACAGGAAAAACTGACACCGGGCTTATATCTGGTGATCAGCCGGCGCCATACACAGGACGGATACTATTATGACGCGTCCCCGTTTATGGTGATGCTGCCGAGTCTGGATAAGGAAAATAACACCTGGATCTATGATGTAACGGCCAACGCCAAACATGATTCGGAGCCGGTTCCGGAAGAGCCGAAGACGATAACCCGTAAAGTATTGAAGGTATGGAAGGATGAAGGGCATGAGAAGGAGCGTCCGAAGGAGATTGAGGTGCAGCTTCTGAAGGACGGAGAAGTAGTTGACACCGTCACGCTGAGTGCTTCAAATGACTGGCGGTATACATGGGATGAGCTGGATGAGAGCTTTAAGTGGACTGTAGCGGAAAAGGAACTGGAGGATTATACGGTTTTGGTGACCCGGGAAGGCACCACATTTGTGGTGACGAATACGTATGATGAAGGTACCCCTGAAAATCCGGCACAACCAGAAAATCCAGGTAAACCGGGAAATCCTGCGCTCCCGCAGACAGGACAGCTCTGGTGGCCGGTTCCGATACTTGTGGCCGGAGGCTTGCTCCTTATAGTAATCGGAGTGCTGCGTCGGAGAGGAAATACACATGAAAAATAAAGGGAGAATTTGGATCCTGTCAGGGCTGTTGCTGATTGCGGCAGCCTTTTTCCTTACAGGCTATAATATTTATGATGAATATCGGGCAAAGTGTTCTGCCCGTCAGGCATTGGATGAAATCCGGATAGAGGAGCAGGATGAGGAGGAACAGGAAGACGAACCGGAAATACCGGATTATATTTTGAATCCGGATATGGAGATGCCGATGCAGCGGATTGATGGCGTGGAGTATATCGGGGTTCTTCAGATTCCGTCTTTGAATCTGGAACTTCCGGTCGTCAGCAGCCTAAGCCCCCTGAATCTGAAGATTGCACCTTGCCGTTATGAAGGCTCTGCGTATAAGGATGATCTGATTATTGCCGCACACAATTACGTTTCTTTCTTTGGAAATCTGAGTAAATTGCAGGTTGGAGATCCTGTTATTTTCAAAGATGTAGATGGAAATGAATTTGTATATGAAGTGGCAGAGCTGGAAGTACTTCAGGCTGCGGCTGTGGAAGAGATGAGGAGTGGAGACTGGGATCTGACACTCTTTACCTGTACATTAAGTGGGCAGAGCAGGACGACGATACGGTGCTTGAGGATGAATATATAGAATGCCTGCTAATTATAAGAAGGATTAGGGCAGGACAATAATACGGGTGTTGAAATCCGTTACAGGATATGTTAGACTTCCAACAAGACACTTTTTCAGTATATCATAGGTAACCAGCAGAAAAGGGGAGAATATAAGGTTTATGATAGTAATTCTATGTATTGACGATGCCGGAGGCATGATGTTCAACAAGCGCAGACAGAGTCGCGATAAAGTGGTAACGGGAGACATCCGTAAGATCTGCGGAGACGGAAAACTTTGGATTCATCCATTTTCGGAAAAATTATTTGCATCGGCAGGAGAACTGAGAGACAGAGAGGAAGCCGGTGATATGCAGATCATAAGCTCAGAACAGTTTCTGGAGATGGCACAGGAGGGAGAATACTGTTTTGTAGAAAATGCAGAACTGAAGCCATACGTTTCCAGAATTGAAAAACTGATCGTATATCATTGGAATCGGAGATATCCGGCGGATCAGTATCTGGACTTATGTCTTGAGGAGTGGGAAAAAGTAGAAAGTGTGGATATGAGGGGCAATTCACATGAAAAGATCACGAAAGAGATTTACATAAGGGGAGAAAAACAGAATGATTAAAAGAAATAGAATCATTGCTATTGCACTTTGCATTCTTCTTGCATTTCCGCTGGCGGGATGTGAGGAGGCGGGAATTTTTGCGGAAGAAAATGCGCAGATGTGGGAGAATTCCGGTGCAAGCTCGGTCGCGCAGGTTCAGGAATATGACGGAGAACCTTATGTGGTCATCAACGATGATGAGCCGGATTTTACAGAGGATGAGCTGCAGCCGGAGGCATATGAATCTTACAGTGAGCTGGACGGATTGGGAAGATGCGGGGTGGCAGAGGCTGTGATCGGCGAAGAACTGATGCCCACGGAGAAAAGGGGAAATATCGGTCAGGTGAAACCGTCCGGCTGGCAGACGGTGAAATACGATAATGTGGATGGAAAATATTTGTACAACCGCTGTCATTTGATTGGATATCAGCTTACGGCGGAGAACGCAAATGAAGAAAATCTGATTACAGGAACACGCTATATGAATGTGGAAGGGATGCTTCCGTTTGAGAATATGGTGGCGGATTATATCCGTGAGACAGGGAACCATGTGATGTATCGTGTGACACCGGTTTTCGAGGGGGATAATCTGGTTGCGTCCGGTGTGCAGATGGAAGCCAAGTCTGTGGAAGATGACGGAGAAGAGATCTGTTATAACGTATATGTGTACAACGTTCAGCCGGGAATTGAAGTGGATTATGCCACAGGCGACAGTCGGGAAGCTGAGGATACGAAAGAAACAGTAAATTCTGATCGGAAAAATAATTATATTCTTAACACAAACACGAAAAAATTTCACTTTTCTTCTTGCGGGGGAGCAGAAGAGATCAAGAAAGAAAATAAAGAGGAGTATACCGGAACCCGTACGGAGCTGATTGCGCAGGGATATGAGCCTTGTGGAAGATGCAAGCCGTAGAGAAACGTGTATATTTCCGATAAAACTGCAAATCCTAGAATTGATTCCGGAATAGGGAAACCAGAATCTAGAAAACTGGAAAAGGAGGATTTGCAGATGAAGTCAGTCATTTTGAATGGGTTATATATGGAGGAGCCGGAGAAAGCACATCAGTACATCAAGGAGAAACTGGATCTTCCGGACCGGTATGAGAATAACCTGGATACGCTGCAGGACTGCCTGAATGATATGCAGAATACGCATATAGAAGTATTTCACAGCACGGGACGCAGCGAATATTTTCAGGAGATCATGCAGGTGTTCCGGGATGCCGGACGGGAGAATGATGATATCATCATAACTTTGGAGTAGACGAAATAACCCTTTCAAAATATCGAGAATAATGTTATACTTAAAAATAATGTAATGATATGGACGGAGGGTTTTACCAATGAATTTAATAACGATTAAAGAACTATACAAATCCCGGGAAGAATACTTGGACAAGGAAGTCACGATCGGTGGCTGGGTTCGCAGTGTGCGCGGATCCAAATCTTTCGGATTTATCGTTGTAAATGATGGATCATTCTTTGAAACGCTGCAGGTGGTTTATCACGATGCAATGCCGAACTTTGCAGAGATTTCCAAGTTGAATGTAGGGGCAGCCATTATTGTAAGGGGAACACTGGTGGCAACTCCGGAAGCAAAGCAGCCTTTTGAGATTCAGGCGGAAGAGATTGAGATTGAAGGAGCATCTGCTCCGGATTATCCGCTTCAGAAGAAACGCCATAGTTTCGAATATTTGAGAACAATTTCACATTTGCGCCCGAGAACGAATACATTCCAGGCTGTATTCCGTGTTCGTTCCCTGACCGCGTATGCGATCCACAAATTCTTCCAGGAAAGAGGATTTGTGTATGTGCATACACCGCTGATCACCGGAAGTGATTGTGAGGGAGCGGGAGAGATGTTCCGCGTTACCACACTGGATCTGGAGAATCTGCCGAAGAATCCGGACGGAACTGTAGATTACACAAAGGATTTCTTTAATAAGGAAACCAATCTGACGGTAAGCGGACAGCTGAACGGAGAGACATTTGCACAGGCGTTCCGGAATATTTATACCTTCGGGCCTACGTTCCGTGCAGAGAATTCCAATACAACCCGCCATGCGGCTGAGTTCTGGATGATCGAACCGGAGATCGCATTTGCGGATCTGGATGATGACATGATACTTGCAGAGAGCATGCTGAAATATATTATTCGTTACGTGATGGAAAATGCACCGGAAGAGATGAATTTCTTCAATTCATTTGTGGACAAGGGGCTTCTGGAGCGGCTGAATAATGTGGTTAATTCTGAGTTTGCCCGTGTGACTTACACCGAAGCAATTGAGATTCTGGAAAAGAATAATGAGAATTTTGAATATAAGGTATCCTGGGGAACAGATCTTCAGACCGAGCATGAGCGGTATCTGACAGAACAGGTATTCAAGCGCCCGGTATTTGTGACAGATTATCCGAAGGAGATCAAAGCATTCTATATGAAGATGAACGATGATAACAAGACGGTTGCAGCTGTGGACTGTCTGGTTCCGGGAATCGGTGAGATCATCGGAGGAAGTCAGAGGGAGGATGACTACGACAAGCTTCTTGCCCGTATGAAGGAACTGAACCTGAAAACGGAAGATTATCAGTTCTATCTGGATTTGAGAAAATATGGTTCCACAAGACATGCAGGATTTGGTCTGGGATTCGAGAGATGCATCATGTATCTCACCGGTATGTCCAATATTCGCGATGTGATTCCGTTCCCGAGAACGGTTAATAACTGTGAACTTTAGAAAGTGAGAAAACGCCGCAGATGGAGGCTTAAGAGGCGCCAGCTGCGGCGATGTTTTACTCTGTACATCAGTGGAAAGATGAGAAGAAGGCTTGAGGGGGCATAAGAGAAGGAGGAAGGAGTATGAATACAATATTAATTGTGGATGATGAAAAAGAGATTGCAGATGTCGTGGATCTGTATCTGCAGAATGAATACCATGTCCTGAAGTTTTATACGGGGCAGGATGCGTTGGACTGTATTGAGAGCACGAGAATTGATCTGGCCATTCTGGATGTGATGCTTCCCGATATCGACGGCTTCACTATTCTGAAGAAAATCCGGGAGAAATACACATTTCCGGTCATTATGCTGACGGCAAAAACGGAATATCTGGACAAGATTACCGGACTTACAATGGGAGCAGATGATTACATCCCGAAACCGTTTAATCCGTTGGAGCTTGTCGCCAGAGTGAAAGCGCAGATGCGCCGCTATACGCAGTACAATGATAAGAGCAGGAGCGAGGGGGATGTGATTGATTTCGGCGGGCTGGTTCTGAACAAGCAGTCACATGAATGTACATACAATGAGCGGTCGTTGACGCTGACTCCGATTGAATTTGATATTTTGTGGCTGCTCTGCGAGAACCGTGGGAAGGTGATCAGTTCGGAGGAGTTATTTGAATCGGTCTGGCATGAAAACTACTATAAAAACAGCAATAATACCGTCATGGTTCATATTCGGCATCTGCGCGAGAAAATGAGCGGTCCTACCGGAAAATCGGACTTTATCAAGACGGTGTGGGGAGTTGGGTATAAGGTTGAAGAATAATTACCGTAAATTAAAACTCAGTATTTTGCTTCAGACGGTTTTTGTGACAGCACTCACGGTATTGGTAGGCGGTGTGATTCTGGAGTATGTGATCGACGGCGTGTATAACGACAGCTTTGCAAATCTGTTTCTGAAGCTGATGGAAACCCTGCATGTGGAAGAGGGAACGGCCATTCATCTGTACTGGCTGCTGATCGGGGATAACAAAGTATTTTTTATGATTCTGGGATTTCTGGCCCTTTTTTCGCTATTCTTCTATATTGCGCTATCGAAAATGACCAGATACATGGATCAGATCGGTGATGGAATCGAGAACATTCTCTCTGATTCGGATCAGCCCATCCGGCTTATCACGGAATTGAAACCGCTGGAGGATCGTCTGAATGAAATCAAGCAGACACTGAAAAAACAGGAAAAAGAAGCGCAGGAGATCGAAGAGAAGAAAAATGATCTGGTATTGTTCCTGGCGCATGATCTGAAGACACCGCTGACTTCGGTGGTGGCGTATCTGACGATGCTGGATACGAATCCGGAAATGTCGGAGGCAGAACGGGCCAGGTATACGCACATTTCTTTGGAGAAGGCGATCCGTCTCGGCGATCTGATCAATGAATTCTTTGAGATCACGCGTCTGAATCTTCAGGATATTACACTGGAGCCGGTGGAATTGGATCTGGATATGATGCTGGAGCAGATCGCGGATGAATTGTATGCGGTCCTGCAGGAAAAGAATCTCATCTGCACAGTTCAGACGGAGGGGAATCTGTTGATCAAGGGAGATCCGGATAAACTGGCCAGAGTATTTGACAATATTCTGAGAAATGCGATTGCCTACTGCCGAAGCGATACAGAACTTCGAATACTGGCCCGGCAAAAGGAGCAGATTGTTGAGATCGTTTTTGAAAATGAAGGAGATACCATTCCGGCAGATAAGCTGGAAAAGATTTTTAATAAATTTTACAGGGCAGATGCGGCGCGCTCCAGTACAACGGGTGGTGCCGGGCTGGGGCTTGCTATCGCGAAAGAAATCGTAGAACTGCATGGTGGCTCGATGCGCGCCGAAAGTGAAGACGGAAGAACCCGGATGATCGTGGATTTGCCGATGGAAAAGGAGGGGGAGATTGATGAGGTTTATACACACAGCAGACATCCATCTTGGAGCATCGCCAGACGCAGGAAGCGCGTATAGCCAGAGACGGGCGGAAGAATTGTGGAACAGTCTGGAACGTCTGGTTAAGGTGTGTGAGGAAGAACAGGTGGATCTTCTTCTGATTGCGGGAGATCTGTTTCACAGACAGCCTCTTCTTAGGGAACTGAAGGAAGTGGATTATCTTTTTTCACAGCTAACGCACACAAAGATCGTGTTCATCGCCGGGAATCACGATTATCTAAAACCATCTTCTTATTATCTTACATATCAGTGGAAAAGCCAGGTCTATCCGTTGCTGGAGCAGACTATGGGATTTGTGGAATTTGAGGAGTTGGGAACCAGCGTCTATGGTTTCAGTTACGGGCAGAAAGAAATCCGTGAAGCACTGTATACCGATGCGTTTCCACAGAAGAAACAGCCGGTTGAGATCCTGATAGCCCATGGCGGGGATGAGAAGCATATCCCGATTCAAAGAAACAATATTATGAACTTGGGGTATGATTATGTAGCACTCGGGCATATACATCGGCCGATGGAGATTGAGAAAAACCATATCTATTATTCGGGGTCTTTGGAACCGACAGACAAGAATGATGTCGGAAAACATGGATATATAATCGGAGAGATTCGAGGAAAATCCGTCAAGACAGAATTCGTTCCGTTTGCGTCCCGGGAGTATGTTCATATGAAAGTGGAAACTACAGAGCAGATGACAGGAAGAGAATTAAGGGAGAAGATTGCACAGATGATCGTCTCCGGAGGAACACAGAATCTGTACAAGATTATACTTGACGGATATCGCAGTCCGGATCAGGTGTATGATGTCTCTGGAATGGATGCATATGGAAATGTACTTGAATTTGTGGACGAGACAAAACCTGCGTATGACTTTGAAATGTTGGCGGAGCAGAACAAAGATAATTTGTTGGGAGTATACATCGAAAGTCTGAAACAAAGTCCGGAAGGAAGTGAGGAAGCTCTGGCGCTTTTTGAGGGCGTGAAAGCGCTTCTGGAGACGAAAAGGGGATAGAAAATGGAGATTAAAGAGCTGGTGCTGGAGAACTTTGGAAAGTTCTCAAATAAAAATATCAGGTTTTCGGATGGAATGAATCTGATCTATGGGGAAAATGGTGCCGGAAAGACGACGGTTCATACATTTTTAAAAGGGATGCTTTTTGGGATGGAACGCGGACGGGGAAGAGCGGCGGCCAACGACACCTTCAGCAGATATGAACCATGGGAGAACCCGAATTATTATGCGGGGGTGATTCGGTTTACCTGTGGCAGACGAAATTTCCGTCTGGAGCGACATTTTGACAAGTACGCGAAGAGTGCACTGCTCTTCTGTGAGGATGACGGGGAACAGCTTTCTTTGGAGCATGGGGATCTGGATGTACTACTTGACGGAATGACTGAGGCGGATTTTGAAAATACCGTGGCGGTGGGGCAGATGCGTGCCGCTACAACAGCGGCGCTTTCGGCAAGGCTTAAAGATTATGCCGCGAATTATTATGCGACCGGCAATGGTGAAATGAATCTATCGGCGGCACTGGAACTTTTAGGCGAGAGAAAAAAAGAGACGGAAAAAGCAATTCGTGAACACGGACGGCAGAAACAGGAAAAACGGGAGAAGATTGAGCTGGAGATTTCTTATGTTTGGCGGGATCTGCACCGGCTGGAGAAGGATCTGCAGCAGGCAGAAGATGCCTGGAACGACAGAATGGAAAGCTGTGGGAAAAGAAGAGAAGAGCTGCGGAAGGCGGCGGAGGAAGAAGCAGGGAAGGGTGTTTTTTCCAACTGGCGTGTTCATCCGGCTGTGCTTTTGGCAATGCTTTTGGCGGTGATCTTATCCTTTATACTCTTTAAACGTCCATGGAATTTCCTGATTACAATTGTGATTGCGCTTGCAGAGGGGATGCATTTGTGGAACCGTATGAAAGACGGACGCAAAAAGAAAGCGGAAGATGAGGAAAAGACGCAGGAGCAGAAGAAAATGGAAGCAGATACCGAAAAGCTCAGGTGGCAGGTGGAGCGGCTTAGGGAGGAGTACCGTGAGAAGAAGGTACAGTATGAGAATCTGTCAGAACAACTGGATGAGATGGATGAAGTCGGTGACGACATCAAAGAATTGGAAAAACATCGCCGGGCCTATGAGATTGCGGCGGAACGAATGAATCAGCTGTCGAAAGAAATGCAGGGCAGGTTTGGACAGAGACTGAACTGTCGTGTTTCCGAGATCCTGTGTGAGGTGACGGAAGGCGTATATGAAAAGGTCTGGGTGGACGATGCAATGCGTGTACAGCTTCTGGTGGAAGGCAGAATCATCACAATGGATCAGGTTAGTAAGGGAACGCTGGAACAGATTTATTTTGCTCTTCGTATGGCTGCAGCGGAGATTCTCCATGAAGAAGAATTCCCTGTGGTCTTTGATGATGCGTTTGTCTGTTATGATGACCGGCGCCTGAGCGCGGTACTGCGTTGGCTGGAAAGGAATCGGAAGCAGGTACTGATCTTTACATGCCAGAGTAGAGAAGAAGAAGCTTTGAAAAGAAACGGGATTTCGTATCATAAGATATGTTTATAAGGGCTGTATATTGGTATTGAAAAAAGGCTGTGTGAAAACGAGGACAATAGTTTTTCACACAGCCTTTTGTGATAAGGAATACCTATATTAAAATTTAGAAATCTTCCCCATTCTTGTATTTCTGAACAATGTTCTGAATACGTTCGCTTGGATCAAGAATACTGCTGATAGATCCGTCGTGATTCAGGGTGTCAATTACAAGAGCGATGTATTTGCTCATATCACAGTTGATGTAATATGGACGGCTTAAAAGCTCCGGTGACTGGTAGATCAGGTTAGTTGTCAGAACACCATCGAGCAGACCGTCTTCGTATGCTTTGTCAAATTTACCCATACCGTTTGTAAAGAGACCGAAGGTAGCAGCCGCATAGATTCGTTTTGCTTTTCTTGCCTTGAGCTGTCCGGCTACATCGAGGATGCTGTCGCCGGAAGAAATCATATCATCCAGAATAATGACGTCTTTTCCCTCCACAGAAGAGCCAAGGAATTCATGTGCGACAATCGGATTGCGGCCATCCACAACGCGGGTATAATCACGTCTCTTGTAGAACATACCCATATCAAGACCAAGTACGTTCGCAAGGTAGATTGCACGTTCGGTGGCGCCTTCATCCGGGCTGATCGCCATCATATGTTCACTGTCGATCTGAAGATCCTTTACGTTATCTAATAGACCCTTCACAAACTGATAAGTCGGACGTATCGTCTCGAAACCACTGAGTGGAATTGCGTTTTGTACACGGGGATCGTGTGCATCAAATGTGATGATATTGTCAACGCCCATGCGGACCAGTTCCTGCAGCGCAAGAGCACAGTCCAGTGATTCGCGTCCGCTTCTCTTATGCTGGCGGCTCTCATAGAGGAAAGGCATAATAACATTCAATCTGCGGGCTTTTCCACCTACAGCAGCGATAATACGCTTTAGATTCTGGAAATGATCGTCCGGAGACATATGATTGATATTACCGGTCAAGGAGTAGGTGAGACTATAATTGCAGACATCAACCATCAGATAGAGATCCATTCCCCTTACGGACTCTTCAATGATTCCTTTTGCTTCTCCGGAACCAAAACGTGGAACCTTTGCATCAATGAGATAAGTATCCTTCTCATATCCGTTGAAAACAATATGATCTTTGTTGGCACTTTCGTCCTCTTTGCGCCATCTTACCAGGTAGTCATTTACGCGGGCGCCCATTTCCTGACAGCCGTCAACGGCGATAATGCCGAGTGACCCTACCGGAATATTGTCAAGAATACGTTCTTTGCGGTGTAACATTTAGAGTTCCTCCCTGTTCATTAGTTTTTTTTGAATACGAATGTCATCGCCGGCAAGGCGAAGAATTTTGTAATGATTGCTGATACGGGAAAAAGTCCGTTCCGTATAGTTGGACTTAATCTTTTCAAGGGTGAGGTTCGTGGAAATGATCGTGGAGCGGTTATTCAGAATACGGTCATTCAGACACACGAACAGCTGGGAAACGACGAAATCGGTATTGCGTTCCGTTCCCAGGTCATCAATAATCAGCAGATCGCAAGTTTGAATCTGTTCATATAATAACTGACTGTCGTCAGTTTTATTCAGGGTTTTGTCAAGCAGCGAATCGAAAAGTTCGCTGGCAGTCAGATAAAGAACGGAATGTACGGACTGCATGATTTCTCTGGCAATACAGTGGGAGAGAAACGTCTTTCCGATTCCGGTAGTGCCAAACAGAAGCAGATTTTCATGGGCGGTATCGAAATTGCGGATGAAATTCATACACTCAAAGTAGGCTTTTTCGGCAAGAGCCCGCGAAGTCTGTCCGGACAAACGATCTATATAATTTTTGGAATAATAGTCGAATGAAAAAGTGTCAAAATTCTCATGCTCAAGAATTCCCTTTAGATTCGACTGAGTATAAAACAAATCAATGATTGATTTTAAAAAGCAATGGCATTTCTGGTTACCGATATAACCGGTATCTTTGCAGTCGGGGCATTCGTAAGTGGCTTCCAGATAATCTGCCGGAAAACCGTTCTCCACAAGAAGCTGTGTCCTTCTCTGGGAAAGCTCATGAAGTTGTTTCTTCAGCGCAGGCAAAGCACTTTCATCTCCGGAAAGCAGCTTGCGTGCCTGTTGTACGCTGTAATAGGAAATAGAATCATCCAGGGATTTTATTTCCGGAACGGCCTCATATACCCGTTCAAAATGAAGATTCAGGCGGTCTCGGCTGCGTACCTGTTTCTCTTCATAGATACGCATCAGCGTATTATATTGCGAATTGGTTAACGGCACGGTATTCTCCCTTTCTTAGTTGCTTCGCAGTAATTCTTTCGTCAATTCGTCCATATCATAGGAGCGTTCTTCGAAACTGCGGAATTTGGATGGCGCAGACTGCACCGGTGTGCGGCGCGGATTCTTCTTCTGGGCGTTTTTTTCCTGTTCGTAAGCAGAGTCAAGAACACGGACATCGGTGAGAGTATGTACATTTCTGCTGCGCCAGTTCTGAAGGATCTTGTCCGTGTATTCAAAACTGGGCTGATGAATCGCTGCCATGGTACGGTTGCAGGCCTCGAGGATCAGTTCCAGATCGATCCCGTCGGTTGCGGTCCATTTGCGTATGTATTCTAATTCGGAAGCGGCAGGTCCGCGGCCCTTGATTCCAAATGCATTAAGAATGGAGTAGCATGTTTTGTTATAAAGCGCGGATGTATTCTTCGCCTGTTCCACGCTGGTGATGTGCTCGTCCGCCCAGGACAGAGCAACTTTCTGGATATAGTGCATACTCCGATGACCATTTTCGACACAATATTCGATTAAATATTCAATCAGATCAGCAGAAAAGCCGAGTGTGTCATAAAAATAGGTAATTGTGTCCACATCGGTTCGGCTTAAAGTCTTGCCAAGATACTGCTCGGCGACAAAAAGAATCTGCTTTAATTCCTTGCGGTTCACAACAGACTTCGGATTGGAAACGGGCGCCGCCTGTGCGGGTGTACTTTGTGCTTCACGGGGCACCGGTTCCGGTCTGACCGGGGGTGCGGCATTTGGTGCGGAAGGAGATACCAGATCCAGACCAATGATATTCTGATCCGTATCATATTCCAACCTCAGAAGTCCCTGCTTCTCCCAGTACTTCAATGCGCGCAGAACATCTCCCTCTGTGTTCTCAAGATAATCGGCAATCCTGGAAATGCTGAGGGACACGTCCGGATTATTGATATGACGAAGCAGGAGGAGATAGATCTTGACAAATTCGCCGTTCGCTGCCGCCATGTAATTGTCTATAAATTCATTCTCGACCAGAGTCGTATTGCCCTGGAAACGATTACGCAAAACCAATGCACTCATGTTCCTGCTCCTTTAATGTTCGTAAATTTGATGCCATTTAATCATAGCATGAAGTTGCGGCAGGAAAAAGAATTATTTTACGAGAATTTGATGTTTTTTGTTGATAAAACTGTGGGGATAATGGGGATAACTAGGCTTTTAAGAGATCTTCCCCAATATTTACAACGTCTCCCGCGCCCATAGTTATCAACAAGTCCCCTGATTGACAGTGATCCCTGACGTATTTTTCTATCTCATCAAAGCTTGGCAGATAGATGGCGTCACAGCCGTAAGAGGCGGCTGCACGGGCAAGCTGTTCTGAGGAGATGCCCAGGGTATCAGTCTCTCGCGCTGCATAAATATCTGCCAGGATCAGATGGTCTGTGTGTGAAAGTGCCTGTGCAAATTCATCGAACAGTGCTTTCGTTCTGGTGTAGGTGTGGGGCTGGAAGATGCACCACAGTTCTCTGTGCGGGTAGTGGGCAGCACTTTTCAGGGTCGCTTCGATCTCCGTGGGATGATGTGCGTAATCATCGATCACGGTAATACCGTTAAATTCTCCCTTGTATTCAAAACGGCGGTCTGTTCCGTGGAAGGAAAGGAGGCCTTCCTGTATCGTTTCTGCTGATACGCCCAGGAGATCCGCAACAGCAATGGCGGAAAGCGCATTATAAACATTGTGTTCTCCGCCTACAGATAATGTCACATGCCCGGACGGTATCCCGTGCCGGATGAGATCAAAGGATGCATTTCCCTGTTCATCGTATTGAATATCGGAAGCACTGTAATCAAGAGAAGCTTCCCGACCGAATGTCACAACGCGACAGGCAAGTCCGTCTGTAATATAAGAGAGGTTTTCGATGTCGCCGTTGATCACCAGGGTTCCGTCTTCCGGCAGGAGTTCTGCGAAAAGGCGGAACGAGTGGCGGATGTCATCCAGATCCTTGAAGAAATCCAGATGATCGGCATCGATATTCAGGATCACGCTGATCTTTGGGAAGAAATGCAGGAAGCTGTTCGTATACTCGCAGGCTTCTGTGACGAAAAGTCCGGAGCTTCCCACACGGATGTTGCCGTGAATCGCCTTGAGGATTCCGCCCACGGAAATCGTGGGGTCCATGTCTCCGGCGAGAAAAATGTGTGACAGCATGGACGTTGTCGTGGTCTTCCCATGTGTTCCGGAAACGGCGATGGGCGTATCGTAATTGGTCATAAGCTGTCCGAGCAGTTCAGCGCGGGAAAGCATCGGAAGTCCCTGCCGCTTTGCTTCCATGAATTCTTCATTATCCTCGTGAATGGCTGCGGTGTAAACAACGACATTAATGCCGTCGATTATATTGGAAGCCTTCTGGCCGTAAAAAATAACGGCACCTTTATCGGTGAGGTGATCCGTGAGCGAGGACTCTTTGTTGTCAGAGCCGGATACCGTAAATCCCTCTTTCATGAGGATTTCCGCAAGTCCGCTCATGCTGATGCCTCCGATTCCGATAAAGTGAACATGGCATGGATGATTAAAATCAATTTTATACATAAATACACTTCCTATTCTCATATAATAATATTAAAGGTTTTTGTAAAATTATTATATCATAATCTACATATGAAAAAACAGGAGATTTCTTTTTGTGATATTTTCATAAAAAGAACGGGACGAACGATTTTTTTTTGTAAAAATTGTTCACTATACGAAGGCGATATGTTATAATGTAAGAACTAGAATTACTGAGAAGGGGTGACGACATGATTAAGAAAGAGATGATAGCGATGTTACTCGCGGGAGGTCAGGGAAGCAGACTCGGAGTACTGACTGCCAAGGTAGCCAAGCCGGCTGTGGCTTTCGGAGGAAAATACCGTATTATCGATTTTCCGCTTAGCAACTGCATCAACTCGGGAATTGACACCGTAGGAGTATTGACTCAATATCAGCCCTTACGACTCAACACACATATAGGAATCGGAATTCCTTGGGACTTGGATCGTAATATTGGAGGGGTATCGATTCTACCACCGTATGAAAAGAGCAGCAACAGTGAATGGTATACGGGAACGGCTAATGCGATATACCAGAATCTGGATTATATGGAGACCTTTAATCCTGATTATGTGCTGATCTTATCCGGTGACCACATTTATAAGATGGACTATGAGGTGATGCTGGATTTCCATAAAGAGAACCATGCGGATGTGACGATCGCGGCAATGCCGGTTCCGCTTGAGGAGGCAAGCCGTTTCGGAATCGTTATTACAGATGATGATAACAGAATCACGGAATTTGAGGAGAAACCGGAACATCCACGGAGTAATCTTGCATCCATGGGTATCTATATTTTCAGTTGGCCGGTATTGAAGGATGCGCTTTTGAAACTCTCCGATCAACCGGGATGCGACTTCGGCAAGCATATCATTCCGTATTGCCATCAGAATGATAAGAGACTGTTCGCATATGAGTATAATGGATATTGGAAGGATGTCGGTACACTCAGTTCCTACTGGGAAGCCAATATGGAGCTGATCGATATCATTCCCGAATTTAATTTATACGAAGAATTCTGGAAGATTTATACAAACAGTGATATTATTCCGCCACAATACATTTCAGATCAGTCTGTCATTGAACGGAGCATCATCGG
Organism: bacterium; assembly: GCA_022774325.1. Lineage (GTDB taxonomy): Bacteria > Bacillota > Clostridia > Lachnospirales > Lachnospiraceae > Allocoprococcus. Next base: position 26,418 of record JALFNN010000060.1, on the reverse strand, counting down.
TGACGGTGCGGAGATTTACGGAGAAGTGCGCAATTGTGTGATTAGTTCCGGTGTCACGATCGGAAAGGGCACGGTGGTGCGTGACTCGATCATTATGAAAGATGTAACGATCGGTGAACACTGCGTGGTGGACAAGGCCATTATTGCGGAGAATGTCACGGTTGGTGATAATGTTACAATGGGAATCGGAAGTGAGGCACCGAACTGCCTCAGACCCGATATTTACAATTCCGGACTTGTGACGATCGGAGAAAACTCGGTCATTCCGTCCGGTGTCCAGATTGGTAAAAACACTGCAATCAGTGGAGTTACGATGAAGGAAGATTATGAAAACGGCGTTCTTGAAAGCGGCGGAGCATTAGTAAAGGCGGGTGACAGATCATGAAAGCGGTAGGACTTATTTTAGCGGGCGGAAACAGCAACAAGATGCGTGAACTTACCCAGAAACGTGCGGTGGCAGCGATGCCGATCGCAGGCAGCTACCGGTGTATTGACTTTGCACTCAGCAGTATGTCGAATTCTCATATACAGAAGGTAGCAGTATTGACACAGTATAATGCCCGTTCACTGAACGAACATCTGAATTCCTCCAAATGGTGGGATTTCGGAAGAAAACAGGGAGGACTCTATGTATTTACGCCGACCATAACGGCGGATAACGGATATTGGTATCGTGGAACGGCGGATGCTATTTACCAGAATCTCGATTTCCTGAAAAGGTGTCATGAGCCGTATGTGATCATTACGTCCGGTGATGCCGTTTATAAACTGGATTATAATAAAGTGCTGGAATATCACATCGCTAAGAAGGCCGATATTACAGTGGTTTGCAAGGATCTGGATCCGGGAGAGGATCCGACACGTTTCGGTACGGTCAAAATGGACGAGGCTATGCGGATCCAGGAGTTTGAAGAAAAGCCGATGATCACGAATGCGACGACGATCTCGACCGGAATTTATGTGATCCGCAGAAGGCAGCTCATTGAACTGATTGAACGGAGTGCCGAAGAAGAGAGACATGATTTTGTAACGGATATCCTGATCAGATACAAGAATCTGAAGAAGATATACGGTTATAAAATAAATAGCTACTGGAGCAATATTTCAACAGTAGATGCTTATTATAAGACGAATATGGATTTCCTGAAACCGGAAGTAAGAAATTATTTCTTTAAACAACACCCAGATATTTATTCAAAAGTTACAGATTTGCCGCCGGCAAAGTATAACCCGGGATCCGTTGTGAAGAACAGTCTGATTTCCAGCGGATGTATCATCAACGGTACAGTGGAAAATTCCATTCTGTTTAAGAAAGCATTTGTCGGAAATAATTGTGTGATTAAGAATTCGATCATTCTGAATGATGTTTATCTGGGGGATAATACATACATAGAAAACTGTATCGTAGAAAGTCGCGACACAATTCGGGCAAATACGCGCCACGTTGGAGAAAATGGTGTGAAGGTAGTAGTAGAAAAGAACGAGAGGTATGCATTATAAGGACCAGAGGGTTAGTCGTATGCATTACTGGAGAAAGGGGCTAGAAAAATGCAAATCACAGATGTACGCGTGAGGAAGGTAGCGAAGGAAGGAAAGTTAAAAGCAGTTGTGTCAATTACAATGGATGAAGAGTTTGTTGTTCATGACATCAAAGTAATTGAAGGCGAAAAAGGACTTTTCATCGCAATGCCAAGTAAGAAAGCGATGGATGGAGAATATCGTGATATCGCACATCCGATTAATTCCGGGACGAGAGAGCGTATTCAGAAACTGATTCTTGAAAAATACGAAGAAGTATTACAGGCAGACGATGCAGAAGAATAGAGCAAATTTGTCATTAAGGGGAAAGTGGACAGCGTAAGCTGTCCGCTTTTTGCCATGCATATTCCAAAGAGATTCGGCGGCCCCTTTAAGTTAGAAGCGTTGATAGTTCCAAAAAGGGACAAAATCCTTTTTGGTTAAAAAACGAACTGTAAAAAATGCATAAATAACAAAGCGGAAAAATGTCTATTTGCGACAAAATGCAAAATATTTTCAAAAAAAGAGACTCAAGTCCTATGATATTATCGAGACATATGTCATAATTACTACAAGATTGTCAGTTCCGGGTGTTTCTGATACCGGAATAAAGAAAGACAAAAGGGCAAAAATAACAATGAATAAGAAGGAGGAACTGTTTTTATGAAAAAGAGACTTATTGCAGTGTTACTTGCAGGTATGATGGCATTTTCACTGGCAGCATGCGGCGGCTCATCAGACAGTAGTACAGACGGAGGAAAGAAAGAGGATACTTCCGGTGAAAACATGCAGATTGCCATGATCACCGACTCCGGAGATATTACAGATCAGAGCTTTAATCAGACAACATATGAGAGCTGTAAAGCCTGGAGCGAAAAGAACGATGTGGAATTCAATTACTACAAGCCGGAGAGCGATTCGGATGAAGCGCGAAACGCAAGTGTAGATCAGGCAGTGGCTGATGGCGCAAATGTCGTTGTTATGCCGGGATATATGTTCGCAGGAACGGTAGTTGCTCAGTCTGAAAACTATCCGGATGTAAAATTTGTTGCATTGGATGTTGGAGCAGGAGATATCTGTGAGAAGGGCGTTGGAGAAGGATACACTTACAATCCGGACGACTACAACGTAGCAGATTACTATAACACAGATAATGTTTACTGCTGTACCTATCAGGAGGAACTTTCCGGATATATGGCAGGATACGCAGCTGTTAAATTAGGTTATAAGCACCTTGGATTCCTCGGCGGTATGGCAGTGCCGGCGGTTACACGTTTCGGATACGGATATGTGCAGGGAGCTAACGCTGCGGCAGAAGAACTTGGAATCGCAGATCAGATTGAAATCGAGTATGTATGCGGTGGACAGTTCTATGGCGATGCTGATATCACAGCTTACATGGATACCTGGTATGGATCAAAGAATGTGGAAATCGTATTTGCCTGCGGCGGCGGTATCTGGACATCCGCAGTCGAAGCAGCAGTGAAGACCGGAGGTAAAGTGATTGGTGTTGACTCTGATCAGGCTCCTACGATTGATGCATACGGCGAAGGAATCACAGTTACTTCTGCTATGAAGGGACTTGCTGCAACGGTTAATACGGTTCTTACAGATATTAAGGGTGGCAAATGGAGTGACTACGCAGGCAAGATCGATAATCTTGGTCTGGTTTCCGAAAATCCGGAAGAAAACTATGTTCAGCTTCCGCTTGAAAGCACACAGTGGGGCGACGGATTTACAGAGGATGATTATCGCACACTCGTGAAGTCAATGTACTCTGGAGAAATTACCGTATCCAATGATATTACGGCAATGCCGGCAACGACAATCAAAGTTAATGACTACGGCAGCATTAAATAAATGTAACTGAAACTGCAAGGGGAGTGGGCGGTGGTCCGCTCCCTTTTAAAATAGGGAAAGGATAATCGATGACAGGAGGTGTGTAAAGGATGGGAGAGTATGCAATTGAGATGCTGAATATTACGAAGCGTTTTCCGGGAATCATTGCAAACGATAATATTACTTTACAGTTGAAAAAAGGTGAGATTCATGCTTTGTTGGGAGAAAATGGTGCAGGAAAGTCCACATTAATGAGCGTACTCTTTGGTCTTTATCAGCCGGAGGAGGGCGAGATTCACAAAGACGGGAAGAAAGTTACCATTAACGATCCGAATGATGCTAATGATCTGGGAATCGGAATGGTGCATCAGCATTTTAAACTGGTTGAGTGTTTCAGCGTTCTGGATAATATCATTCTGGGGGTGGAGACCACCAAGGGAGGTTTCCTTCAGAAAGCCGAGGCAAGAAAGAAGGTTATGGAACTGTCGGAGCGGTATGGACTTTCAGTGGATCCGGATGCACTGGTCGAGGATATTACCGTTGGTATGCAGCAGCGAACAGAGATTCTGAAAATGCTGTATCGTGACAATGAGATCCTGATCTTCGACGAGCCGACTGCTGTGCTGACACCGCAGGAGATCCAGGAGTTGATGACGATCATGAAAAATCTGGCTGCAGAAGGAAAGAGTATTCTTTTCATTACTCATAAGCTTGCCGAGATTATGCAGGTGGCAGACCGCTGCAGTGTACTGAGAAAAGGAAAATATATTGGTACGGTAGATATCAAAGACACGACACCGGAGAAGCTTTCTGCGATGATGGTAGGCCGGGATGTTAATTTTGTAGTAGAAAAGAAGCCGGCTGAACCGAAGGAAGTATTACTTGATATTCAGGGAATGACGGTGGCATCAAAGCGGCATAAGAATAATGCAGTCAATCAGGTATCTTTGCAGGTTCGAAGAGGTGAGATCGTCTGCATTGCAGGAATCGATGGAAACGGTCAGACTGAATTTGTCTATGGGCTTACCGGACTCGAACCGGTGACCGGCGGTACGATCACCCTGAACGGGGTGGATATCACTCATATGCCGATTCGGAAACGTCTGACTTCCGGTATGAGCCATATCCCGGAAGACCGTCATAAACATGGGCTGGTTCTGGATTATTCTCTGGAGTACAACCTGATTCTTCAGAGATATTTCGAACCACAGTTCACGAGCAAATTTGGATTTTTGAAACGGAAAGAAATAAGAGAGTATGCAGAGCATCTGATCGAACAGTACGACATCCGTTCCGGTCAGGGACCGGTCACGAAAGCCAGATCCATGTCCGGCGGCAATCAGCAGAAGGCGATCATAGCCCGGGAGATCGATAAGAATCCGGAACTTCTGGTAGCGGTACAACCAACCCGCGGACTGGATGTAGGAGCGATTGAGAATGTGCATAAAGAACTGGTGGCACAAAGAGATGCCGGGAAAGGCGTTCTGCTCATAAGCCTGGAACTGGATGAGGTTATGAATGTTTCGGACAGAATTCTGGTTATGTACGAAGGGGAAATCGTAGGGGAATTCGATCCGAAACATGTTACGGTGGAAGAACTGGGACTCTATATGGCCGGTTCTAAGAGAAAGGAGGCATAATCAATGGATAAGAAACCGAAAAAGAAGCAAAGTATTTTAAGGAACAACGGTTTTCAGACAATTCTGGCGTCATTGCTCTGTATTATCATTGGTCTCCTGATCGGCTATATTGTACTTCTGATCATCAACCCGAAAGGGGCAGGAAAAGCAATTGTTGCTATTTTGAAGAACTTTTTATATTATCCGAGTGCGGTGGCGGCAAAAAAATATCTGGGAACGACACTGGTAAAGGCTTCAGCACTTTTAATGTGTGCATTATCGGTACTTTTTGCATATAAAGTGGGATTATTTAATATCGGTGCGGCCGGTCAGTATGTAGTTGGTGCCGGCGCCTGTCTCTATTTCGGATTGAAATTCGATATGCCATGGTATATATGCCTGCTTGCGGCCATGCTTGCGGCGGCAATTGTCGGGGGGATTTCCGGTGCGTTGAAAGCATATTTTAATGTAAATGAAGTTATTTCCTGTATCATGCTGAACTGGATCTCGCTTTACTGTGTGAATATGCTTTTGACTGGTGTAAAAGAGCAGTCCACGCCGTATACGCGGCCGCTTTCCAGTGTGAATAAGGATGCGCTGCTTCCGACGATGGGACTGGATAAATTGTTTTCCAACAATCAGTTCGTGACGATCGGAATCGTGTTTTCGGTGCTCATCGCAATCGTAGTGTGGATCGTTATGGAGAAGACGAAATTCGGATATGAGCTTAAAGCTACCGGTCTGAACAAGCAGGCTGCGAAATACTGCGGTATGCATGAGAAGAGCAATACGATCCTGACGATGATGATCGCAGGAGGACTTGCGGGGCTCGGAGCGGGGATCTTCTATCTGAGTGGGATCGAGCAGTGGATGGTACAGCAGACCAGTGTTCCGGCTATGGGATTTAACGGAATAGCGGCTGCGTTCCTCGGCGGACTGAATCCGATCGGAACGATATTCTCATCTTATTTTATCCAGCATATTACCAGCGGTGGAACCTATGTGGATAAGACGATGTACTGTTCGCAGATTTCGGATCTGATTTCGGCATTCATCATTTACATGTGCGGCTTTGTGCTTTTCTTCAAAATCTGGCTTAACAGATATCTGGACAAGCGGGATGAAAAGCGCGCCGCAAAAGAACAGGAAGGAGGCAAAGCATAATGTTGTTATTGATTCAGTATACATTAATATTTGCTTCTGTTCTGGTGCTGGTGGCACTTGGAGGTTGTTTCTCCGAACATAGTGGTGTTATCAATATCGGTCTGGAAGGCATCATGGTTATGGGAGCACTTGGCGGGGCGCTCATGATGAAATTCCTTCCGTCAGGGACAGCAGCTCCGGCTGTGATTCTGCTTGTAATCCTGGCCAGTGTGGTGATCGGAATGATTTTCTCTCTGCTTCTTGGCGTTGCGGCGATCCGGTTTAAGGCAGACCAGACGCTGGTTGGAACTGCGCTGAACCTTCTGGGACCGGCGGTTGCGGTTGTACTTGTAAGAGCAATCAATACGGCGGAAAATGCAGATAATGTATCTTCAACGGTTGCCTATGGACATGCGAAGAAAGCGTTTATTGTAAATATCGGGAAATTTGAATTTAACTGGTTTATGCTGATCGCACTGCTGGTGCTGATCGCGGCATATGTGGTTCTCTATAAGACAAAATTCGGTCTTAGACTCTGCGCATGTGGCGAACATCCACAGGCAGCGGATTCGGTGGGAATCAATGTATATAAAATGCGGTATGCGGGCGTTCTGATCTCCGGTGCTCTTGGCGGACTTGGCGGTCTGGTGTACATCACTGCAGGTGTCAGTGAATGGAAATTTGAAAATGGTGTTGCGGGCTTCGGATTCCTGGCTCTGGCAGTTATGATCTTCGGACAGTGGAAACCGGTCAATATCGGACTTGCAGCGCTCTTGTTCGGATTGTTCCGTGCGCTTTCCAATGTTTATACAGGATTTGATCTTCTGGTAGCGCTGAAGCTGCCGAGCACGGTGTATAACATGCTTCCATATATTATATCTCTGGTTGTGCTGGTATTTGTTTCGAAGAAATCCAGGGCACCGAAAGCGGAAGGAATCCCGTACGACAAAGGTGCACGTTAGAAAGGAGAGCTTGATTTACATGAAGAATTATTCAGAAGATGCGAGCAGACAATATCATATACAGGTGGCGCAGGGAGAAGTCGGCCGATATGTGATCATGCCGGGAGATCCGAAACGGTGCGTGAAGATCGCACAGTATTTTGAGGATCCGGTTTTGATCGCCGATAACCGGGAATTTGTGACCTATACCGGTACACTGGACGGCGTGAAAGTGAGTGTGACTTCGACTGGAATCGGCGGGCCTTCTGCATCCATTGCCATGGAGGAACTGTACCGCTGCGGAGCAGATACCTTTATCCGGATCGGAACCTGCGGCGGTATGCAGACCGACGTGAAAAGCGGGGATATCGTGGTTGCAACCGGGGCGATACGCATGGAAGGCACCAGCAAAGAATATGCGCCTATCGAATTTCCGGCAGTACCGGATCTGCATGTGACCATCGCGCTCGTGGAGGCGGCAAAGAAAAAAGGTTTTCCGTTCCATGTAGGTGTGGTACAGTGCAAGGATGCTTTTTACGGACAGCATGAGCCGGAGGTGAAGCCGGTCAGCTATGAACTCCTGAACAAATGGGAAGCATGGAAACGTCTGGGATGTCTGGCATCCGAGATGGAATCGGCTGCGATGTTTGTCGTGGCGAGCAGCCTGCATGTTCGGGCAGGCTCCTGCTTCCTTGTAGTGGCAAATCAGGAACGGGAAAAGCTTGGATTGGAGAATCCGGTCGTGCACGATACCGATATGGCGATTCGGGTGGCAGTGGAGGCAATCCGCAGCCTGATCCGGGAAGATGGAAGAATAACAGAATAACAGGAGAAACAGGATATGGATGTAAAGGAAATTTTAAAACATGTAGATCATACTCTGCTGCTTCAGCAGGCTACATGGGAGGAGATCAGGCAGATCTGCGACGATGCTGTAAAATATGGAACAGCATCGGTATGTATCCCACCAAGCTATGTTAAGCAGGCGAGTGAATATGTTAAAGGGAAGATGGCGGTCTGCACCGTCATCGGATTCCCGAATGGATATATGACGACGAAGACGAAGGAATTCGAGACAAAGGACGCGATTGCGAACGGCGCATCGGAGATTGATATGGTGATCAACATCGGGTGGCTGAAGGATCAGAAGTACGATCTTATCGAAGAAGAAATCCGTACGCTGAAAGCAGCCTGCGGTGAGAAGATTCTGAAGGTCATTATCGAGACCTGCCTTCTGACGGATGAAGAAAAAATAAAAATGTGCGAGATCGTGACAAAAGCCGGGGCAGACTATATTAAGACATCCACCGGATTTTCGAAGGCAGGAGCAACCTTTGAAGATATTCAGCTTTTCTCAGAACATATCGGTCCGAATGTGAAGATGAAGGCAGCAGGGGGAATTTCCTCTCTGGATGATGCACAGAAGTTTCTGGCGCTGGGAGCAGACCGGCTTGGAACAAGCCGGATCGTTAAGATCGTGAAGAACGAGGAGGCATCCGGATATTAAGAGATGGAGGTGTTCGCAGATGGACAAAAAACTGGCAGAAGAGATGATTGAACTGGCAATCGGTCAGCTTCAATATTCTTATACACCGTATTCCGGCTTCAAAGTCGGAGCGGCGCTGCTTACGAAGGATGGAAAGTTTTATACAGGATGCAATATCGAAAATGCAGCTTTCACTCCGACAAACTGTGCAGAGCGGACAGCATTTTTTAAGGCGGTAAGTGAAGGCGAGCGGGAGTTTCGGGCAATCTGTATTGTGGGAGGAAAAGATGGAGTCCTGACAGAATACGCGGCTCCCTGCGGCGTCTGCCGTCAGGTCATGATGGAATTCTGTGACCCGGAAACCTTTCAGATCATTCTGGCGACCGGTAAAGAGCAGTATGAAATATTTACACTGAAAGAACTGCTCCCGCAGGGATTTGGCCCGACGAATCTGGCGTAAGACAGGATGGATAAAACGTACCGCAGAGCAATTGGATCGAGAAAGATTAGGAGTGTAAAAGATGACAATCGATGAATTAAAGAAACTGCCTAAAATAGAGCTTCATTGCCATCTGGACGGATCGCTGAGTCGGGAATTTATCGGAACGCGGCTTGGCAGAGCGGTTTCCGTACGGGAACTCAGTGTGGAGGAAGACTGCCGCAGCCTGGCAGAATACCTGGAGAAGTTCGACCTGCCCTGTTCCTGCCTGAAAGATGAAGATGGTCTCGAAGGAGCGGGATACGATGTGCTTCGCACGATGAGCCGGGAGAATGTCTGCTATGCAGAGATACGTTTTGCCCCGCTTTTATCTGTAACAGAAGAAATGGGAACCGGTCAGGTGATTTCTGCATTGCTGAAAGGTCTGGAAAAAGGCAAAAAAGATTTTGGAGTAGAGTATAATGTGATTACCTGTGCCATGAGGCATCACAGTGAAGAGGAAAATTATCAGATGATTCGGACGGCCCGGGAATTTCTGGGCAAGGGTGTCTGTGCTGCAGATCTGGCCGGCGCGGAAGCTGTTTACCCGATGAGTGACTTTATGAGTCTGTTTAAACGGGTTAAAGAGCTGGGAATGCCGTTCACGCTGCATGCCGGTGAATGCGGAAACGCGCAGAATATAGAAGACTCTGTGCTTGCGGGAGCCGGAAGAATCGGCCACGGAATCGCCATGCGCGGAAAACCGGACATCCAGAAGCTGGTACGTAAGGCCGGTGTGGGAATTGAAATGTGCCCGATCAGTAATTTGCAGACAAAAGCGGTTCCGGGTACCGAGGCGTATCCGCTGAGAGAATTTCTGGATGCAGGATTAATGGTCACAATCAATACGGATAACCGGACCGTGAGCAGAACGTCTCTGACGAAGGAACTGGATTTTATTCAAAGAACCTATGGAATTACAGATGAAGAGATCTTACATATGATGAAAAATGCGGCAAAGACAGCGTTTGTGGATGAAGAAATGAAGAAACGACTGCTTGAAAAATTGGACAGAAGGTAAGGAAACATAGATTGAGGTGAGCGTGAAATGAATGAATATAAGAAAATTTTTGTGATCGTTCTGGATTCGCTTGGAATTGGTGCCATGCCGGACTCTCCCAGGTTTGGGGATGAGGGAGTCGATACATTCGGACATATCCTGGAGAAAATGAAAACACTGGACATTCCGAATCTGAGAAAGCTTGGCATGCTGAATCTCCATACTGCCGGAGCGATGGAACCTGTTCCGGACCCGTCCGGGCGGTACCTGCGTCTCGGGGAGGCAAGTAACGGAAAGGATACCATGACCGGTCATTGGGAGATGATGGGGATTAAAACAGAAAAACCGTTCAAGACATTTACGGATACAGGATTTCCGCCGGAACTGATCGAAGAACTCGAAAAACGCTGCGGTAAGAGGGTGATCGGCAATAAGAGCGCCAGCGGAACAAAGATTATTGAAGAGCTTGGTGAGGAAGAAATCAACACCGGAGCGATGATCGTCTATACTTCTGCGGACTCTGTGCTGCAGATCTGCGGAAATGAGGAAACCTTTGATCTGGAAAATCTATACCGTTGCTGTGAGATCGCAAGAGAAATTACGATGAAGGATGAATGGCGTGTGGGCCGTGTCATTGCAAGACCGTATGTAGGTAAAAAGAAAGGTGAGTTTAAACGGACCAGCAACCGGCATGATTATGCGCTGAAGCCCACTGGTGCGACTGCGTTGAATGCTCTGAAGGATGCGGGCCTGGATGTCATCGGAGTGGGTAAGATCCACGACATTTTCTGCGGTGAGGGCATCACGGAAACCCATCATTCCAACAGCTCCGTGCATGGCATGGAGCAGACGATCGAACTGTGTAAAAAGGATTTCCGAGGCTTGTGTTTTGTCAACCTGGTTGATTTTGACGCACTTTGGGGACACCGAAGAGATGTAGAAGGATATGCAAAAGAGATCGAGAAATTCGACAAGAATCTGGGTATCCTTCTGGATGAACTAAGAGAGGATGACCTGCTGATGCTGACGGCAGATCACGGAAATGATCCGACTTACACCGGTACGGATCACACCAGGGAATATGTGCCGCTTATCGCCTATTCCAGAAAGATGGAAGGCGGCGGTGCGCTGGAGAACGAGGATACCTTTGCGGTTATTGGGGCTTCGGTGGCAGAAAATTTCGGCGTAAACATGCCGGAAGGAACAATCGGACATTCCATTTTGAAAAAACTGGTCTAAAAATGGCCGTGTCAAAAGAAAGGAGGAAGATGCGTGAAACATAATTATTTGTATGATGCACTTCCGTTCCTGAAGGATGTAGAAAAAGAGCGGCAGGAACAATTTAAAGAATATTTTAAAAGTGCTCCGTTGTGGCTTATGGAGAACTTTCAGATAGAAGAACTGAAAAAAGGAACCATTTTTGTAAGAGAAGGGGAACCGGCAGATACGATATTTTTTATAGGAAGCGGCATTATCGAAGCAATTGATTATCGGGTATACGGGACGCCATACGATTTTATGCAGTTTAACCGGGTCTACGCGTTCGGAGGAATGGAATTTCTGATGGATCTGGACAAATACATGACCACGCTGCGTACTGTGACTGACTGTGTGGTGGTAAAGCTCGCGAGAAATAAATTTGAAAAATGGATGTATTCGGATATTCAGTCACTGAAGCATGAGGCAAAACTGGTCGGAGAATATCTTCTCAAAGAGGGGCGGAACAGCCGTCTGTACCTTTTCATGCAGGGATCTGACAGGCTGGCGCTGCTTTTTGTTGAGCGCTATGAGAGATACAGTAAGAATGGAATTCTTCATGTCAAGGGAAATCGGCAGAATCTGGCGGATGAGACGGGACTTTGCGTAAAGAGTGTGAGTAGGGGTGTGAAGAAATTTCAGGAAGAAGGGCTGATCACGAAGGAGGGCAATCAGATCCTGATCAGCAAAGAACAGTATGAAGGATTAAAGAAAATCGTTTCAGAGAAAATTGATTTAGGAGAAGGAGGCTTGCGATGAATGACATTTACAAAAAACTGGAAATGTGCTTAAAAAGTGTAAGAACAAAAACGGATTTTCAGCCGGAGGTGGCGCTGATCCTCGGCTCGGGGCTTGGCGATTACGCAGATGGAATTCAGATAGAACAAACCGTAGATTATACAGAGATTGAAGGGTTTCCGGTATCAACGGTGGCGGGGCATAAAGGAAGATTTGTGTTCGGATATGTGGGTGAGGTTCCGGTCGTTGTCATGCAGGGACGCGTCCATTATTATGAAGGATATCCGATGTCTGATGTGGTGCTTCCGACCCGATTGATGGGGATGATGGGAGCGAAGAAGTTGATTCTTACCAATGCGGCAGGTGGAGTGAACTTTGACTATAAGCCGGGAGATTTCATGATGATCACCGATCATATTACGACAGCGGTTCCGAGTCCGCTGATCGGACCGAATATTGATGAACTTGGAGCGCGATTCCCGGATATGAGTGAGGTATACAGCCTGCGAATCCGTGAAATCATCAGGGAAGAGGCGAAGAAACTTGGAATTTCGCTTCGGGAAGGCGTTTATGCACAGCTCACCGGGCCGGCCTATGAGACACCGGCAGAGATTCGGATGTGCAGGAGCTGGGGAGCAGATGCCGTGGGAATGAGTACGGCATGCGAGGCAATGGCTGCCCGTCATATGGGAATGGAAGTGTGCGGTATCTCTTGTATCACGAATTTAGCAGCAGGTATGTCAACGAAACAGCTTGATCACAAAGAGGTTCAGGAGACGGCGGACCGCGTGGCTGCGCAGTTTAAAGCATTGATTACTGCGATTGTGAGCAACATCTGACTTAAGATGTGCAAATAGTTTTTAATGAATACTGCGCAACATTGGAAGGATCTGTATTTGAGAATTTGACTCCGATCGTATCAATGGATGATGCTCCGGTAGATAACCTTAGTACAATTGATGTACTTCGTGAACGCCGTGATACAATAGGTCTTAAGATGGAACTGGATACTACGATTCATTCAATGACCATAGAAAACAAGATTCAGCAGATTGAAGAAACAGTTAAAGAATATAAAGGAAAGACTGTAACCTCTGCAGATAAGGAAGCTATCGTACGTCTGGCAACTGAAATTGATGCATTAATTGCGTCAGGAAGTCTGTCAGAAAAAGAAATGGATACATTACGCTCTGTAAAATCAGATGTATCAGAAATGCTGGCTAAAATTGTTGAGGAAAAAAACAATTCCGACAATAAAGATAATGCTGGTAATAATAATACTGGTAACCAGGGTGATGCAAAACCGTCTGATAAGATAAACGGAAAGGGCAATGGCTCTGTAAAGATAGGAGACACGAATGCAGTTATGCCGTGGATGATTCTGTTGTTTGTAAGTGGTGCCGGAATTATAGGTGCGGCAGAAGTATCCAGAAAAAAACAGAATAAATAAAAGAGGAGGAGTCCTGTGAAATGCCTGATCGTTGAGAAGGGAGGCATTTTGCAGGACTCTGGTTGTGTATTCAAATATGACTTATCTACTTAATTTTTTTAATACGGCTGTTGTATAGATAGCGGCTCCGATCGGAAGAACATCTTCATTAAAGCGGATCTTCGGATTATGCTGAGGCAGTCTTTCGTCCGGATTTTCCACACCGGCTCCCACCATATAGAAGGTTGCCGGTACCAGTTCGGAGATACAAGCGAAATCTTCCGATCCCATTGCGTGGAATTCATCTACGATAAGAGAATCATCGACTTCATGGATCACGTCCCGGCTCCATGCATTTTCCTGTTCGTCACATACAAGAGGCGGTACATCACTGAGGACTTCAATCTCAGCCTTGGTGCGATATGCCTCGGCGATATTCTGCGTGATGGTATGAATCCTCTGGATCATTCTCTCACGAAGTACCGGATCGAATACGCGGAGTGTGCCTTCCAGTTCTGCTGTTTCCGGGATAATATTGGCAGCACTTCCTGCGTGGAATTTGCCAATGGTAAGAGCGACCTCATCAAATCCGGAAACTTCTCTGGACATCAGTTCCTGCAGGCCCAGATGGATATGGATTGCCGTGTTGATCGGATCGACACCGTGCTCCGGTGAGGAGCCGTGTACGCCCTGCCCGGTCAGTTTGATCCGGAAACCGTAAACACCGGCGGCAGGAACCTTGTGGCCGCCAAGTGTTCCCAGAGGTTTCTGAGAAAATACATGAAGAGCCAGCGCGGAATCAACATGTGGGTTCTCCATGACACCGCCTGCAATGGCTGCCTTTGCTCCGGCAAAGATTTCTTCTGCTGACTGGAACAGAAGCTTTGCAACACCGTTTAATTCAGATTCATGTGCCTTGATCAGTTTTGCGGCACCAAGCATCATTGCCGTGTGCATATCATGTCCGCAGGCGTGCATGCATCCGTTTGTAGAAGCGAATGATTCGCAGGATTTTTCTTCTATGGGAAGGGCATCCATATCGCCGCGGATCATATAGCATGTGTCTCCGTGCCCAATCGTGGCAACAATATTGGAACTTTCTTCATAGACCGTATATTCAATTCCCATTTCATCCAGTTTCTTTGTGACAAAATTTACCGTTTTCGGAAGAGTAAGACCAAGTTCCGGAATTTGATGAAGTTCGCGTCTCCATGCAATCATCTCGTCTTTGATCTTTTCAGCTTCCAGCATAATCTGATTTTTCATATAGACCTCCTTTTTCTGCTCAGAGCCAGCCTCGAAGATACTGCCTGGGTCTGAACAGCTATCGTGTTCTTTATAATAGAATACCTTTTTATTTATCAAAGTGTAAGAAATATATTTTCTAAAATGGTATAAATATTTTTTAATGTACAATCTTTCACAGTATTCGGAATAAAAAGTGAAAAAATTTTCATCGTTAGAGGAAAGTGAAGGAAAAGTGAAATTTTCTTTATTTTTATCGGGAAATAAAAACATTATGATTATCAATAGAACTTATAGATAAAAGTTATTAGAAGGAGGAGACAAAAATGGATGTAATGCAGATTGCAAATGGAATCCCAATGTGGATAGCCTGTGGTATTCCGGTAGTACTCGTAGTGATTCAGGCTGTTCTTTTTGCGAGAGGGGCGTACGGTGCAGGAAAGAAGATGGGACTTGGTGAGGACAAGATGAAGAAGGCAATGAAGAGCAGTGCCATCACATCAATTGGTCCATCCATCGTGGTACTCAGCGGAATGCTTTCATTATTAGTAACGGTAGGAGGACCGGTAGGCTGGATGCGCCTTGCTATGATCGGTTCGGTTATGTTTGAGTCTATTGCAGCGGGCCTTGGTACTTCAGCAGTAGGTGTAACGCTTGGTACAGATCCAATGACTGAGGAAGCTCTTGCCATGGCAGTATGGACCATGGTTCTCTGCTCTGTCGGCTGGGTAATTTTCTCAACTTTCTCAGCAAACAAGATGGATAAGATTGAGCACAAGCTTTCCAAAGGTAACTCAGGTACACTTTCAACCATCGCAAACTGCGCGATTATCGGTGTGTTTGCAGCCATGGTTGCAAGCCATATTTCCAAACCGTTCTATTCAATGGTATTAAAAGCCGATGAAGTGGCAATGTCTTCCGCATGGCATAACATGCTGGCATGTATTCTCGGAGCAGTTATCATGTTTGTACTGAATACAGTTGCCAATAAGAAAAATATCGGATGGCTGAAAGAATGGGCCCTGACAATTACGATTCTGGGTGCAATGATCATCACTGCACTGGTTTAAGGAGGAAGATAAGATGAGCAATAATTTCTATAAAGACGAATATATGCCTAAGGTAAATAAAATAGGTAAGCTTACCGGCGTGCTGGGAGTTATATTAGCTTTTTCACCGGCAATCGCACTTGCAGTTGTTTACGGAATCCTTCCAAAACCGGCAGCGCTCCTGACCGCATTTATCAGCGGTGTCAGCGCATTTGGAGTTCTGTGGTTTGTAGAGCCGATTTCTTATTATCCGGTACTTGGAACCGCAGGAACCTACATGGCATTCCTTTCCGGTAATATTTCAAACATGCGTGTACCGTGTGCAAGTATGGCACAGGTGGCAGCGGATGTTGAACCGGGTACCGAGCAGGGATCTATTATTGCAACTTTAGGTATGGCTGTTTCTATTATTATTAATGTATCTGTTCTTACAATCGGAGCCATTCTTGGAACAAGCGTATTGTCTATGCTTCCTGCTACTGTTAAGACGGCACTTAATTATCTGCTTCCGGCACTTTTTGGTGCACTTATGGTTCAGTTTGGTATAAAGATGGTGAAACATAGCCTGATTATGCTTGTCATCGCATTTGCACTTTACTTTGCAATTGGTATCGGTCTTTTCAACTGGCTTCCGGGCGCTTCTAACTGGCTTGGAACTCTGGGCTGTGTATTTATCAGTATTGCAGTTGGATTTGCTACCATGTCAAATAATACAAAGAAGAAAGCGTAAGATTTTAGAATTGTATTGGAGAGGGTGAAATGAAAATGGAAAAGAAAGATCTTCATCTTGAGGTGAAGAAAATGGAGTCTCTTCTTCAGACCTCCTGCAGAACAATCTGGGAAAATCCGGAAGTAGGTGGGACTGAAAAAGCTTCGGCAGATTATTTCCGCAGGCTTTTGGATGCAGAAGGATTTCATATTATAAATGAAGAGCATCTGGAGCATGCATTTTGTGCAGAGTACGGCTCCGGAAAACCGGTGATTGCAATTTTAGGGGAATATGATGCGCTTCCCGGACTTTCACAGAAAGTGACGGACAAAAAGGAACCGGTTAAAGCGGGTGCACCGGGACACGGATGTGGGCATAACCTGCTCGGTTCCGCGGCAGCAGTCGGTGCGATCGCAGTAAAACGTTATCTGGAAGCGGAAGGAATAAGTGGAACGGTACGTTTTTACGGATGTCCGGAAGAAGAACTTCTCTGTGGAAAAGTGAAAATGGCATATTATCATATGTTTGACGGATGTGATTTTGCGATCAGCTGGCATCCGATGAGTGCGAACATGGTCTATGACAATGGATATCTGGCAAGTGCATCTGCACATTTTGAATTTAAAGGCAGAAGTTCTCATGCGGCATTTGCACCGGAGCTTGGAAGAAGTGCGCTGGATGCAGTGGAACTTATGAATGTAGGTGTGAACTATTTAAGAGAGCATGTGACATCCAAAGCACGAATTCATTACACCACAGACAGCGGTGGATTTGCTCCGAATATCGTTCCGCCGAGAGCGGGTTCATGGTACTTCGTGAGAGCACCGTACATTTCCGACGTAAAAGAGATTCTTGCAAGAGTTGGAAAAGTGGCGGAAGGCGCAGCACTTATGACAGAAACCCAGGTGGAAATGAAAGTGGATTATGGATGCTGTGAAATGCAGGAAAATCATGCGTTTGGAGATCTGGCTTATGAAAATCTGAAAGAGGCAGAACTGCCTGTATTTGACGAAGAAGAAATGGCATTCGCCAATCGACTCCTTGAATCCGTTTCCGACGCAGACAAAGAGAAAGCGCAGAAGTTGTATGAGACAGAAGGAAAGCCGATGGTGTGGAAATTGAATTCGCGCAATCTGTATGAGATCAATCCGCTTACTGCATCTTCTGACAGCGGAGATGTCAGTCATATGATGCCGATGTGTGCGATATCGACATCCTGTTGGCCGGCGGGTGTGGCTCCGCATACCTGGCAGTCGGCAGCTGCAGCCGGTAGTTCCCTTGGAGAGAAAGGAGCGCTGTGTGCTGCGCAGGTTATTGCCGGAATTGCATATGATCTCTATAATAAGCCGGAAGTTCGGGAAGATATCTTGAAAGAGTTTGAAGAAAAGAAGGATGAATATACTCCGATGTATGAAGGCTAGTCCGGAGAAATCATGAATCATAAATAAGTGTAACAATCGTATTCTTGACATCAAGTCAAGGCGAATGTTACACTTGTTTTAAATTTGGATACAATTGGATTGGCTTGT
The DNA here is from genome assembly GCA_022774325.1 of bacterium. Lineage (GTDB taxonomy): Bacteria > Bacillota > Clostridia > Lachnospirales > Lachnospiraceae > Allocoprococcus. The sequence goes on along the minus strand of JALFNN010000060.1, from coordinate 8,438 downwards.
TTTACAAAAGGTGGAAAGAAATATGGGAATAGCATTGTATCAACTGTTGGCCTTGGATTTTTTTAAAGATTTTCATGTGGTGGCCGGAAAGAATGGATTGTCTAAAGAAGTGCAGGGAATCGCAGTTATGGATTCTCCGGATGCCTTTCGATGGGCTAAGGGAAAAGAACTTTCGATGACGTCGGGATATGCGCTTTCGAAGGAGCCTCACTGTTTGGATGACGGATTTAAGAACGGGATCATGCAGCGTACAGCCGGACTTATGATTAAGAGGGCGCGATACATGGATGAGATTCCGGAGCATGTGATCGAATTGTTTGAGAAACACGATGTACCGCTCATCAGCATGCCATTTGAAATTGCGTTCATGGATGTCATTAATCAGATTAATGTGACTGTGATGAACCAGGCATTTCGAAGATTCCGAATTCAGAATGACAGTGTGTTTCAGCTGTCTAATCTGGATTTTAAAGAAAGGAAAATCAAAAAAATTCTTCAGGCTGTAGAGTTGGAGATGCATTTCCCGGCTTTTCTCTATGATATCAGCGAAGAAAAGGCGTATTACAGTTCTGCAAACTTCAGAAGAATATCGGATGATTCCCATTTGAAGGATGAGGATTACTGGAATCCTTCCATGGAACACACAAGACATATTCTCTGTGAACATATTAATATGATGAGATACCGTTTGATCGATCCGCAAAGCCCGGATGGTCCAAGGATCAGCTGGATTCTGATTCCCGTTGTCATGAATGAAGTGGTGCAGGCTTACTTTGTTGTCATGGAGTCAAAGGAATTTATAGATTATTGCGATGAGTATTCGATTCGGATTGCGTTCCTGGAACTTCAATCGGTGTACGAACAGATCATGGTTGCACAAAGTGTCGGAAATATCGGATTTGAGAACTTTATTTTGTATGCTCTGAATTATGATGAGAAAGACAAGGACCGGTTGATCTATCAGGCAAGCCAGCATGGAATTCCCATGTCGAAGAAATATATCTGTATGATGTTTGCCCAGACGAAAGATGCAGCTGTTAATGCCAGAGACGAACGTAAGAATTTTGTGAGAGCTTTTCAGGACAGCTCGGTATCTAAATTTGGGAGATTTGCGTTTTTGGATGAGAACAATGGAATGATTCTCTGGGATACACAGGAAAAAGATATGTGTAGTCTGAAATATTTGGAGAATGTCTTGGAAGAGTTCCGGCTTAAGGTCAGAGAAAAATGCAGCAATATGGAGCTGGAATTTGCGATATGCCGTGATTCTGTGGATCTGCTGTCGCTGAAGAAGAGTGTGCAGAAATGCCAGAAAGTGATGACGATGGGCAGGAAGCTGTTCGCAGAAAAACAGATCTGGGATTATGAGATGCTGGGGCCATATGCATGGATCGATATTGAAGAAGAGGAACTGGAGGAAATGCTGAGCCAGTACCGGATCCTTATGGAAGATGAGAAGAACAGAGAACTTTTGAAGACTTTGAAGATTTATCTGGAAAATAACATGAACTTTAGCATTACAGCAGAGAAAATGTATGTACACATCAATACGATCCGCAAGAGAATTGCCAAGATCAAGGAACTGTTGGATGTGGAATTGGAAGATCGGATTTCCAGACTCAAGATAGAGATGCTTTTGCAGTTTTTATCGCTATAAAACAAAAACATAACAGTGTGGATTTTGCGTATATAAGATAAAATGCACAAAATCCACACTGTTTTTGTGTGCAGTTTGTGAAAAAAGCAATGATAAGCTACCCTTTAAATTGTTAACAATTGACAATTTACAATATTAAAGTTATAATGTTATCAAGATTGTTGAAAAAATAGCAAAGGAAGGAGGCTGAATTTGTGGCAAATATGTAAGCAATCATCCCGGCACTTCGGGGAGAAATTCCTTGTAAAATCCACTGTACACAGTACGATATGCTGACGGCAATCGAGGTTGCAACCGCATATGGCGTACGGTTTTCACTGGAGCATGCATGGGGAGCCACCGATTATTTGGATGAGATCGTAGAGAGTGGATGTGATATTTGCTATGGCCCAATCGCGACCTACCGTGCGGCTGGGGAACGCCGTAAAATTGATGTGGAAGCGGTGAAAATGCTGGATGATCGCGGAGTGAATGTTGCACTTATTACGGATTCTCCGATCCTGAGTGAAGAGTCTTTGTATCATCACATGGGCGAAGCGGTCAGAGAAGGTGTGGAACCGGAGCGTGTCCTTCGCATGGTAACGATCAATCCGGTCAGACAGCTCGGTCTGGAAGATCGTTTAGGCAGCCTGGAAGCAGGAAAAGATGCGGATATCATCGTGGTCAAAGGAAGACTGGGACTGGATACCGATGCAAAAGTACAGGTGACCATGATCGACGGAGAAGTTGTATATACAGCCTAAAAAAATACTTTTGACAAAATAATTTTTTTCTTTTATACTTGTGTTATCGAAGCAGCGCAAGCGTAAGTCCGGATATAAAATGGATTTACGCCTGCGCTTTTTTGATGCAATATATCAGAAAATGAGCGCTTGTCTCGTTTTGTATGCAAATAATAACAGAGTTCAGGAGGAAATATGAATCATCAAAAACAGAATAAGATGGCTGTAATGCCAATGGGATCCCTTGTATTTACAAGAGATTTTCAGCATGTTGAAATATAGAAGTCAGAAAGAACAGATGATGAATTTTGTTAAAAAGCATGAGAATTATTTTTGCAGTGTGGATAGAGAAACATATCAGGCATTTGCGGAGCTTCTGCATTCGAAAAGACTGCTGAAGAAGGTGATACCTGAGTCTAAGGGAGAGGAGACTGTGAACATGTGTAAAGCATTGGAAGAATTGTATGAAGATGGTGTGGAAGATGGAATTAAAACCGGAATTAAAACCGGAGAGAATTATTTTGCTACATTAACGGAGAAATTGCTCAAAGATTCCAGGATTGATGATCTTGGCAGGGCAACGAGTGATTTGAAATTCAGAAATGCATTATATAAGGAATATCACATTAATAGAGAGATGGATTTGAAGTAGATAAGTGAAGCGTTTACATTCCGAGAAAATGGCAGATTAAGGAGGATTTAATATGAGCCAGTGGAAGGAAATAAGTCTTAACAGTATAAAAAATATACGCATTGGCCATGCGCAGGATGAAGAACATGGCACGGGATGCAGTGTTATTATTTGTGTTAAAAAAGCACCTTGCGGCGTGGATGTGCGAGCGGGAAAGTGCGTCCTGATGCTGCGATGGGTTACGCGGCCTGTTTGGACAGTGAGAAAAATATGGAGCGTAATGGAAATGTAGGTGCCGGAATGGGCGCCACTGTCGGTAAGATTCATGGGGATAAATTTGCCATGAAGTCCGGACTTGGATGCTATTGCCTGCAGGTTGGAAGCCTTCAGGTGGGAGCGATCGTTGTCGTGAACGCAATCGGAGATGTGTTTGAAATGGATTCCCAGAAACAGCTTGCAGGGCTTCTCAACAGCAAAAAAGACGGAATGATTTCCAGCGAGGAGGAAATGGTAAAACTGCTTCAGATTGCAAGTAAGTTCGCGTTTAACACTTCTATTGGCGCTGTTATTACGAATGCAGGGCTTGATAAAGCAGAGATGAATAAAGTGGCGGCCATGGCAAGCAACGGACTTGCCCGGACCATTCGCCCGGTGAATACTTCTATGGATGGGGATTCCATCTATGCGCTTTCGGTCGGAAAAGTAAAATCAAATCCGGACGTTGTAGGAACGCTGGCGGCGCATGTGGTTGGGAAAGCGGTAAACCGTGCGGTTCTGGAGGCGGAAGAAAAATATGGGTATAAGGCGGCAAGAAGTCTGAAATTGTAGAAAAAGGATAATATTGTGTTATTTTTAGAACGAATAATACAAGAAATCGTCCTATGTGCCGTGTATAATGAATGTAGATTAAATGATGAGCTGTCATTTCAGGAGGGAAAGAACATGATCAGGAAATATATATTCGGAGAGCCGATTGAGACGGGAGCGGTTGTGATGGAGCTTCCGGAATGCGAGCAGGGGATTACGGTGATGGATCTGGAAGTGAAAGATGATATGGTCCGACTCAGCTGCAGAATGGATGAAGAAGATATTGTGTATGGACTTGGCGAACAGGTGCGCGGCATCAACAAAAGAGGATTTGCTTATATCAGCAATGCCTCAGATGATCCGGTACATACGGAAAATAAGCATTCTTTATATGGGGCGCACAATTTTATGATCTTATGCAGAGAGAACCGTGCAGAAAAGAAAGAAAAATCTTTTGGTATTTTTGTGGATGATCCCGGAAAAGTTGTATTTGATGTGGGGGAAACGCATCTGGATGAGCTGGTGATCACGGCAGACAGAAATTGTGTAATCTATGTCATTGAAGGTGAAAATCTGAAGGATATTGTAAAACAATTCCGCAAACTGATCGGACAGAGTTATGTTGCTCCGAAGTGGGCCTTCGGTTATCAGCAGTCGCGCTGGGGCTATCAAAATGAGAGTGATATCCGGAAAGTTGTGGAAGGACATCGTGAAAATGATATTCCGCTGGATGCAGTATACCTTGATATCGATTATATGGAAAGATTTAAAGATTTTACGGTAGACACGGAAAAGTTTCCTGATTTTGAGGGATTTACGGCTGAAATGAAGGCGGAGGGAATTCATTTTGTTCCGATCATCGATGCCGGCGTAAAAATTGAGAAAGACTATCCGATTTACGAAGAAGGTGTGAAGGAAAATTATTTCTGCAAGGATGAGAATGGAAAAGATTTTGTGGCAGCAGTATGGCCTGGAAAAGTACATTTTCCGGATGTTCTGAACTCAAAAGCCAGGGAATGGTTTGGTGGAAAATACAGATGGCTGATGGAACAGGGAATCGAAGGTTTCTGGAATGATATGAATGAACCGGCTATTTTCTATTCGGAAGAGCGGCTAAAAAAGGCGTTTGAAGAGCTGCTTTCCATGAAGGATGAAAATCTGGATCTTAATTCATTTTCCCATATCAAAGATCTGGTTATGGGATTGTCCAACAGTCCGGAAGACTACAAGAGCTTCTACCATAATATGGATGGCAAATGGATCTGCCATGAGAAGGTGCATAATCTTTATGGATTTAATATGACAAGAGCGGCGGCAGAAGCATTTGAGAAAATTGCTCCGGAAAAGAGGACTTTGTTATTTTCCCGTTCGTCCTATATCGGAATGCACCGCTATGGAGGAATCTGGACAGGTGACAATAATTCCTGGTGGAGTCAGATCCTGACAAGTATGCAGCAGATGCCGTCACTGAATATGGTCGGTATCCTGTATACAGGTTCTGACATTGGAGGTTTTGGAAGTGATACTACGGAAGATTTGCTAATGCGCTGGCTGGAATTCGGTATGTTTACACCTCTGATGAGAAATCATGCGGCGCTTGGAACAAGAGCACAGGAGGTTTATCAGTTTGACAAGATTCCAGAATTCCGGAATATCATCCGTATTCGGTACAGTCTGGTTCCGTATCTTTACAGTGAATATATGAAGGCGATACTGAATGATGAGATGTATTTCAGACCGCTGGCGTTTGACTATCCGGAAGACTCTCAGGCTTATCGAGTGGAAGACCAGCTTCTGGTCGGCGACAGTATTATGATTGCCCCGATATATACGCAGAATGCAAAGGGACGTTACGTATATCTTCCGGAAGAAATGCTTATGGTGCGTATGAAGTCGCCGGAAGACTGGAACAGTCAGGTCCTTGGAAAGGGACATCATTATGTGGATGTTGCGCTGGACGAGGTCGTTATTTTCGTAAAGAAAAATCATATGCTTCCGTTTGCTGTTCTCGATGAAAATGTAAAATCCGTTTCCGACGTGGATGAAAATCGTCTGGAATGGATCGGATTTGCAGATGAGTATGCGGAGTATGTGCTCTATACGGACGATGGAATATCCAAAGAGTATGTGCCGCAGGAAGAGTGGAAAATAATAAGACGGGCAAAAGAAGAATTATCAAGATAAGAGACAGGCTTTATTCTTTCCGGAAGGAAGGAGTAAAGCCTGTTTTAAGGAACCTGACGCTTGCACTGAGCGGAAATGTATTTTATAATCTAGGTATATGAATGATGATAGGATTTCGAGAGCACAAAGCGCGGAGAAATCCGTGTATCATAGGGGGCGAAATACCTTTTGATCCCTACATCATATGAATTTAGGCAAAAGGAGAGGCGGACAGTTATGAGTAAACAGATTTTACTGATCAATGATATGGCCGGATACGGTAAAGTTGCTTTATCTGCAATGATACCGGTACTTTCCCACATGCGTCATCATATTTATAATCTTCCGACCGCGTTGGTGTCAAATACCCTTGACTACGGAAAATTTGATATACTGGAAACGACGGATTACATGGAGCATACCATGAAGATCTGGGATGAACTGGGGTTTTCTTTTGATGCGGTATCTACCGGATTTATCGTATCGGAAAGGCAGGCAAAGCTTGTGGCAGAATTCTGCAGACAGCAGAGCAGGAAAGGAACGAGAATCTTTGTGGATCCGATCATGGGGGACGAAGGAAAGCTTTATAACGGCGTGACGGAGCAGACCATATCCCATATGAAGGAACTGGTAAAGGTGGCAGATTATATCGTGCCGAATTATACAGAAGCAGCATGTCTTGCCGGGGAGCAGTATAAAGAAGATGGCATGACGCTAGAGGAAGCGGATTGTCTGATTGAGAAGCTGCTTGCCCAGGGAGCTCATTCGATTGTGGTTACAAGTGCGGTGGTCGATCACAAGGAAGCGGTGATCGTATATGATTATCAGACGAAGGAAAGAAGTATTCGTCCATTTACCAGCATTCCGGTACGCTTCCCGGGCACGGGAGATATTTTCTCCTCCGTGTTTATGGGGAAATTATTAGAAGGAAAAACGCTGATTGAAAGTACCGAGAAAGCAATGGATGCCACAAAAGCATTGATTTCCATGAATCAAAACAATGAGGACAAATTTAAAGGAATTCCGATTGAAAGCTGTCTGGAGGTATTGGACTGATGGGAAGACCAAAAATAAAAATAACATTGATAGACCGAAAAGGTCCTAAAGGATGCCATCGAGGACACCAGATCGGAGAAAGCTTTGATTTTGACACCCAGAGAGGGGAACTGTGTCCGATGGCGATGCATGTTGCATTTCCATATATTGATATTCTGCGGTATGGCGGAGAAATACCCGGGCAGGAGAAAGGGACGGCTGTGTTTGCCTGTCCGGATGTGGATACGCTGAACGTATTTAAAATAGAGCGCATCGCGGAAAAAGAAATTTAAGGAGGAGAAAAATCATGGAAAAAGAATTTGACGTAATTGCACTGGGAGAATTGTTGATCGATTTCACGATGAATGGAAAGAGTGAACAGGGAAATAATCTGTTTGAGGCGAATCCGGGTGGAGCACCTTGCAACGTTCTGGCAATACTGCGTAAGCTTGGGAAGAAGACAGCATTCATCGGCAAAGTAGGGGATGACCAGTTTGGCCGTCTGCTTCGGGAAACAATCGAAGAGGCAGGGATTAATTCTGACAACTTATTAGTTGACAAAGAAATCAATACAACACTTGCATTTGTACATACTTTCCCGGATGGCGATAGAGAATTCTCATTTTACCGGAAACCGGGAGCAGATATGATGTTGAAGAAAGAGGAAATTGACGAGGAAGCGATTGCCAAAGCAAGAATCTTCCACTTCGGAACACTTTCCATGACACATGACGATGTAAGAGAAGCAACCAAGAAAGCAGTAGAACTTGCGAAAAAGAACGGACTTCTTATTTCACTGGATCCGAATCTTCGCCCGCCGCTGTGGAGTTCACTTGACTTGGCTAAAGAACAGATCCTGGCTGCAATGGAACACTGCGATATTCTGAAGATTTCTGATAATGAAATTCAGTTTATTACAGGAGTAGAGGATTATGACGAAGGAATTCAGATCATCCGTGACCGCTTCCAGATTCCACTGGTATGCCTGACATTAGGAAAAGACGGAAGCCGCGCATATTATAAAGATCTTCGCGTCGAAGTTCCGGGATTTGCTCAGGAACATGTAGCTGACACCACAGGAGCCGGAGATACCTTCTGTGGAAGCGTTCTGAACTATGTGCTGGAACATGGCATCGAAGATTTGAGCGAAGAGAATCTGAAAGAGATGCTGACTTTTGCAAATGCGGCCGCTTCTCTGATTACCACCAAGAAAGGTGCGATTCGTTCTATGCCTGAAAAAGAAGAGATTGAAGCAATGATATAGGGACGTTCCTTTTGCCACGATGCTGGGGTCAAAAGGTATCTTTGCAATAAATTGTATTAATTGTTTTCAAAATAATAGTTAAAAACATATTCAGATTGCCCAAATCACTGCTATATACAAAGGTTTTTGGCATTAATATCCGTACAATTCATAAACAAT
>JALFNN010000033.1 GCA_022774325.1 bacterium | reverse complement strand
AAAGTTATTACAACTCCTCCTCCCGTGCTTTGTAGTGTAGCTTCTTGCAAACTATTTTACAGCACAACGTAGAGAGTTGGAACACTTTCATTACTATTTGTGCCGCCAGCCAAAGGCGGCGGAATGGAGATTAGTATGGGCCAGAGCAATGCTGCGGTGCGGCAGTGGATGGGAAATCCAAAACGATTTGCAGATTTATTCAATGCAACAGTATTTGATGGAGAGCAGGTGATCCGGCCGGAAGAATTAGAACCGGCAGATGGAGAAGAAGACGTCCTGATGACGGACAAGAATGGGAAGAAACAGGAAGTCCACCGGTATCGGGATATTGTTATGAAGTGGAAAAAAGAAGCGGTGCTGATCTTATTGGCATGAGAGAATCAGGCAAAAGTGCACTATGCCATGTCAGTACGCAATATGCTGTACGACAGTCTGTCTTATGTCGGGCAGATTCAAAGGATGTGGACTAAAAATGTGGAAAAGATAAGTACGGCAGAATTCCTTTCGAAATTTCGAAAAGATGATAGATTGATTCCGGTGCTTACACTAGTTTTCTACTATGATGTAGACCAGTGGGACGGAAGCAAAGATCTGTACGGAATGCTGCAGTGGAGTGAGGATGAGAAGAAAAATGCAGTTTTGAAGGAATATGTTCCGAATTATCGGATTAATCTGATTGACGCTGGAAATTTGGAGCATTTAGAGCGATTCAAAAGCGATTTACAAGAAGTTTTGGGTATGATACAGTGTAGGGGAGATAAAGAAAACTTATTGAAGTACATAAACGACAGAAAAGAGTATTTTCAAAATGTAGATGAAGAAACGTATTATGTGATACGGGAATTTTTGCATTCGGAGAGAATGCTGAAGGGAAATATTGAGAAAAGTCAGGGAAAGGGGACTGTGGATATGTGTAAGGCATTGGAAGATTTGTATAATGAAGGAATAGAATGTGGCATGGTAAAAGGTGTTGTGGAAACATTGCATGATTTCGGAGTAGAGAAAGAGGCTGCAATCCAAAGAGTAATGCAGAAATTCGAAATATCCAGAGAACAGGCGGAGAAGGATGTGGAGAGTTACTGGAGATAGGTAGATCAATAGGAATTCTCTATCTATAGGATTGCGTGGATGGTATTACGAAAAGATATCTAATGTAAGAAACTATCGGAGATGTAGAAAATCATTTCCGGTAGTTTTGTATATTTAGAGGCTGTGCAAAGAGGAAACTCTGTGCTATACTAATCACACATCAAAATCTCAGACGGAGTCCGATCCGGACAGATAGAATCTATTCGTCTGATAACCGTTATCCAAAACGGTTCAAAATTCAAAGGCAGTTTCGCCGAATAATTCAACTTTGATGAACAAAAGAACAGAATACGGAGGTAGTAGTATGGGACAGAGTAATGCTGCGGTGGAGTGAGGATGAGAAGAAAAATGCAGTTTTGAAGGAATATGTTCCGAATTATCGGATTAACCTGATTGATGCTGGGAATCTGGAGCATTTAGAGCGATTCAAAAGCGATTTACAAGAAGTTCTGGGTATGATACAGTGTAGGGGAGATAAAGAAAATTTATTGAAGTACATAAACGACAGAAAAGAATATTTGCAAAATGTAGATGAAGAAACGTATTATGTGATCCGGGAATTTTTGCATTCGGAGAGAATGTTAAAGGAAAATATAGAGAAAAGCCAGGGAAAGGAGACTGTGGATATGTGTAAGGCGTTGGAAGACTTGTATAATGAAGGAATAGAGATTGGAATGGAGCGAGGAATGACGCGTGGTATGGAATGTGGCATGGAACTCGGCGTGATAAAAGGTGTAGTGGAAACTTTATATGATTTCGGGACAGAGAAAGATACTGCCATTCAAAGAGTAATGCAGAAATTTGAAATGTCCAGAGAGCAGGCGGAAAAGGTTGTGGAGAGTTATTGGAGTTAGGCTGATAAATTGCGTTTTATTTGTTTAGAATATTTGAGTTGATATGAATAAAAAGGTGTTGAGGGTAGATGTAGAAATTGCCCTTGGCACCTTTTTTATGACATAGTTGTTTTGGTACAACAAAATAATGATTGATCGGATTCGTATTTCGCCTTTACATAGCAACTTTATCGGCGATTGGGGTGATTTATAAGAAGTTCATAGGAATGTAATATTGAATGAAAAGCCTAAAAAAAGTTGAAAAATCTAATACTTTAAGATGAGGATGTGAAAAACAAGTGAGTTATAATTGCAGTTTGCGCCCTCTGGCGGTCGCAAATGCGTTTTTCAACGGCCGCTATGCGGAGCAGAACGGCCGCTCGTATTTAGTTGATTGTTGATAAGTTATCGTATGTTTATCTTGATTGTGTAGTGTTTTGTTGCTCTTTTCATGATGGAATTAGCAGACACTTCATCATTCAAAATCATAGCTTTCCAGCTGTCTGGATCCCGTTGAGAGCAA
>JALFNN010000010.1 GCA_022774325.1 bacterium | reverse complement strand
CTGATATTTATGATTATGCTCATGGTGCCCAATATAATATGGGCGAAAAATCAGCCACAAGGTTACACAGCAGAGAATGAAAATAAGGTACTTGCTTTCTTTCTGCTGGGAATATACGGAAAAGTAATATGGATGCTAATTGCTTGCGTGATTTTAGGAATTGGACACATAGGCATTCATTGGCAACATAGTAAAGAGTTATAGAAAGAGAGATAACTTTCAGTAAGCCGGCGTGTTTAACTGAGAGACGAATTTGAATTTTCAGCTTTATATGATGAGGAAATGATTATGAAAAAAACAAAATTGACAGTCATAGTGGACAACATTCCACAGGGCGATATCAAAGGGGAATGGGGACTTTCGATATTGGTGGAATATGAAGATAAGAAAATATTGGTCGATGCAGGGGCATCTGGTTTGTTTGCCGAGAATATGAAAAAACTCGGGTTTTGCATGGAGGATGTGGATTATGCGACGCTCAGCCATGCTCATTACGATCATGCAAACGGTATGGTGTGCTTTTTCAAAGAAAACAGGAAAGCAAAATTCTATCTCAGAGAAGGAGCAAAAGAAAACTGTTATGCCAAGAAATTCTTTTTCAGAAAGTATATTGGGCTTCCGAGAAATATATTAACGGATTATGCTGACAGAATTGAATTTGCAACCGGTGATTACAGGCTGTGTGATGGTGTGTATCTGATTCCACACAAAACGCCGGGGTTGCAGAAAATCGGTAAGCGGGAAATGATGTATCTGAAAACTCCGCAAGGATTTGTACCGGATAATTTTTCGCATGAACAAAGTCTGGTACTTGATACGGACAAGGGGCTGGTCATTATTAATTGCTGTTCGCATGGCGGTGCGGTCAATATCATTCAGGAAGTAATGGCAACATTTCCGGATAAAAAGGTCTATGGCCTAATCGGTGGTTTTCATCTGTTCAATAAGAGTGAAGCAGAAATAAGGGAGGTTGCACGAAAGATAAAAAGTACGGGAATAAGCTATGTTTGTACCGGTCATTGTACGAAGGAGAGAGCGTATAACATAATGAAAGAGGAATTGACAGATATGTTGGAGCAACTTCATGTGGGGCTTACAATGGAGTTTTAAATAGCATGTTCAGGATTGTGGAGGAAAGAATTTACACATTTCAGGTGACAAAAGTGATTTTGGAGTTTTGACAAGATAGAACTAAAAATTTCAGTCTTTTGGTGAGTCTGAAAACACACATTAATTTGAATTTTCACCTTGGGTATGGAGGTTATTATGGAGCTATTATTTGAAATAGATTTACATGATTATGAGTTAGGTGATAATGTTTTTTCCAGACCATCAGCGCGAGGGGTTATTTTTGATGATTGTGGGAGAATAGCACTTGTTTATAGTCAAAAAGAAAAATACTATAAGTTTCCTGGTGGAGGAATTCTTTCAGGTGAGGATAAAAAAGAAGCATTGATACGTGAAGTCAGAGAAGAAACTGGATTGGTTGTTATTCCTAAATCAGTAAGGGAATTTGGAAGTGTTTTACGTCGTCAAAAAAGTAATAAGACCCCTAACACTATTTTCGAGCAGGAAAATTTTTACTATTTTTGCGAAGTGGAAAATATAGTAACAGAACAAAAACTGGATGAATATGAAGCAGAGGCGGGATTTATACTTAGATTCGTGCATTTAGATGAAGCAATTGATACCAATTTAAAGTATAAAACAGAAGATTTTTTCGATGAAATTATGATAAAAAGAGAGACGAAGTTGTTACAAATGCTTAAGAAGAAAAGAGGAACACATGACAACATTCTATTTTGTTAGACACGGACACATGGATACATCCATGGCAGGAAAAAAATTTTACAAAGACTTTAGTTACAACATGATGACATTATCTGAAAAGGGAATTGGCCAGATTAAGGAAACGGCAAAGGACGAAAGGCTGGCAAATGCAGAACTGATTATTGCATCGCCTTTTGGACGAACTTTGCATAGTGCAGCAATTTTGTCCAAAGAGTTAAATATAGATATGAAGGTTGAAACGGATTTACATGAATGGTTAGCAGATGCAGTTTCATATGATTTTTTACCGGATGATATTGCGGAAAAGTCGTATAAAGCCTTAAGTGAGAATGAAGGCCGACATCCGATAGGAGAAACATGCTTATGGGAATCTGCGGAGCAGATGAAAAAACGTGTTATGAAAGTTTTGGATAAATATAAGGATTTTGATTCGGTGATTGTTGTTTGCCATGGAACACTAATGCAGTATGTTCTAGGAATACCACATCCTGAAAATGGGCAGATTGAAGTGTTAACATATTGATAGAGAGGAAACTTTCAGTTTGAACCGCCTTTGTATTACTCTCCCGTGAGCAGATTTCATCTGCCCATGGGAGTACTTTTATGCATTAATGGTAACTGCCCTTACAACTGCCATGATACAAAAAATTCAGACCTGCCGAAAGAATAAGCCACCAGCTTAGCACATTAATATCTACCGGAATCAGTGAAACAGATAACATTGACAATGTAACACTGATAACACAAAGTGCTACGGACACAGCCTTTCTAAGTTCTGCAACACCAGTGTTTTTGTAATATTGCCATCGGTCATCACACTTTTCTGTAATCCTGTCAAATGCTATTTTCGCAAGTACAAATACACCTGCCGCAATCCCAACAGACACTAAAGCAATAATACCAACTGCCACATAGGAATGGACATACTGAGCCAGATATTCATAGCACCACTGATACACCCTACAAAGCAAATTTGAAATGTTCATCACATTCCTGCCACGATTCAGAAACCAATCAGGTATGGTGGCAACTACATCTTTGTTGACAAAAAAGATATAACCAGTTTGAACAATGCTGATAAAAGCAATTACCCATGTCCATACGCCAAGTGTAGCGGTTTGCGTTCGCAACTTTTCCTGTAACTGTATTTGCATATCTGCTTTTACTTGCTTGCGGATATGCTTAGCTTCAACGGAAATATGATTGTTAAAATCAGCTTCCAATGCCTTCGCTTTCATTAAGACAACATTAGCGTTCTCTGCCTTTTTCTCGGCTTCTGCGAAGATTCTCTGAGCCTTCTCTTTCTCTGCCAGCACCTGCTGATTTTCCTTTTTCAACTTCTCGTTCTCCACCAGTACCAAATCGCTCTCTGCTAATCTGGCGATATGAGCGTTCAAGTTCTGATTCTCTTGCGCTATTGCGTCCAGAGTTGATTGCATGGATTGTATCTGCGATTTCAGCTTTTGCCTGTCGGATAAATGCGTCTGTATCTGATTCTCCAACTGATTTATCCGATGACGGTAAGTTTCGTTCTCCTCCATAAGTGTCTCCGACAGACTCAACAAGTCGTCTTCGTTCTTTAAGTTTTCTGATTCGTTCATCTCGTTCCCTCGCTTTCTCTTTTACTCTTTGCATAATTTCTGCAATTGCTGATTCTGTGTTTGCAATCGCAGATTCTGTCCGGCTAATTCCTGATTCTCTGCCGACAGCTTGGCATTCTCTTCGTTCAATTTCTTCAGCAATTCGTCCTGCTTCTGAATCGTATTCCGAAGAAAATCCAACTCCTTCTGCTGTTCCTCCATGATGTCCAGCATCTCTTCCTGTGAGGAAAAAATCTTCATGATTTCCTCCAAGGTATCCTGCAATTCGTTCATATAAAAAACGTCCTTTCTCTATAATGGTCTGTTGTAATTCACGGACTGTCTGTAACCATTTTGTCTTAAGTGAATTGATAGCTTTTACAATCCGGTTGTATTCGCACCGATTAGAAACAAAGCCTGCCTTCTCCATCTTGCGGGCACGATACCCTTCGTGGATGGTAGGCTCTAAATCCAGCTCCTGCCGTTTGTAACTTCTGTGGTCAATCTGCTGTTCCAAAGACAGATATTCGTTACAGATATCTGCCCATGATTTTCTCCAGATTTCTGCTTTACTGTGTTCGTTCCAGTCATTTGGTTCTACAGTAATGCGTTTCCAAAGCTTTTCATTCCGTTTACCAAGCTTCTGCTCTCCGGTAGCAGGGTCAATGAGTGGAATGCGGTTTCCGTCTTCATCAAGGGCATAAATCTTCTTTTCCTTCTGTGCCCATGTGCCATCGGGTTTGATGCCACGCATGGTCAGCATAATGTGAGCATGGGGGTTGCCATCACCCTTATCATGCAATGCCCAGTCGGCACACATGCCAACGGAAACAAAATTATCCTGCACATACCTTCTTACAATTTCAATCTGACATTCCCTTGAAAGCTCCTTTGGAAGTGCCACTTCTATCTCTCTCGCAAGCTGTGCGTTGGATTTCTTTTCTGCCTTTTCCACCGCATTCCATAATACATTCCGGTCAGCATATTCCGGCGGAGCATGTGCCGGAAGTGCAACTTCTGTAAATACAACTCCACGCTTTTTCGTAAAGTCATGAACAAGACCTGTGCGGTCATCCATGAGCTTTTCGCCGGAGCGGTAGGCAGAAGAAGCAACTGCCGATTTTCCATC
>JALFNN010000114.1 GCA_022774325.1 bacterium | reverse complement strand
ATAATCCCACCTATACTACGGGCAAAGTCGTAGAATAAAAAGCAAAAACAGAAAACCCAGACTATCAGCACTAAGATTGGTAGTTTGGGTTTTCTGCTTTTCAGAATTATATTTTTTTGTCGTGTGCTTGACATACGGGTGGCGAAGATCATGAATCCGAATAACCGGAACTCCTGTCGCTTTGCATCCCCTTTCCATCTCATGTTTCAGATAGGATTTGGAAAATGGGAAGATCCGTTGATCCGGTGCCAGTGAATAATACATCTGAAAATAGTCCTGCATCTCTTCACAGAGGAACTCCGGCATCACAACGATCCGATTACTTTTCGCAGTCTTGGGCGAGGTAATAATGTCCTGCTTTTTCATCCGGTGATACGTTTTATTGATTCGCACCGTCTGCTTTTCAAAATCAAAATCTGACGGTGTGAGGGCAAGCAGTTCCCCTTCCCGGATTCCGGTCCAATACAACATCTCAAAGGCATAATAGGACCTAGGCTTGTCCATCATTGCCTCAGCAAATTTCAGATACTGTTCCTTTGTCCAGAATTTCATTTCCTTTGGAACTTCTTTTCCCATACTTCCTGCCTGTCTTGCCGGATTGCAGGGCAGATTATAATAGTTGACTGCATGATTGAAAATTGCTGTAAGCTGTGCCTGAATCGTTTTCAGATAATCCACAGAATATGGTTTACCCTTTTCATCCCGGTATGCCATCATCTCATTCTGCCAGGCAATCACATCTGCCACGGTAATCTCGTTGATTTTCCGTTTTCCAAAGTAAGGAAGGATTTTTGTCCGCACAATGTGACTTTTCGTCTCTAATGTACTTTCCTTCACCCTCTGACGTTTATACTCGGAATAAATCTCATAAAAACTCTCAAACGTCATATCTAGCTTATTTCCTTTTCGGAGCATCATCTCATGTTCCCATGCAGTCGCTTCCCGTTTGGTCTTGAAGCCACGTTTCTGCGTCTGCTTTCTTTCCCCGGTAAAATCGGTGTACCTGAACACCACTCTCCATGTACCTTTGTCTTTTTCCTGATATACAGCCATCTTAAGTACCTCCTATTTTTCTTCATAAAACAACTTTTTCTTGAAATAATTGGCATCCACACGCCCCGGCACTGTAATCAGTCCCATTCCGCTGAGTTCTTTATTCAGCTGGCGGATAATCTGGTATGCCTTTGACTGCTTGACCTGTAAAATATCCATTACCTCTTCCGCAGTCAGAAATCCATTCTTTAATTCAGACATTCCATTCACCTCCTTCCACATCATCTTCAAGGAAAAACCCCTCTACTTATCCAAATTTTCAAGGCGCCTTATACAACCTCTCTTTCAAATTTTCTT
The DNA here is from genome assembly GCA_022774325.1 of bacterium. Classification (GTDB taxonomy): domain Bacteria; phylum Bacillota; class Clostridia; order Lachnospirales; family Lachnospiraceae; genus Allocoprococcus. The sequence continues at coordinate 8,470 of JALFNN010000114.1, read as the reverse complement.
TAACTTAACTTTATTTAGTTAAGTTTTAACCGTATTATATTAACTCTTTTCCGTTAAGTCAAGTGGTTTGAACATCAGTAGTTAAATTTTTTTGTTTAAGTTTTTCTTGCGTCTTATTTTTCCATATGCTATACTGATTTAAACAAATATCGTTACCCACCAGTTCCTATTCATTGCACCACCGTAGGAACTTATATTCAAAATTGAATAAAAGATTTCAGGAAAAGGAGAGATCCCTATGGCATTTGGAAAACGTATAAAATATTTCAGAAACAGAAAAGGTATGAAACAGAAGGAGCTTGGCGAACTTCTTGGGTTCCTTGGAAAGACTTCGGATGTCCGTGTAGCGCAGTACGAGACAGAAGCCAGAACCCCTAAAGCTGATCTGGTCAAAGAAATGGCACAGATCTTCGATGTCAACACCAGAGCCATCAATGTTCCGAACATTGACTCCTATCTCGGTCTCATGCACACCCTCTTTGCACTGGAAGATATGTATGGCATTAAGATCGGAGAAATTGACGGAGAACTCTGCCTCCGACTTGACCGGGAGCACAAAGAATATCAGCATCTGTTCGAGCCTTTTCATGCATGGCAGCAAATGGCTGCAAAACTGGAATCCGGAGAGATCAGCCAGGAAGAATACGATAACTGGCGATATAACTATCCGGAATTGGACACCTCCCAGAGATATGCCAAAATGTCATCACCGGAATTGAGTGATAACCTTATTAAGAATTTGAACAAGCCAATAAAATAGGAGGAAAAACATGGACAAACTTGTACCAGCATTTGAAACAACTTTATTTGATCCCACATTGAGCGATGCTTGCTCCGAGATGGCCGAATTAGGAATTGATTCTTTGCTTGACGAAAGCATTTATAAAAGCATTCCTGTTGTCAGTCTTCTCGTTGGTATTGGTAAAACAGCGCAAAATATACATGATCGAAACTTACTCAAACAAACAATAAAATTTATAAACACTTTTAATGAAAAATCCATTTCCCCAGAAAAAATAAAAAAATATCGAAAAAAGTTGCAATCTAATCCCAAATACGCCGAAGAAGAACTCGGTAGAGTCATCATCCTTTTGAATTCCAATGTTGAATTAAAAAAGTCTGAACTTTTGGGAAAGTTTTATCGTGCATATGTAAATGAAACTATAGACTGGGATACCTTTTGTGAATTCTCAGATATCACCTCCCGTCTATTTATGTCGGATTTAAGGCTTTTATACGATATTTACCATTTGCAAGTATCTGATACCTCCCAATGTCCTGTCTACAAAGCAGACAGACTAATTGCTTTGGGATTATTGGATTCAGCTACCAAATCTATGACCATCAGCAGTTCAACCGGTAGCCAAACCCAACGCTACATCCAAACAAACTCTCTTGGTAAGCTATATTGCCAAATCAGTTTATCTTAAAAGAAAAAAACCTTACTGACTACTCTTTCCAATTTTGGAAACAGTTCATCAGTAAGGTTTTTATGTTATAGAAATATAATTTTATTCAACGGATATTGCAAGAACGTTGCCAATCCGTTGCCAAAAAATAACGGAATTTGCTTGGAACCCGCATAAATACTGGGTCTATTTTTGCAAAATCCTATTCAAGCTCGCAAATAAATCCTTATCACTATACATTTCCGTATAGGAATTATGGTTCTATTTGGTTTTATATGTGTTCCACTGTCCTAAGTCCATAGACTGTACTGAACGGTGTTATCAATTTGTTATCATGTAAATATTATCACTTATTATGAATTTACCACTGCAACGTCCCATTCATCTTGAGATAATTCCATAATATTAACTAACTGCTTGCAAAAATTATAAATATGAACAGCACTTAAACCAGCCTCATAAAAGTATCCGTTTGCCAATTCTTTCGGACGTCTAAACAAATCTGCCCTTCTTCCTAGAAGTGATGGATAATCATTTTCTATTAACTCTAATTTATCTGGTGCAAGATCAGATACCACCTGTAGAGTGTAAAACAATACATCTGTCCAAGAATTGACATTAAATTCTTGTCCAAGAACAATCAACGAATACGGTTTTGTTCCTGTCACGTTTTCTATATCACGTCCACTTATTGTTTCTCCAAAATAAGGATATATTTTTAAAATTTTACTTGCCAATACGCCTGCTCTCTTTTTAATTTCATAGGCTGTCCATTTTTCTATATTTTGAAAATATCTATTCATATCCAAATGAGAATCTTTATATATCTCACACTTTCTTTTAAAACTACCATTTGAAAGTTCAGAATTATAAGCAGTTAATGTTAAATTTCCCAAAGTGTTCAAGTATAGCTCATATGTTTGTTCACAATCATCACCCAAATGAATTTTCCACTCATCTGTAAGTGTTTGAGGCATTACATGTTCTATTGTTAATTCATCTAAATCGCTCATTTCTTTGTGTTCGTATGATTGCTCTATTCTATCCAATATTATTTTCGTTTTCTTTATCCTATCTCCATTTCCATACAATTTTGCTGTTTTAAGATTTTCACGAAAATCATAATCTTTGGGATAATTTTTTGCTTGTAAAACAGTTTTCAATTTATCCAAATAACTACCTTTTTCTATCTTTTTCATCTGAATATATACTTGAGGAAATACTTTATTCAACTGATTTGAAGGAACACCGCATACAAATCTTCGAATAATGTAGTTTTCAATCACACATAGCATCCCCTCAAATTCGTCCGCAGATATATTTCCTTCTGAATATAAATTATACAAATTTAGTAATAACGGATAGGATGTTGATATATCTAATCTTTTTAATATAAGCAATTCTTTACGAATTTTTTCATTTTTCTCTTTCTCCGGATTTAAAAAGATACTGTAGAACTTAGAATACTTTTCAAGTTCTTTTAAACATTCCTCAACCCCAACCGTATCTATTCTCTCCTTTAAGACATTATATACATCTCCTGTATTAATATAGTCTCCATTCATGGTTAAATAATGTCTGACAAATTCAGGTATTGTATCCCCAAGTCGATCTTGCATTGGTTTCCATATATCATTATATATATCTTCTTGATGATCAACATGAATATTCATGAAAACATAATTTCGTATCAAATCAGCTACCGATAGTGGCTTCCCTTTGTGATTTAAACTTTCAAATACCAAATATGGATTATCCGTTGCATCCAAAACAATACTAACTATAGATAATTTCGTTGTAATTATTGTTTTTATTCTATCCAAATCAATATTTAAAGACAATTTACGTTTAAAAAACATATACGCTTCCCACATACCATGTTCAATCTTTTCTTGTGGTGAATTAATTATTCTTTTAAACGCACTTCTATCAATTTGCGTAGGTAATAACTTATAATAATCATTGCCATGCTTATATGGATTTACCAGATAAATATTCTTAATTTCTTCATATTTTTCTTGTTCTCCACGTTCACAATATAAATCTCCAATTGCCATTAATATTAAATAAACAGTTGTAATTCTTTGCTGCCCATCAATAAGCAGAAACTTTGCTACTCCTTCTGGTACAGACTTTGCAGGGATTGTCACAATAGATCCCATAAAATGTTGCCTTGGATTTTCAGAATCATACAATTCTTTCAAATCCTCCCACAATGTTAACCATTCTTTCTTATTCCAACTATAAGAACGTTGAAACAGTGGAACAACATACTGTTTCACTCCTTCAAAAATTGGTTGAAATATTGTTGATGAGACATCCATAGTTTTTCTCCTTTGTTCGGTAATAATATGGTTTATTCAAAAACTTTTGTAATATCCCGATACCGATTTACCACCCGGTAAATCTCTACATACTCTTCCCCCACTTTATAAATGATTACATAATTTTCCCAAACCGCATACTTGTAATCTGTTCGGAAACTGACTCTTTTGGAGAGATCTGCACCTATCCCCGGAAACATCTGAATATTTTCAAATTTACAGTAAATTTCTTTGATCATCTTTGCAGCATATTCTGCATTATCCTCAGCAATGTAATCACGAATTTCTTTTAAATCCGTTGCAACCAATGGGTTAATTCGTAATTTCAGCATAATTTACTCCCCTACAAGTGCTTTTAATTCGTCCAAGCTAAGCCAACCTTCTCCGTCTTTGACTGTCTCCTCTGCCTCCTGCAACTTCATTAATAGCTTTTTCTCTGCACGATCACGCTCATAATCTTCTATATCAAGCACAACAAACCGTCCCCTGCCATTCTTAGTAAGATATACAGGTTCACCTTTGCGACAGTTTTTCAGGACTTCATTATAATTTCTCAAATCAGATACTGGTAAAATATTAGCCATATTCTTTCAGCTCCTTCCTTGATTTTATATTGTTTCTACTATTTATATTATACACAAAAAGCTGTAAAATTCAACGTGGATTTTTACAGCTTTATTCAAACTATGCTTTTTCTACCTAAAAGAAGCTGCCCACTACGGACAGCCTCTTCTCTATAATAAGATTTTCATTACTGATATATGTCCACCAATCCTGATTTTAACATAGAATCTGAAAACTGAAATGCTCCACCTTCACCGTTAAGATTAAGATACATATGATTCAGCTCATTCTCATTCACGATCCATGCCATATTCACCTGTTTACTCTCGCCTGGCATTAAGGAAGAAATATAATTTCCTCCGTTTCCATAATCCTCAGATACGCTGTAATATGTCATTTCCGCTGTATGTGCAACGCCATCCCAGATGACACGATCGCAGTCTTCACCAGAGAGTTCTGCCTGATTACAAATTTGATATATTCCATCTTCATGGTTCATTAACATTAAAGTACCAAGATAAAGCAAATGATTTATTTCTTTATCTGTCTTATTGGTATAAGTGACTGTCACATAAACCAGCTTTTGTTTCATGCTTTCTGTTTTTACAATCTCATCCACAGTATTAACACCATCACCAGACTTAATATAAGACAGCGTATTGTTTACTATTTTTCCATCTGCTCCGACTGCAGTCATCCATTCTTCCGGCACATTATTCTGACCAAGCATCTGCAGATCGTCTTCCACGTGAACCGAATCAACACAAACTGAAATATTATTATCTTCAATATAGTTGCCATCGCTGTCTTCACCATATGCTAACATATTAAATGTTTCACCAATCTGATGCATTGGCAATTTATTATCTGCAATGGAAGTCATCACTTCTTGTCCCGATGATTCCTCAGGGGATACCATTTCGCTCCACGTATACAAACCAGCTGTTTCAATCATTGTATCATTTTCAGTGATTACAAGGTTTTCAACCACTTTAATGGCATCCTCTTTTGAAATATCATCACCGATATAAACAGTAATTACACGATATACATCTGGGCAAAGGAGATAAATCCTTTGATTAAAAGACCCATCCTCTGCCAGGTCATTATATTTGAGGTATACACCTTCATAATTGCCAAAAGTTCTTTCCTCACAGTCAACAACATTCTTATCTTGCATTACTTTGCTCAAATCATCCTCGTCTAAAAGCACAGATGCAAAGCTGAATCCTCCGGTTCGATCATGCTCAGGATATTCCAGATGTAATTCATCAATCCATTCCATACCTTCTGGAATATATCCTGCTGAGATATCTATATCATGAATTTTTTCAGGAAGATTAATTTTCCCTGTGCTGCCATCCGCCTTAATTCCAGTTACGATACTGTAGGCTCCTTGTTTTTCTAAAAACATATGATATAATTTGGTACCTGCATAGGCTATGGTCGATGTAGCCAATACACATACGGCTATTGCTGCAGCCACTCTGGCACCTGTCCATTTTTTCACTCTTCTTGTCTGAATATTAACCACCTTCGTGTCCTGAAGCTGTTTTTTCACTTCGCTTTGAATCATCGTGTGGATGAACTCCGGAGTTTCAGGAATATCTTTTTTCATATCTTCTAACCTCATACTGTCAACGCCTCACTTTCCTGTAAATTACGCTTAAGTTTTCCCCGTGCTCTGGCAAGCCTTTTTTGAACTGCTCCCTCGGTTATCTCAAGAATCTGCGCAATCTCTTTTATGTTGAAATCCTCAATATAGTACAGAATAACTGGCATTCGTAATTCTTCTTTCAAAGAATTTACGGCTCTGTACAAGTCGCTGTAGTCAGTTTTCTGATCTGCCTCAATTTCTGTCATTTCACTCATCCCTTCCAAAGAAACAAGTTTACTCGACTTTCTCAAAAGAGTATAACACTCATTGATCAATATACGAATCAACCATGTCTTGGCATATTTGTCATTTCTCAAAGTTCCAATCTTTGAAAATGCCTTAACAATCGTTTCCTGAATAGCATCCGCACAATCTTGATCGTTAATTAAAATTGTTTTGGCAGTAGAATACAATTGTCTCTCTGAATTGAGAATCAACGTCCCTAATTCCTCTTTGGTCACTTTAACACCACCTTCTTTAGCCGGCCGGCAATTTTCATTTACATAGATTAGACGTACAGTTTTTCAAAATATCCCCAAATAAACTTTATTTTTTTTAATAATAGAGGAAATAAATCTTTCCCCTCTGGTAATATTATACACCTGTCTTACTTCTTACCCATATACAATCTCTGTAAGCACCATTTCCTCTGCTGCAGTCCTTATTCCATTCATCTTTCTTACCCACAGCATCGGCTGTTCTGCTTTAAACAGTTCTGTAACTCCCTGTTTTTCTGCCATCTGTGCCACCAGAATATCCATCCGCTCATGCGCTTCCCGATCTACCTTGTTCAGATGTTTATTAAGCTTCCCTTGCCGAATCAACATCTGATAGTACGCTTTTCTGTGCTCCTTGAGATAAGTTTTCCGGAGCATTCCATACTTCCCATAATGTGCTTCTTCATCTTCAGGTAACTCCAGATCCGGCAGATAATAATCCCCATACAAAGTGTAACCCAGACCATTCTTTTCATCGTAAATATGTTTTTCCATAGCGTCAATCCTCCTTATCTTGCGCCTCGGTCATGCGATCGCTTATTTTCTTTTCTTCTGTTTTTCTCAGCCATCTCTCTGCTTTTTTCGTTTAGAATGAGATATTCGGAACGTTCTTCTCCAACTGCACGTTTTAATCGTCGATAATCCTTATTTTCTTCCCACAGAACGGAATTTTCATTCAACAATTCCTGTTTCTGCTCTGCTAATATATGATTAGAATTTTTCAACCTGTCATACTTATAAACGACCTGATCTAACTGCTCTTTTACTTGAATATATTTCAGGTACAAACCATATAGCAGCTCTTTCAGTTCACTGATTATCGGAAATGCTTTTTTATCCCGGTAACTCTTGGCACTTTCCAGCATCCCAGCCTCTGGGAGTACCTCATCAACTGGTTTCGAGAATTCACCGGCATATTTCTGGATATCTTTTGCAATAGTTTTTACTTTTTTCAGACTTTTCTCATATTTATCGGCAGTTGCTTTCGCCTGTTCCGCTGCTTTTTCAACCTGAGCACGCTCTGCTTTCTTTTTCTGCAGTTCATCCCCAGTCTGCTTCAATTCCTCATGGAGATTACCTGCCAATTCATGGCAAGCAGCCGTTTCCTTCTGCAGCTGTGCTTTCTGCTTTTCCAGAACTGCCACTTCCTGTTCACGCTGTTTCTTTTTGAAATTTAAGACATCCAGATGCTCCCGGTGTGTACCTTTTTGCTCCCAGATCATCCCATATCTTTCTGCGATCTTCGCCAGCTCTTGTTTTTCCGATTCCATCCACTGATTATATTCTGTATTTTCCCTGCCCTTTCCGATAAATCCTCTGGATGCCAATGCTTGTTTCATGGATACTCTTGTATCCGGCCCACGTTTACTTCCAGTTACATACGGCACAAAATCAATATGAAGATGTGGTGTCGCCTCATCCATATGCAGATATATACCGAATACCCGGAACTGTGGGTTTCTCTTTTGAAAGTCTTTTGCAAAATCAAGCAATGCCAGTCTGGCAATCTGCCCTTCCCGACTTAAACATCCGGTATCATCCTTATTTCCAATCTGGAAGATTGCTTCGTGGAAAACTTTCTCCTGTTTCCCAGTTCGGATGTGCTCATAATAATCTTCAATTTTCCGGTCTTTCCGTTTCTGTTTTGCGTTATACCGTTCGATTGCTTCATCAAATAATTCATGATAGATGTCCTTCACATTTTCTGACTGCAATACCACATTTCGGATTGTACGGGCAGCATCTACGTTTTCTGCAATAAACTTTCTCTCATTGTGGGCAATAGAACCTTTTCCAATCATACCGCTAATCGTTCTTTTCATTTCCACTATTCTCACCTCCCTCGCTTATAAAAATGCCGGATACGGCAAAAAGAAATCTTCGCCGGATACGGCGGTTTTGTTACTTTTGTCAAAAGTAACGCAAAAGCACTTTCGACAGCCGTACCGTCCATCAAAAGTACCCTTGCGCCCTACGGGGGTGCAAGACGTCCGGGGGACGTCTGTTATGCACCGACCG
>JALFNN010000036.1 GCA_022774325.1 bacterium | reverse complement strand
CTCTTTTCTACCAAATTTAATTTTCCTATGCAGCGTGCCAACACAATTTGAAGATATGCCTGTGCAACAGTAATATCCGACTGTTCTGTCTCTAAAATTGCATTTATAACCCTATATACCTCCGGTTCAACCTTTTCCGCTTTGATGATTGGGTATTCAGGAGCCATGGATTGCATGATATCTGCAAATTTGGCTATCGTAAATGGCGATGCGATCAGATAAGTCGCTTTATTTACACCGGGTGTCAGTACCTGATAGTGATGAATAACATCTGGAAATACAAAGCCTATATCTCCTTTTTCCATATGGTATAGTTCCTGTCCGACACCAAGTTCTAATGATCCACTTGTTACACAAACGATCTCCAGTGCATTATGAAGATGTGGTTCAATATGTTTTGACTTTCTATTTATTGCTATAATCTCCTCTTTTGTGTCAACATATTTTAACTGCATGAAATACTCCCCTTTGCAACATTTGTCTATATCTTCTTTCGATTTGGCAAGCAATCCTTTTACATCTATCCTATAATCAACTTGTAAATAAGGAAAGGAGGAATTGCAAATGAGCAATCTAAAAAAATATCTGAATGACCTTTTAGTATTCTACGCTGAATATTTTGAGCATCCTTACCATGTATAAATACTAAAAGGACTATTTTGTGAAAACTGAATATTTTTCTTAAGGCCATTTCACAAAAATGAAGTGGTCCTTTTTTTATTTTCAAAATACAGCTCTATCACTTTATATATATATAAAAAGCATTGTCTCATCGAACAACGACCAGACAACGCTTTCTCCTGTCAATTCTAATTTATGTCTGATGCATCTGTTATTTCATCTGCAGCAATTCCTTTTTCTGCTTTCAGTTTTTTATTTGCATCTTCTACATTCATTTTTGAAAGTACAAACATAATCAATACATCAAAGATTAACGGAAGCCAAAGGTACATGAACTGCATCATATCAAGTGCAGACTGTGGTTGAGTTGCATTTGTTCCGACATATCCGCTAAACTCAAGCATCCATCCAACAACAGCGGTTCCAATACCTCCACCGATTTTTACACCAAGAGAGGTGCAGGAGTACATCGTTCCGTCAATTCTCTTTCCCTGTGTAAGATAAGTGTATTCAGAACAAGATGCGATAACTGCATTCATATCTCCCTGCCATGGTCCCTGACCTAAGGCTGCAAGAGCTGTAAACGCCATCATCAGCGGAACACTGCCCATATATCCAGCAACAACAACAAGTGCTCTACCGATAACTGCTAAGACATAACCTCTTAAGTTCAGTTTATACATACCTTTCCACTTACCAACTAATGTCGGTGTGAAAATCAGGGCAATGATCAGTGGAATATTTACTGCCCATGCAAATTGTCCAAACAAATTCTTATTTTTCAGTACCCATGTCATGTAATAAATGCCAGCTCCAATCATGGCACCATATAACTGCTGTAAAATATATGTTCCACAAATCATCATGTAATATTTGTTTTTAACAAGAAGCTTGAATGCCTGTACCATTCCATACTTTTCATTATCATTCTTTACTTCTCCTTCATTAAGTTCTTCCTCCGGAAGTTCCTTAACAGAAAGTGCTGAAATCGTATTTACGACCAGACCAATGATTGCATAGATAATAGCAACCGTTCTCCATGCCGCAGCATCTCCACCACATTTATCTACAAATCCAACTGTAATCGCCTGAATCAGAAGACTTGTTGAAAATGCAAAAATAAAACGGTAAGATCCCATCTGCACACGCTCTTTGCTGTTCTTTGTAATCAGTGACGTAAGTGCTGAGTAAGCAATATTGTTTGCTGTATAAAACACACCATTTAACAGTGTATAAGAGATAAAGAACCATGCGTATTTAGCCGTTGTTCCAAAGCTGACTGGTACTGCAAAGCAGCAGACCAGCGTAATGGCACAACCAATGTATCCGTATAGCATCCATGGCTTCGCTTTTCCCATTTTACTGTGTGTTTTGTCAATCATTGATCCAAAAAATATATCCGTAAAACCATCAAATAGTTTTGATACGGCAATCAGGGTACCTACGACGCCTGCAGCAAGTCCTACTGAGTCCGTCAGATAGACCATCATGAAAGATGTCAGGAAGGCATAGACTACATTACCTGCAATATCACCTGATCCATATCCAATTTTGTTATACCATTTCAAATACTTTTTTTCTTCCATCGAATTTCTTTGCTCCTCATCTTCATCGCACTTAAAATCTCAATATGTCTAACCGTATGATGTCTAATTCTAATTTTTTCTCTGTTTTTGTCTGATTGCTCTGTATATCCGGACTTTACATTGCAATCAGACTATCCTTCTTTGTTTACGAGTTACATGAAACTTTATTATCCCTTTACATACGGTATCAGTGTAAACTGGAACCGGAATAATACATCATCAAATCGGTACTGATCCAATACAGCCGGACCACAACTATTAGAACCAATGCCATTTAATGCGTAGTCAACGCAAAATACTACACTATCTGATTCTGTCAGTTCATAATTATGTGTTTTCTTCTCAAGTTCTTCCTGCGTATAATAAGAAGCATTGAATGAGAAGGCATTTTCCGCGGATACCACAATTCCATATCGGCTGTTATTAAGCTCTACATATTCACAATCATAATGGCTTCCATTTTCCTGTGGGCGAATATAATCCTCATGCAAATCGTCTACATTTGCCTGGTACAAGCCGTGGCTCGCAGCCTGATGTTTGTCACAATAGCTTTCCTGTGGTCCCATTCCAAAGTATCTTGCAGCTGAAAGTTTTTTATCCAGGAACATCCTCACACCAAATCTCGGAAGATCCGGGAATTCATCGTCTTTTGTTACTGCAATATCTGCATCAATCTTTCCAGCAGCTTCTATTTTCCATGTAATCGTCACATCAAGAATCT
>JALFNN010000028.1 GCA_022774325.1 bacterium | reverse complement strand
TGACAGGCTTCGGTAACATTCTGTATTGTCATATGTTTCATAAGTCATTCCTCTTTCTTAACGGTATCTTGCATCCAGAGATTTCTCAATGATCAATTCGCACAGCTCACCGTAGCTGATTCCAACAGCAGCGGCTTCTTTCGGGAGAAGGCTGGCAGAGGTCATGCCCGGCAGTGTGTTGACTTCCAGACAGTAGATATTTCCGTCTTCGTCCAGAAGAAAATCAGCACGGGAATAAACGTTCAGTTTGAGAGCACGGAATGCCCGCTCGGTCGCCTTCATCATTTTAGCAGCAACCTCGTCCGGAATATTGGCAGGACAAATCTCTTCAGAACCGCCGGCCTGGTATTTATTTGCGTAATCAAAGAACCCGCTTTTCGGAATGATCTCGATGACCGGAAGTGCCTTACCGTCAATGATTCCACAGGCAAATTCGCGGCCGCGGATATATTTCTCAATAATAACACAGGTCTCGTTCTGGAAGGATTTTTCAATGGCATCTCGATATTCCTCTTCCGTATGGCAAATGTAAACACCGATACTGGAACCGCCGGAACATGGTTTTACAACAACCGGAAGAGAGAGCCCGAATTCGGATAACGGTTTATCTTTGGATTTCTTATACAGCCAGGTCCCTTCCGGAGTCGGGATGTGGTTCAGTTGGAAGATCTGTTTGGTCACACTCTTGTCCATGGCGAGTGCATTTCCAAGAGAGTCAGGACCGGTGTAACGGATGCCCAGAATATCAAAAGCTGCCTGAAGACGGCCATCCTCGCCCACACCGCCGTGAAGTCCGAGGAAGGAGATGTCTGCCATACGGCAGAGTTCAATGACATTCGGTCCAAGGAAACAGTTGGATTTATCTTCACGGGAAGCTTTGACCGCTTCAATGTCAGGCTCCGTCGTGCTGATATTTTCGGCGATGCCCAGGTTTCCGTCCGGAAGATCGAAAACGTCTTCCAGATTCTCAGGTGCATCAGGAAGTCCCAGAAAGACATCCAGAAGGATTGCTTTGTGCCCGCGTTCGCGCAGGGTGCGGCAAATGCCGGCGCCGGAACATAAGGAAACGTCACGTTCGGTGCTGAGCCCTCCGGCTAAAACGATAATTTTCATGATATAGTCACTCCTTTGAACAGTCAGTAATTTCTTTTAAGTTGGTTAGTCAGTCACACTCATTTTGTCAAGCAGTTCTTTCTTGACTGCATACAGCCGGTCTGACAAATCCACATAAACATTGTGTGGATAGAAGAGACGTTTTGTCTCATCCCAGAGGGTGTCTTTCTCCTTGCGACAGTATGCGGCAATTTCTTTGACACTCGGAGAATCGTAGACGCATGCTCCGTTGATGAAAATAGGAACCATCATTTCACGAACCGTATAGGTGCCGCCTTTGAGCTTTGTCTTTTTCCAGGTCTCGACAGGGTCGAAAAGGAGAAGATCCTTGGAAGTATCGATGGTCTCATCGGCAAAACAGATCAGGTCAGCTTTGATCTTGCCGTTTTCTTTCTCATAAATACGGAAAATCGTTTTATTTCCCGGGTTGGTAATTTTCTCGGTATTTTCAGAAAGCTTGATCTTCGGTATAAATTCACCGTCCTTATTCTGAATGGCGGCAAGCTTGTATACGCCACCGAAGGACGGGCAGTCTTTGGAGGTGATCAGATTGGTTCCGACACCCCAAGAATCGATGGCCGCACCCTGAATCTTGAGATCGTGGATCAGATATTCATCCAGATCGTTGGATGCACAGATCGTTGCTTCAGGATGACCGGCTTCATCTAACATTTTACGTGCCTTTTTGGAGAGGTATGCCAGGTCTCCGCTGTCCAGTCGGATTCCGATCTTCATCGGGCTTACTCCGGCGGCTTTCATTTCATCAAATACACGGATCGCATTCGGGACACCGGATTTCAGGGTGTCGTAGGTATCTACCAGAAGTGTGCAGCAGTTCGGATACATTTCCGCATAAGTTTTAAATGCAGTATATTCATCCGGAAAGCTCATGATCCAGCTGTGCGCATGCGTGCCCATAACAGGCACATCAAACATCTGACCGGTGAGAACGTTGGAAGTTCCGACACAGCCCGCGATCATCGCCGCACGTGCACCGTAGATTCCTGCATCCGGCCCCTGGGCACGGCGAAGCCCGAATTCCATGACACCGCCGTCTCCGGCAGCAAATACAATACGGGAGGTTTTCGTTGCAATCAGGGACTGATGGTTAATGATGTTCAGGATCGCAGTTTCCACAAGCTGAGCTTCCATGATCGGAGCGATTACCTTGAGAAGCGGCTCCTTCGGGAAGATTACGCTGCCTTCCGGAATCGCATAAATGCTTCCGGTAAAATGATAACCGCTTAAATACTGCAGAAAGTCTTCTGAGAAAATCCCCAGTTTGCGAAGATAATCCACATCGTCATAACTGAAGTTCAGATTCTTAATATACTCAATGACCTGTTCCAGCCCGGCTGCGATCGAATAGCCGGAATTACAGGGATTGTTGCGAAAAAAAACATCGAAGACAACGACTTCGTTCTCCTGTCTTTCAAAATAGCCCTGCATCATGGTCAGTTCATACAGGTCGGTCAATAGTGTCAGGTTTCTACTGTTCATATCCATTACCTCTTTTCCTTGTCTTTGGAGTTAGACTAATTTGGCATTTCGGTTGATTGTTTCCTGAATGATGTTCTGACAATATTTACCGAGATGCTTTTTTGTATCCTTATCCAGTTCATTTGGATAAATGGGTTTCCCGTATTCCAGAACAACATGTGTTTTTTTAATACGGGGAAAATGATTTTCAAAAATTTCAGCGGTGTTGTTCATGCTTATCGGAACAATGGCACAGCCTGTCTTTTCAGCAATTTTGAAGGAACCGTCATGGAAAGGAAGCATACTTAATTCTTCCCCTTTATTACGAGTACCTTCCGGGAAAATGCAGATTGAAATTCCTTTTTTGACATAGTCGATTGCCTGAAGGATCGTTTTGAGCCCTTCTTTTATATTATCTCTGTCAAGGAACAGGCAGTAGAGATACCGCATCCATGTGGAAAGAAGCGGAATATTCTCCATTTCTTTTTTGGCAACATAGCCGGTCAGACGGCGACAGCGCGAATAAGTCAGAAGAATATCAAAAAAGCTTCTGTGATTTCCGATAAAAAGTACCGGTTCGTCAGGAACGTTTTCTTCGCCGATGACTGTGACTTTAACGCCTGTCATCTTTAAAATGACTTTGAATCCCCACTGGACGATGCGCAGTGAGCTGAGATCGCGTGCTTCCCGGTTAAATTTTCCGATGATCCATTCAATCAGAAAAACGGGAATGGATAAGATTAAATAAAGAATCAAAAAAATTGCTACGCACAAGAAACGTATCATTTGTGGAATCCTCTCTTTCTGGGATGGATGATGGTGGCTGCCAAGGTCCTGCAGTATCATGCAAGCATGACCAAAGTGCTTGGGGTTCCGGGCTACCACGGATTGATCCTGCAACCTAGTATCTTTACATTATACTATCCGAGGAATGAAAATACAAGAAAGATAATATGATATTAGGGAGATTGGAAATTGAACGTGGGAGTCGAGTTGTGGCGGGCAGGGTTGGTGTGATGGTATGTTTGTTAATGCTTGGTCTGTGTGCGGGATGTTCGATTGAGAGAAAAGAGAGGGAAGGAATGGAGAAATTGGAATTTGCCATTGTGGAAGAGGATGACATACCGGATGAAATGAAGGCATTGATTGAAGCAAAAAAAGAGGAACCGTTCCGACTGACCTGGGGCGATGGCGAGTACCTTTATATAGGACAGGGATACGGAGAGAAAACAACCGGGGGGTATCAGATTCTGGTTGATAGATGTCAGGAGACGGAAAATGCTATTTATATTCATACGACACTGCAGGGACCGGCGCAAGGCGAGAAAGTCAGTGAAAAGCCTTCTTTTCCATATGTGGTGATTCAAGTGGACTGGGAGGAGAAACATGTTGTATTTCAGGAAAACAAGGAGGAATAGGATATGGAATTAATTAAGAAGCGAATAAGGACAAATATTTTGGGCAAAACAGTGGTGGATCAATTTACAATCGATGATGATTTTAACGTACCGGATAGTAAAAATGATGTCGGAAGAGTGATCTACGGAGAAGGAAGACTGAAGATAGAAGAGGTCAGAAAAGTAGAAAATTATCTGCGTGTTGCGGGAAAATTATATTTCCGTGTACTTTACGCGGCAGATACGGGAGAGATGCAGCTGTCTTCTCTGGAAGGGAGAATCCCGTTTGAGGAAATGATTTATATGGAAGAAGAAGGGCAGGGGGACTATATCGTTCAGCCTTCCAGAGTTGAGTTTATGGCATCGGTGATCCATTCACGGAAGTTGTCAGTCAAGGCTGTAGCGGAGCTTTCGGTACATACAGAGTGTGTGACGGATGAAGAGACGACGATCGATGTGGAAGAAGAAGGAAACTTATATAAGAAAATGCGTCCGCTGGAATTGCTCCAGCTGCATACCAGTAAGAGGGATGTCTACCGCATCAAAGAGGAAATCACCATTCCCGGAACGAAAGAGAATATCGGTACGTTGCTGTGGACGGACACCGCACTGAGAAAACTGGATACGAAATTATCTCAGGATGCGCTGATTCTTGACGGGGATCTGCAGTTTTTCTGCTTTTATGAATCTCAGGAAGGCAAGCTGGACTGGGTGGAGCAGACGGTATCATTTGAGGGCAGAGTGGAATGCATGGGGGCAGATGAAAGCCTCTATCATCATGTATATGCCGATCTTTCAGATGTGGGTGTGGAAATGCGGATGGACGAAGATGGAGAGATGCGTGCACTTGGAATTGAGGCCGCGCTGGAGCTTCGGATCTTGATTTATGAGGAAGAAAAAACGGCGATACTGGAAGACGTATACTCTTTAGAACAGGAATGCATTCCGGAACGCAGAGAGACTGTTTATGAGGAACTGATCCTGCAAAATCAGTCCAGGTGCAAGATCAATGAACGCCTGAATCTGCCGGAACTGAAAGATGAAATTCTGCAGATCTGCCACAGCAGCGGAACGATGCAGGTAGAACACATGGAAGTGGTCCCGGACGGGGTACAGATTGAAGGAATCCTGCATGTAAATTTTCTTTATGTAAAAGCGAATGATCTGGTTCCGTTTGATATGTGGCAGGGAATGGTCCCGTTTTCCTATTTGCTTGAGGGTGGAAAAACATGCCCGGATCTGCGCTATGACATTACCTGCAGGATGGAGCAGCTTGCGATCGATCTTTCCGGAAATGACGAGGTGGAAATCAAGTCAGTCCTGAGCTTCAACAGTTTCCTTAGACGTCCGGTAAAAACGGATGTCATCACTGCACTTGCATTTCAGCCATTCGATGAAGTGCGTATGGGAAAACGTCCCGGAATCACAGGATATATTGTAAAAAAAGGTGATGATCTGTGGAGCCTTGCGAAGCGTTATTACACGACCAAAGAGGGGATTATGGAAATCAATGAAATGACCTCTGAAACACTAAAAGAAGGTCAAAAAATATTGATTTTTAAGGAAAATATGAGTATACTATAAGCATAATGTATACAAGATACAAAAGGAGAAATCTCATGGAGAAATTGGAACTGAAGGCACTGGGGAAGATTAATTTGGGACTGGATGTTCTGGGCAGGCGTGAGAACGGATATCATGACGTACGGATGATCATGCAGACATTGTATCTGTATGACAATGTGATTTTACAGAAGAAGCCGGAACCCGGGATTGAGATCGAGTCTAATTTGTTCTATCTCCCGACGGATGAAAATAACATTGCCTGGAAAGCGGCCCAGATGTTGATGGACGAATTCCAGCTTCCGGGAGGAATTAAGATCTCGCTGGAAAAACGTATCCCTGTAGCGGCCGGAATGGCAGGAGGGAGCTCAAATGCGGCGGCTGTGCTTTACGGAATGAACCGCATGTATCAACTGGGGCTTGATCAGAAGGCACTGATGGATCGGGGCGTAAAACTGGGGGCGGATGTGCCGTACTGTATCATGCGGGGAACGGTGCTTGCGGAGGGAATCGGAGAGAAGTTGACACCGCTTCCGCCTATGCCGAAATGCCAGATCCTCATAGCAAAACCACCGATCAGTGTTTCCACAAAAATGGTATACGAGAAGCTGGATTCCAGAGAAATCACAGTGCATCCGGATATCGATGGGATTCTGGATGGACTGGAGACGGGGAATCTCGAAACAATCGCAGCTTCAATGGGAAATGTTCTGGAGAATGTCACGATTGAAGAGTATCCGGTCATTGCACGCATCAAGAAGTGTATGCTGGCAAAAGGAGCTCTGGGGGCGATGATGAGTGGCAGCGGACCGACAGTCTTCGGAATCTTCAAGGATAGGAAAACGGCAAAAGCGGCATATAACCATTTGAAAAAGCAGGGATTGGCGCGTCAGGCATATGTCGTTAATGTACACAATGTCAGGAGGAGCTAAATATGGATGCGAATTTAAGGCTGGATATGGATGAATATCTGCCACTCAGAGATGTGGTATTTAATACACTCCGCAGAGCAATCCTGCGTGGTGAATTGAAGCCGGGGGAACGTCTGATGGAAATTCAGCTTGCCAATAAGCTTGGAGTGAGCCGGACCCCGATCAGGGAGGCCATTCGGAAGCTAGAACTGGAAGGACTTGTACTAATGATCCCGAGAAAGGGAGCTGAAGTGGCCGAGATCACCAGAAAGAATATGATGGATGTTCTGGAAGTAAGAAAGGCGCTGGAAGAGCTGGCGGCTGAGCTGGCATGTGAAAGGATCGGCAAGGAACAGATCGCTGAGATGCGAGTGGCTGCGAAAGAATTTGAGCGTACATTGAAAACTGGTGATGTGACACAGATTGCCGAGGCGGATGAAAAGTTTCATGATATCCTGTATATCGCAACGAATAATCAGAGACTGATTCTTTTGCTGAACAATCTCAGAGAACAAATGTATCGTCTGAGAGTGGAACATTTGAAATTAAAAGAATGTTATCCGCAGCTTCTGGCAGAACATGATATAATTATTGATTGTGTGGAAAAGAGAAATAAAGAAGCAGCGAAAGATATCGTCAGAAGACATATTGATTATCAGGCAAAATCGGTAGGATATGTGCTGGAAGAAAAATAGTGAGGGCAGGTCTGAATAAGACCTGTCTTTTTTGTGTATACTCCGGATAGAAAATATCAGAAATGAAAGCTGTTTTATCGGGAGGTACATAACGATGGAAAGGAAAATCTATCTGCCGGAAGAATATAAGGTAGAACATACGGGATGGAAACATTGGCTTAAGGTGGGAGTGCGTCTGATGCTGGCGGCTCTTCTCGGGTTGCTATTGACCGGAAGCGTGATGCGGATCGGTCAGACTACTGACAAGGTACAGGAAGTGCAGAAAAGTCTGGCTGGGGAAGTGTTTCGCTTTCATGTACTTGCCAACAGTGACAGCCAGGAGGATCAGGAGCTGAAGCTGAAAGTTAAAAATTCCGTAATTGCGTATATGAAAAAAGAATTGCCGGATGCTAAAAATGCGAAGGAAACGAAAGTGTGGGCAGAAGAACATTTAGATGACATTGAAGAGGCTGCCAAACAGACTTTACTGGACGAGGGATATGCATACCCGGTCCGGGCAAGTGTAGGTTGGTACAGTTTCCCGGATAAAACATACGGAGATGTTACATTTCCTGCGGGAGAATATGAAGCATTGCGTATCGAAATAGGAGAGGCCAAAGGACAAAACTGGTGGTGTGCATTGTATCCGAATCTTTGTTTTGTAGACTGCGTGCATGCAATCGTTCCGGAAGAAGGAAAAAAAGAACTGGAATCAGTGCTTACAGAAGAAGAATATGAATTGATCACAGTCGGAACAGAATTCAAGATTAAATGGTTCTTCCTGGGAGAAAAATAAAAAGAATCCCGAAGAAAGTCATTTGCAATTTCAGGAAAAGGTGGTAAAATGTGTATACCTTTGGTCATTTATGATGAATAAGATAATAATGAAATAATGTGTCCGTCAGCCACCGGGTTGACGGTCCTTTTACGAAAGGGGAAAATATAATGACGGATTTGTTGGTGAAGATGTTTGTAAAGAACTATGAGGATACGGATAATATTTCTGTACGTACAGCTTACGGGGTGCTTGCCAGCGGTGTGGGTATTGCCTGTAATGTGCTGTTGTCCCTGGCAAAGATGATGGTTGGAATGCTCCTGCACAGTGTTTCTGTCATGGCGGATGCATTTAACAATCTTTCCGACGCGGGATCTTCGATCATCGGACTTGTCGGAGTGAAAATGGCAGAAAAGCCGGCAGACGAAGATCATCCATTTGGACATGGCAGAATCGAATATGTGGCGGCGTTAATCGTGGCCTTTCTTGTAATTGAAGTGGGATTTACTTTTTTTAAAGACTCGATCAGTAAAATCAGACATCCGGAGGAACTCCGTTTCCAGATGGTTTCTATCGTGATCCTTGGAATGTCCATTCTGGTTAAGCTCTGGCTTGGAATGTTCAATAAGAAGCTTGGCAAAAAAATCGATTCTCAGGTTATGATGGCAACGGCGGCGGACTCTCTTGGAGATGTCATTGCAACTGCGGCTACGGTAGTTTCCATCCTGTTTTGGAAAGTGACGGGGATCAACATTGACGGCTTTGTAGGTCTGGGCGTTTCCCTGGTAGTGATGTGGGCAGGAATCGGAATTGCGAGAGATACGCTGGAACCGCTGATCGGAGAGGCAACGACACCGGAAGATTATCGGAGAATCAAGAAATTTGTGGAAAAATATGACGGGATCATGGGGAGCCACGACTTGATCGTACATAATTACGGACCGGGAAGAAGCATGGCAAGTATTCATGCGGAGGTTCCAAATAATGTGTCGATTGAGGTTTCCCACGAGATCATTGACCGGATCGAAAGGGATGCGGCAAAGGAACTCGGCATTTTCCTTGTGATACATATGGATCCGTTGGAGACAGAAGATCAGACAGTACTGAAAGTCAGAAAGAAAACGGAGAAAGCAGTAGAAGAGTTAGACTCCCGCTGCAGTATTCATGATTTCCGAATGGTAAAAGGTGAGGATCAGATCAATCTTATTTTTGATCTGGTGGTCCCGAGAGAATATTCGGAAAAAAAGGGAGATGAACTGATGATACGTGTGATCGAGAGAATGCAGGAGATTGATAAGCGCTATCAATGCGTGATCACACTGGAAAATAGTTTTGTCGCAGAGTAGAAGAAAGTAAAAGAGGAGAATGTGAATGTATAGATTTGAAAGCAGAGTACGGTTCAGTGAGATCGATCATACAGAGATGATGACCCTTCCGGCGCTTGTCAATTATTTTCAGGACTGCAGTACGTTCCACTCCGAGTCTCTCGGACTAGGGATTGAAGCACTGAAGGAAAAAGGGAAAGCCTGGATCCTGTCATCCTGGCAGATCGTTGTGGAGCGTTATCCGAAAATGGGAGAAGAGATCCAGATCGAGACATGGCCTACGGGATTTGAGAAAATGTGCGGGACACGTAATTTCCGCATGCGTACCAAAGACGGCGAAGTGCTGGCATACGCCAACTCCATCTGGGTATATATGGATATCAGAAAAGGACGCCCTGCAAGGCCGGATGAACAGGAAATTGCTGCATATGGAGAGGAAGAACCTCTGAAAATGGAATACGCATCCCGGAAAATCGCGTTGCCCAAAGAGACCGTTCCAAAAGAAAGGTTTCCGGTACGGCGTTCCCAGATCGATACGAATGAGCATGTGAATAACTGTCAGTATATCCAGATGGCGTTGGAAGTCATGCCGGAGTGTGAGCGCGCATCACAGGTGCGGGTGGAATATAAGAGATCAGCGGTTATGGGGGATGTTATTTACCCGAGAACGGCTGTGGAAGCGCTGCGAAAAGTCATAGAACTCTGCGATGAAAACGGTGGAATTTTTGCGGTGGTGGAGTTTGAATAGGTAAGAAGTGCCTTGCCATTATAAAGAGAACAGTGTAATATAAAATTGAATCAAACCGGGCACAAAAGAAGCCTGTTTTGTGAAAGGATAAAGAAAAATGGAATTAGGAAAAAAGCAGGTATTAAC
>JALFNN010000024.1 GCA_022774325.1 bacterium | reverse complement strand
CCGCCATTCGGAGTATTAGGGTGGCGCTTCGGGACGTTACCCCCTCATTTCACCCATCGGAATATCAGTTCTCCAAAGTTTCGGGCTACAATTGCCCTTCGACTTTGTGCGTAAGCTTTTCACTTACGAACGTGTCGCACGGCTGTCATTTCCGGATCCCTCGCATAGGCTTCAGCATCTTCCTCATTGAGGACGGTGTGTGTCAGCTCAAATACGCTGAATTCGTTATTTTCATCGGTAAAGCATTCCAGTTCGATAAGACTGACGTTTTGCAGGTAGTAACCACTCTCGATCACATATGCAGTTCCTCCGTCCGGTGTTGTCACGGTCTCGTCCAGATTGATATGTTCATGTCCGCAAAGCATTTCAATGTCAGCCATTTCCGCCAGCTCTTTCAACCTGTCTTTTCCGTAGCTCCAATCATGATTGCCCGCTGTCATCAGATCGTATCCCAGTGCTTTTGTAATTTTCGCTATGGATTCGCCTTTTGACAGCGTTGCGATCGGCTGTCCGTGAAAAAGATCTCCCGAATCGATCACGGTGCTCATTGCGGCATCTGAAGTCCAGCTGTCAATAATCGTCTTAAGGCGTTCTACACCGATTCCTTCACTTGAGTCGGTCACTCGTGCATGAATGTCATTCGTGTGTACAATCTTGATGATGATGTTATCATCCGGATCCGGAGTGATCGTTCCGGGATGATCGGTACCCGGATCTTCTTTCCCCGGATCCACAGGATCTTCCTCTATGAGTTCATTTACACTTACCCGGTTCCACAGAACATCATAGTCATTATTAAATAATATCAGGCCATATACATAGAAATAATCGCTGTAAACGACACCGTCCGCATAATAGACTTTGGTATCCGATAACTTTTTGGATGCTGTCAAAGACCAGGTGTCCGATGTCTTTTCCAACCAAAATCGTCACACATAGTAGTGCCAGTAGTCTCTTTTTCATCGTTTCCTCCTTATTATCAGGCCGAATATAACTGTTTATGACCATTCTGAAGCATTTTTATTGACTGTTTCCTGCCGGTCCCCGATAATACAGGCCAAGCATTGTGATATCGTCAAACTGAGGTGCATCTCCGACAAACGAATCAATATCTGCTTTCACAGCAGGAAGCTGCTCTTCTGGTATTGCATGAGGATTTATGTTCAGTGCGGCCAGCATCCGTTCTGTTCCGTAAAGCTCCTGATTCGCATTGGTCGCTTCGACCACACCATCAGTATATACATACAGGCCGTCGCCCTGTTTAAGCTGAAGCTCATACTCACGGTATCTGGCACCTTCCATTCCGGCCAGAACAAAACCATGTTTATCTTTCACGAGTTCATAACATCCTCCGGCATGGCGGATTGCCGGATATTCATGGCCTGCATTTGCACAGACAATCTTTCCTGTGGAAATCTGCAGAATTCCAATCCATACTGTAACGAACATTTCTGCATCATTATTTTCACAGAGCTGGTTGTTCACCTTTTCCAGAATTTCTTTTGGTGAAGCGCCGGTCTGTGCACTATTCTTCAGCAAAGTCTTGGCAATGACCATGAAAAGTGCTGCCGGAACTCCTTTGCCGGACACATCAGCAATGACAAGAGCAAGATGGTCCTCATCCACAAGGAAAAAATCATAAAAATCTCCCCCGACTTCTTTTGCCGGCTGCATCGTGGCATAGACATCAAATTCAGGGCGATCCGGGAACGCAGGGAAAATGCATGGAAGCATGCTCGCCTGAATCTGGGTAGCCACACTCAGTTCTGCACCGATCCGTTCCTTTTCAGCTGTAACTTTGGCAAAATTATCGATATAGATTTCCAGTTCTTCAAGCATATAATTGAATGAGTGACCGAGATCTTCGATTTCATCCCCGGTCTTCATTTCAATATGTTGCCTGTTAAACTCTCCGGATTCTATGATCTTTTTGGTAAATAGAGCGAGTTTACTTACCGGCTTTGTAATACTGTTGCGTACAAATACGACGTAAAGCATGATTACAACAACGATATTCAGAAAAGCGATCAGCAGCATCTTATAAAGGAAAGAATTCAGTTCCCCACGTACCTTCTGCATATCAAGGATATATTGGATCTCCGCAATCGCATTTCCATTCTCATCCAGAACCGGAGAAACGGAAGTATAGTTGTATCCATAAGAGTTATCTGTTATGACCGGTGTGTCTGTTCCCTTATTCTCTGAATAGAGATCCCAGATCAGTTCATATTTCTCCAGGTCCTTTTCATCCTGAGCTGCATCCGTATACAGAATATCGGAACCATATGGAATCTGATTTGCCGGATCATCTCCCATTTCTTCCACCATTGCATCTATGTAAAATGTCACGCTGTCCTCATCCGGAACCACCAGAGACAAATAAGTAATCTCACCGTCTTCCTTTAACTGATTGAAAAGCGCTTCCGTTTCTCGATATGCTTCTGTCTCATCGCTGTTTTCACCGATTATATCCCGGACATCATCCACTGAAAGCATCGTAGCAATACTTTCACTTCCTACCGTTACCTGTTTCGCATACATTTCTTCTAATGATTTTTTTGACGTTTCATAGCTGAAAAAAGAGATCGTTACAGTTAAGACGGCTCCCATTGCCCCAAGGGATAGTATAAATTTAGGCAACAGCTTCATTTTCATAGTGCATCCTCCTTTGTGAGTGGTTTATAGTATACCGCCGCGTCGCATTTGCATCGTCCTGCGCAATACGGGCAGATTAAATCCGGAACATCATACCAGACTTTATGCGCATCGCTGAGATAGCAGAAATCCAGTTTTTTAAGTGATGCGCGAAGCGGGACTCTTTTCCCGATCTTCCAGCATACAATAAATGCAGTATCTGCCATGAGCTCTGCAAGATTTTTGAGGCTGAACTCCAATAAAGAAACAGAGAGTCCTTTCCCGCGGAAAGCATCCGCGACACCAATTGACTGAATGTTTCCGATTACCCCTTCCTTATTTAAACAAACTGCTGCGATTTGATCCTCCGGCAGTCTGGCACGTGTCGATAATTCCTTTATGACAGTGGTAAAAAAATAAATATATCCCGCCGCTTCCTCGTCTGACGTAAGAAGAAGATAAAAAAAATGATTTTTACGTTGAATTGCAGAAGCAAGTTCTTTCCTTGGATATAGGTTTACACCCACGCACCGGTCACAGAGCGTGACAGCCATATCCAAATCTTCTTCCTGTAGCTCTTTTAAATAGAATCGTTCCTTTTCCGGTCCCTTTCCGACTAAAATATTTTCCATCTACTACCTCCTGGTACAAGATACGATCAGAAGTCCCATGGAAATCTTTGCATTTTTCTGACAAACAGATTGTTTTAAAGTCTCATAATGAAGATCCATCCATGTTTTCCATTCTTTATATTGGGGATTCTCCGGGTTCTGCTCGCATAAAATATCCAGATCCTGCGGGAGATAGGAAAAAAAGGTTTCAAAAATATCCTGTTTTTTAGCAAGTTCTTCCGGTTTACAGGAGATTGCTTCCTGTTCTATAATTATATCTTGGTACCCGCTTGATGCAAGCAGCTTTGGAAGATCATATCCACAGGTTCTGTTTCCGGCCAGCGGATCACTGGATAGAACTTCCAGAAACGTTCCCAACAGATCCTCTTCATCCGGAACAAGCCTGGATGTGCGGTCACTTGGTTCGACAATGACCACCCTCCCATCCTCGGCAAGAAATTGCTGAAGGATAACAAGTAGCTTTTGGGGATTGGCAAGATGCATCAGTACGAAAGAAAGATAGATCACATCAAATGCCTCAATCTTTCTGGTTTTCATTACATCAGTGAGGATCTGTGCAAAATCACGTTCTTCCACATCGCACCGGCAAAAAGTAAAATGATCATTCCCATGAAGGCAAACTGCCCTTGCAGCCAGATCTTCGAGATATTCAAGTCCGATTACCTGTACACCGGGAAAATCCGAAAACAGGTTTACTGTTTTGTGACCATCATTGCAGCCGATATCCAGAATCCGGACATCGGATTTACCGGAAAGAATCGGTCGCAAAACCGGAAGCTCATACTCTCTGAGCAGTCTGTTCTGTACGGTTAGTCTGTGCAGTTCCTGGTCATCCTGAAATACAAAATTACAATTCACAATTCCATTCTCCAAATCATATTATTAAGTATAAATAGTTAAAAATAAGTTTTCGCTGATAATAATAGTATTTTGCTTTTTTTGTGATCAGTTTTAATACACCATTATCAATCTCATCCCCGCTGGAATCAAAAGGGTTATATGTATGGACATTATCCCGTATACGAATGATATATTCGTCTTCGTTCTCCAGCAGCTTAATGGCAACATAACGTTTTTCACCTTTTTCCCTGAGTCCGAACTTAATGATGTTGAGTAGAAGTTCTTCGGCAATAAAATGAATAAAAAACGATTGTTTCGGGCTGATTTCCCATTCCTCACAAACGGAATCCAGATCTGAAGAAATGTGTTCCACACTCTCGGCATGGATTGGATAATTATTTTCAAAGACATGTCCCACTACATGATATTTTTCGGTTATATAAGGATAAGAACTTTGATATTTATGTACGATTGCAACAAAAAGCGTGCCGATTCCTTCCACCAACACATAAGTAAGAGCAAGTCCTTTGATCTGCCATCTGGCAATCAACAGACTTCCAAAAATCAGCATCAGAAGAAAATTGCGCAATGTGGACATGGCACCTGCCAGCTTCGCCCGTCCGATTGCCTGCCAGAAGGCCGTTGCTACCATATTGATCCCTGTGAAAATAATGCTGAATGCAAATATCCGGATTGCCGATTCTGCATATGGCACCGCCGCCAGATCCAGGCCGAAAAAGTCGGCCAAATTTTTCGCAAACAGGATACAGATTATTCCGAAAATTCCTCCCGCGATCACAGCTGCTTTCATACCCTGACGCAGGATCGCAATCATGCTTTCGCTGTCCCGCTCGCCTGCAAAAATAGAGGTCACGACTGCCAGCGCATTACCGGCCCCGTCAAATACTGCGAACGGTGCCATGCTGATGGTATAGATCACTCCGAACACCGCTACCTGCAAAACGCCTTGTTCCTTGCCATATAATAATAGAAGCATATTAAAAACAAGCATGACAAGTCCCTGGAAAATATATGCCGACCCCACACCAAATCCGTTAACAACAAAATTGCGGAGTTCCTTCATTCTCGGAGTAACAAGTCCCAACCGGAGCAAGGACTGCTTTTTCAAGAAATGGGACATCAGTACGATAAGACCAAGTCCTTCTGCAATACATAAAGAAGAAGATGCTCCTATAATTCCCCGGTTCAGCACCTTCATAAACAGAATATCCAAGGTCAGATTCGTCAAGATCACGACTGCGGAAGCTGATGCTGCAAGTTTCGGGTCACCGTCTGTCCGCACGGAAACAGAAAGAATATGATACATGATAAAAACCGGTGCAGAACAAAATACCACAATCAAATATTGTTCGGCGAGAGAATACAACTCTCCTCCTGCCCCCAAAAACCCCAACAGCTCCTTTCGAAGGAGAACTGCAGGAATCAGACAGCAGATACTGATGCCAAGCCCAATTGCAAGTACAGAATGAAAAGCCCGGTTTGCTTTTTCAACATCGGAGGAACCAAGCAGGCGCCCTATGTATACGTTGGCACCCACTCCAAGTGTCAGCCCAAACAATGCGTATGCCAGAAAGACCGGAGTAGAAAGATTTGTCACGGCGAGCCCCTGGCTTCCGACCAGATTTCCGACCAGAAGTGCATCAACGAAGGTCGATATCGTCATTCCAAGTGAAGAGCAGATCCCCCATAAAAGGAAATTCCAGTATGCACTTTTCGCAAATTTCAGATCTACCATTTCTTTGGAGTATGTCATAATATTCATTTCCTCCGAACGTTTACTTTTTCTATAATCTTATCATATTGGTTTAGAAATGGAAACGTTTTTTTGCAACAGAAGAAAGTCATTTTCCTCTTTCACGGTATATGAACAATCTGCATGAATTAACTTGCGTTATTCATCAAGGCATGTTACGATTATGCGTGGACTACCTAAAATCAGATTTTTTTATATGAAGGAGATTAAACTTTATGATAAGCACAAGTAATGTAACGCTCCGTGTCGGGAAAAAGGCATTGTTTGAAGATGTAAATATTAAATTTACGGAAGGAAACTGCTATGGCCTGATTGGAGCGAACGGAGCCGGAAAGTCAACCTTTTTGAAAATTCTTTCCGGACAGCTTGAACCGACTTCCGGGGAAGTAATCATTTCACCGGGGGATCGTCTGTCATTCCTGCAGCAGGACCACTTTAAATATGACCAGTATCCGGTTCTGGACACAGTCATTATGGGAAATGCGCGCCTTTATGAGATCATGAAGGAAAAGGAAGTCATCTATGCAAAAGAAGATTTTACCGATGAAGACGGAATCAAAGCAAGCGAGCTGGAGGCCGAATTTGCCACGCTGAACGGGTGGGAGGCAGAATCCGATGCAGCTACACTTCTGAATGGACTTGGTATTGAGACAGAGCTTCATTATACTTTGATGAAGGATTTGACCGGTGCACAGAAGGTCAAAGTACTTCTTGCGCAAGCCCTGTTCGGATCACCGGATATTCTGCTTCTGGACGAGCCGACCAACCATTTGGACCTGGATGCGATCGCATGGCTGGAAGAATTCCTGATCAACTTTGAAAATACTGTGATTGTTGTATCCCACGACCGTTATTTCCTGAATAAAGTCTGTACACAGATTGCAGACATTGATTATGGAAAGATTCAGCTTTATGCCGGAAACTATGATTTCTGGTATGAATCCAGTCAGCTTTTGATTCGTCAGATGAAAGAAGCGAACAAGAAAAAGGAAGAAAAAATCAAAGAATTACAGGAATTCATTTCCCGATTCAGCGCCAACGCTTCCAAATCCCGTCAGGCGACTTCCAGAAAGCGCGCGTTGGAGAAGATTCAGCTTGAAGAGATCCGCCCTTCCAGCCGCAAATATCCTTATATCGATTTCAAGCCAAATCGTGAGATCGGAAATGAAGTGCTTACAGTCGACGGAATTTCCAAGACAATTGACGGTGTGAAAATTCTGGACAATATTTCTTTCACACTCAATCATGACGATAAAGTCGCATTTGTCGGTGGAAATGAATTTGCTAAAACGGTACTCTTCCAGATCCTGATCGGAGAAATGGAACCGGATGAGGGAACCTATAAATGGGGTGTTACCACTTCGCAGGCGTATTTCCCGAAAGACAGCGGGAAAGAATTCGACAACGATGACACTATCGTGGAATGGCTGACACAGTATTCCGAAGTCAAGGATGTGACCTATGTACGCGGCTTCCTCGGAAGAATGCTTTTTGCCGGTGAAGACGGTGTCAAGAAAGTTAAAGTGCTCTCCGGAGGCGAGAAAGTGCGCTGTCTGCTTTCGAAAATGATGATTTCCGGTGCGAATGTCCTGATTCTGGACGAGCCGACTGACCACCTGGATATGGAAGCAATTACCGCACTCAACAACGGAATGAAAAAATTCCCGGGAGTACTGCTCTTCGCTTCCCGTGACCACCAGATCGTCGAGACTACCGCAAACCGTATTATGGAAATTATGCCGGGAGGTAAGATGATCGATAAGATCACGACTTATGATGAATACCTTGCAAGCGATGAGATGGCGAGAAAACGTCAGACTTATACGGCTTCGGGGGATGATGAAGATTAGAGGGGATTTGGACTAAGGGACGCCCCGCCCACCTGTCCCGTCTATACCTGGACACGCTTTCGCTCGGGAAAAAACGCAGCGGTACTATGATGCCAGGACGCCGCATTTTGTGCGGCTTCTGCCATCAAGTGCCGGCGTTTTTTACGGTCCTGGCATAGATGGGACAGATGGGCGGGGCTGACTAGTTCAAAGACGGGAGTATGATAGCTGAAATACCATTCAATATAACGGAGTAATACGGATTTTTATTTTGTGTGATTGTATTCTCTCCTTTTTCGGCTGGTAAGTTTGATTCCTTCATTGATGACAGCAATCAGGCAAACGGCAAATAATTCGTGTATCGGTATTTTCTGGCTGGCAGATGCCGATTCAAATACTCGGTGCAGCACAACAGTATGATCAATGGTCTCACGCCGTTTATCTGGGTGTTTGAATGGAATTTCTTTGTCCATACTATTCTACCTCAGTTTCCCCAAAATACAGAGATCATAAATACTCTCATCCTTCACAACGGCCTGTTTCATCGTGCCTTCCATTGCAAATCCATTTTTCTCAAGGACTTTTTTGGATGCATTGTTTGGATTATATACCAGCCCGGTGATCCGCAAAATATCAAGCTCATCAAAAGCAATTTGACATATTTGCCGGACTGCCTCTGTCATAATTCCTTTTGACCAGTATTCCGTCAGTAGAAAATATCCAATTTCCGCATCTTTGCAGAAAACGTCATCTTTCCTTTCAACCGAAATGTTTCCAACGATTTTATCATCCACAGAAATGGAACGAAAAATACCATTTGAACCTTCGTTTTCTTCCACCATACCCAGCCACCGTTTTGCATGATCTTCCGTATATGGGAAAGGCAACCGGTTTGAAAGATACGTTCTGCTTACTGCATTACAAATAGATACCAGATCATCTGAATCCTCGATAGACCATTTTTTCAATTCCAGCTTCATCATACGCTCTTCCTCCAAATTGAGTAAATATTTTCCTACCATTATGCTCTTTTCGATCTGCTTTGTCAATATTCATTTTACATATCAATCACTTTTGTCGCAATTTTATCCCGAAACCGAGCATCATGTTCCACAATAAGCATAGTCGGACGAAATATTTCAAACAAATTCTCGATCTGAATTCTTGAAAAGACATCAATATAATTCAAAGGCTCATCCCATATATAAAGGTGCGCCGGTGTCAGCAGGCTTGCTGCGATCAATGTTTCCTTATGATGTGTCATAGGCGAAATCTTCTAATCCGAAATTTTTTCCAGATCCTGCAGAAGTCCCTCTTTTTCCTCAATTTCCGGATCTCTTTCTTATGCTTTTCATTTTCCCGCCTTACAAACGCATCCTTCCGGTTCTTATTCTCCCACCAGCTTGAGAAATTTCCCGCCTGCACCTTGATCGTCTTCCGATTCAAAACCAGAACATGATTGATGCAGGCATCCAGCAGATCCCTGTCATGGGAAACCAGTATAAATCCCTTCTTTCCGACAAGATATTTCTTTACAATTTCCCGGGAATCCTGATCCAGATGATTCGTCGGCTCATCAATCAGAAGAAAATCATTTTCCCTGGAAAAAAGAACCGCCAGCATCACCTTCGTTCGTTCGCCAAAGCTCAGCGTTTCGAACGAACGATATAGCACTTCGCCATCCACTCCAAGCTTATCCAGCTCACAAAACACTCTCCATTCCTCACATCCCGGTTTCCACGCCTCGATCAATTCAAAAGCCGTTTTCTTAAAATCCTCCGTCTTTACCTGGTAAGGAAAATAATCAACAACAACACTTCTGTTGATCGCCCCCAGATATTCATACTTTCCCAGCAGAAGATTCAAAAAAGTCGTTTTCCCCTTCCCGTTCCTCCCGACGAACCCAAGTTTCCAGTTTGTATCAATAGAAAATGAAACATGCTCAAATATATTGTCCGGACTTCCTTCATAATAAAAAGTAAGATCATTCACACTGATCTGTGCCATAATTAACCCTCCGATCCCGTATCGCCCTAAAGGACAGCCCCACAACCAGTCTAAAATCTCACAAAATCGCACCAAAAAAGAGAGGTTATGAGAACATAATCCACTTTTGGCAACACGAAAAAATGCGAAATGAAAAAATCATTTCGGAAAAAATCCATTTTCATGCTCACAAAAGTCGATTACCTTCCATCTCCAAATCCCCCTTCGCATAAATTGATATAAATAATTAATAACATCATATCATATAGCAAAACATAAAAATACCCAATTAACCAATATTTAACAATTAACTATTACATGTTGAACATGCTTTTTCTATCATCAACCAAACATCCCTGCTTATACCGTACTTAATTCATATTTTCTTCTAAAAGTACATAATAATTATCATTCACAACTTATCATCTTAATATTTTCCCAGGATAAGCCGTAAGGCGCAATCCGTCCCTCAAACAACCTTACTCCTAAAGTTTTGCAAAGCACAGCCCCGCCCAATCCCATGTTGTATTCCGGACCGTAAAAAACGCCGGCACTTGATGGCAGGAGTCGCCGGGCAGGCGACAACCTGGCATCATAGTACCGCTGCGTTTTTTCCCGAGCGCAAGCGTGTCCGGAATACAATATGGAATTGGGCGGGGCGTCCCTTTACAAACTAATTCCCCTCTTACAAACTACTTACAAACCGATCAAATGCCTTCTGTCCATCCTCTGTCTGCTTATAAACTCCGGCGTCTTCCAGCACCTGACTGAATACCTTACCAATCTCTTCATGAAGAATATCCATAATATTTCCTTCATTCACCTCGCTGTAATTCGGAAGGAATTCCTCAACCCAGTCAGCATGCTTCTCCAGCATTTCATCTGCACGGATATCGCTTCCTGCAAGGATCGCTTTGGCAAGCTCTTCCATTTCCTGTTTCAGTCTCGCCGGGAGTACGGCAAGTCCCATCACTTCGATCAAGCCGATATTCTCTTTCTTGATATGATGAAGTTTTGCATGTGGATGGTATACACCCAGCGGGTGCTCTTCTGTCGTGATGTTGTTCCTTAGAACCAGATCCAGCTCGAACTGTCCGTTTCTCATACGTGCGATCGGAGTGATCGTATTGTGCGGTTCTCCGTCAGTCTCAGCGAAGATAAATGCTTCTTCGTCTGTATATCCTCTCCAGACTTCCAGGATGTGGGCTGCCGCTTTGATGAGGCGCTCTTTTTCACGGCTCTGAAGACGGATAACGGACATCGGCCATTTTACAATTCCTGCATGGACGTCTTCGAATCCCGGAATCGTACATTCTCTTACAACCGGAGCTTTTGCCATGGCAAATTCATGATTGCCGCCCTGGAAATGATCGTGGCTTAAGATGGATCCTCCTACGATCGGGAGGTCAGCATTGGAACCAACGAAATAATGTGGGAACTGTGTTACGAAATCAAGGAGTTTTGCAAATGTAGCTTCCTCAATCTTCATCGGTACATGCTCGCCGTTAAATACGATACAGTGTTCATTGTAATACACATATGGTGAATACTGGAATCCCCAGTTTTTTTCGTCGATTACAACCGGAATAATTCTGTGGTTCTGGCGGGCCGGATGGTTTACACGGCCTGCATAACCTTCATTTTCTTTACAGAGAAGGCATTTCGGATATCCGCTCTGTTTCGCCGTCTTTGCCGCAGCGATTGCTTTCGGATCCTTTTCCGGTTTTGATAGATTGATGGTGATCTCAAGTTCACCATATTCTGTGGAAGTAAGCCATTTCTGATCCTTTTTGATACGGTATCTTCTGATGTAATCACTGTCCTGACTTAATTTATAGAAATAATCAGTCGCGCATTTTGGTCCTTCCTGATAGAGTTCATTGAAATTTGCAATTACAGTACTTGGAGCCGGAACCAGTTTTCCCATAATCTTTGTATCGAACAGATCACGGTAAACAACAGAATCTTCGATCATACCCCGGCTTACTGCGTAATCGGTGATCTCTTTCAGAATGTCCTCAAGTTCCACTTCTTCCGGGATCTGTTCCGGTTTCTCATACTCGGACAGATTGAGTGCTTCCAACACCTGGTTTGTAACGTAAATCTCATCTTCTGCCGCTACCAGTCCTGTTGTTCTACCATACTGCATCAGTTTCGCAACCGCTTCATAAATCATTTCTTTTTCTTCCTTTCCAACTTCTTTATGCTGAATTATTACATTACTTTCATTCCACCGTATTTACGCACTTTCAGTACATGACATGCGCCCTCTCCGAATACGGCATCCAGTGCTGCGCGGTAAGTTTCCACGAAATCATTCTGTACAAAAGCCTGAATCGTTCCGGCGAATCCGCCTCCGTGTACACGACATACTCCGTGATCTTTCAGAGTCATTTCGCTGACTGCAAGTGCAATGGACATGCTCTGATTCTGTACGTCCTTGTTGGTATAAATGTTCTGCAGATACTTAAAAGATGAATCGCCGGACTGTTTGATCATTTTCAGGAAGCCTTCGAAATCTCCGTTATTTAGTGCGTTTACCTGATCTGCCACTCTGTCATTATCTTCGAAAAAATGCAGCGCACGAAGCACCGGGCGGTCTCCTGTCTTCTCGCGAAGTGCAGCAATATTTGCATAGAAATCTGCTTTTGGAACTTCACGAAGGAATTCTTTTCCGAAGAATTCTGCAACGAGCTTCATTTCTTCCGGAATCTTTGCATAGTCATCGGTAAGATCGTGATGAGATCCCTTTGTGTCAACGATGCAAAGGCTGTATTTGTGTTCTTCAAAGTCAACATTTACTTTCTCTACGATCGGTTTTGCCGGATCTGCGAAATCAATGTGGATCAGTCCGCCGACTGCACATGCTGTCTGATCCATCAGTCCGCAAGGTTTTCCAAAGTATACGTTCTCTGCATACTGTCCCACCTGCGCGATTTCAACCATGCTGATCACCATATCGTTATATAATCCGGAAATGATGGTGCCGATGATCGTCTCAAATGCTGCGGAGGAAGACATTCCGGCACCGTTCAGCACATCGCTTGTCACATACGCGTTAAATCCGCCGACTTTATATCCTCTTTCACTCAGTCCGGCAAGCACACCGCGGATCAGACCGGCTGAAGTGCTTTCTTCCTCCGGACGTTTTTCCAGCTCGTCAGCACAAAGTTCGATCATTCCGTAACCGTCTGAGTAAATGTTCACGCTGGAATCCTCGTTCTTATTTACGATCGCGATGGCATCCAGATTAATTGAAGTTGCCAGAACCATGCCGTGCTGATGATCGGTATGATTGCCGCCTACTTCGCTTCGTCCCGGAGCACTGTAGATTTCTACTTCCTGTTCTCCGAAGATCTTCACATATTCGCCAAGCGCTCTCACATAGCGTTCTTCCTGATATCCAATCACTCCCTCGTCTACGTAAATATCTCTTAACAGTTCTCTGCAAGCTCCGGCTTTCATTTCTTCCACAATCTGATTGATTTGTCTCATGACGTTCCCTCCGTTTATTTCGTACATTTTTGATTAACTAAATCATACAACATATTTAGTAAATATTCAATATAAATTTACTAAAATTTATGCACAAATTTACTGCTTGATTTTTGTGTAAAGTGAAGGATAAGTACGGAAATATCCTTTTGTACGCAATCTTTATCTTTCATTTTCCATTTGAGTTTGCTATAATAGTAAAATATAGTAAACTTGCAAATATCAAGGGGGACTTTTATGGCAACCATTAAAGATATCGCTGCAGCGGCAAATGTTTCGGCAGCGGCTGTTTCCAGGATTTTAAATAATGACGAGACACTCAACGTCTCACCGGAGACACGTCAGAAGGTTCTGGATACTGCCAATAAGATGCATTATGTTAAAAGAAATCGCGTTTCCGTGAAGACGGCGTTCACCATGGGGATCGTCCAGTGGTTTTCTTCCCAGCAGGAACTTGAGGACAGCTACTATCTCCTGATCCGCCAGGGAATCGAGGACTACTGCATTTCACATAATATACAGGTGGTAAGAACATATAAGAGTGATGTCAATTATTTTGACGTGTTAAAAGACGTGGATTGCATTATTTGTATTGGCAAATTCAGTAAAACAGAAGTTGAATCTCTGGTAAACTTAAATCCAAAGATTCTGTTTCTTGATATGCCGGTTAAAAATCCGGATATCTCCACAATCATGATCGATTTTGAACATGCGGTAAAGCTTGTGATGGATTATTTGACCGGACTTGGTCACAAGGAAATCGGTTTCCTGACCGGCAAGGAATATGTCAGCCCTGAACAGCTTTATCCGGATTACCGCAAAAAGGTGTTCGTGAGCTATTGTGAGGAGCATCAGATTCATTATAAACCATATCTCAGGGAGGGATTATTCCGAATTGATTCCGGCTATGAGATGACCTGTGATTTGATCCGAAGCAAAACGCCTCCGACGGCGATTTTTGCAGCCAGCGATCCTATCGCCATGGGTGCGATCAAGGCACTTACGGAATACGGATACCGAATACCGGACGACATCTCGGTGATTGGGTTTGATGATATCAGCATCGCCGAATTTACGACGCCGCCGCTCACAACGATCCATGCGCCTGCTTATAATATGGGACATTACGGTGCGTCGATTCTGCATCATATCATCCGGCAGCAGTCCGGTACTGCGATGAAGATCCAGCTCCCCTGCTCTCTCGCGGTAAGGGAATCCTGCGCCGCCCCTGAATAAATAGAAAAAACCGGAAGAGAATGTAAAATAATACATGCTCTCCCGGTTTTATTTATTCCTAAGTTTTTCTTTTACCAGTCTGCAACCTCTTCCCGGTAATATGTAACAGCCTCTTCCAGTATATGAGCCTTGCCGTCTTTTACTTCCACAACGGTAACTGCACAGTTTTTATGGACTCCGCTGCCCCAGAATTGTTCGATTGGCGCTTTCTTGATCAGACGCAGCATACCACATAAAGCCGCACCATGCGTGGAGACGAGAATCGTTTTATCTGCAAGCTCTTTCTTATGAAAGATCTCTTCCAGAAATGCATGCAGCCGTTCAGAAAGCTGTTCGAAGGACTCTCCTCCCTGCGGAGGGTCATATTTCTCCGGTGCCAGAAAGAAATTCCGAAATGCCGGATCCGGAATATTATAATCATGTCCTTTACAGATCAATCCTTCATATTCACCAAATCCCATCTCCATAATCCTTGTGTCTTCGATCATCGGGATCTTCCGGTCCCCGATCACAAGTTCTGCCGTTTCCTTTGCCCGAAGAAGCGGACTCGTATAGACCACCTCAAAGGGAACAGTCTGAAGTGCCGGCGCTGTTTCGCGGGCAAGCTTTCGTCCGAAGTCATTGAGGGGAATATCCACCTGTCCCTGAAGTCTTCGTGTCTTGTTCCAGTCGGTCTCACCATGCCGTATTAAATAGAGTTTCATTTTTATGCCTCCTGACTCTCTTTTGTTCTCTGTTCGCCTACTTGTTATTTTTATCATTCCACGTTATAATTGAATACAAAATGATGTATATGGAGGAAATGATTATCATGAAGAAAATTACCAGTTTTACCATAGACCACCTCAGACTGATTCCGGGGCTCTACGTTTCCAGGAAAGATTTTGCCGGTGACTGCCCTGTGACCACCTTTGACATTCGTATGACCAATCCGAATGAAGAACCGGTTATGAATACGGCTGAAGTTCATACCATTGAACACTTAGGTGCCACCTTCCTTAGAAATCATGAAGTTTATGGAGATCGGACACTTTACTTCGGTCCGATGGGATGCAGGACCGGTTTTTATCTCCTTCTGACCGGCGATTACGAATCCGAAGATATCGTGCCACTGATGAAGGAAATGTTTACATTTATAGCAGAATATACCGGAGATATACCGGGTTCCTGTGCGAAGGACTGCGGAAATTATCTGGATATGAATCTCAGAATGGCAAATTATCTTGCCAGAAAATACCTCGATGAAGTTCTGAATGATATCACCGAAGAGAGACTGCATTATCCTGCATAAATATGAGATTCTGTCACGATACAGTCCGGTTTCAGATCAAACGGTTCTGCCGGAACCTGTTCCACGATTTGCAGGTCATATGCAGCAGCTATTTTATAAACTGAATCATATCCGGCGAAATACCGGTCGTAGTAACCGCCGCCGTAACCGATTCGGTTCCTGCTGCAGTCAAATGCGACTCCCGGCATAATAACAACTGTCCTGCTGTCATGTTCACGGATAACAGGGCAGTTCTTTTTCGGTTCCGGGATTCCCCATTTACCCGGGATCAGGTCCTTTTCC
Organism: bacterium; assembly: GCA_022774325.1. Taxonomy (GTDB): domain Bacteria; phylum Bacillota; class Clostridia; order Lachnospirales; family Lachnospiraceae; genus Allocoprococcus. The sequence continues at coordinate 15,307 of JALFNN010000024.1, read as the reverse complement.
GACTGGATCCGGGCAAATACCATTTGTGAGCCGATGAGCCTGGGAGCAGCGACATGTTTTCCCATTTTCTGCGCTTTTTCCCAGATCAGACCGGTCTCCACCTCATGATTAAAATCAAGATAAAGAAGGATGATCTCTGCCTGTACAAATTGCTCACAGGAAACAATTTTCCGGCAGATTGCTCTACTCTTATCCGCTACTTCATCTTTAGAAAGTGCGGATCTTCTTTTCAAAATTTCTGTCCTAATTTGCTTTTTTGTTTCCATACTTTTCTCCGAGGTTTGTGATTGTTCCATCCTTTTCCTGAATCGAAATATTATTCAGCTGCCCCCGGAGGCTCATTTTAAATGCTTCAATATATTCACGGCGCAGAATCTGCTGTTCTTTTTTTTCTTTTTCCGTCAATCCTTCTGCTTTTGATTTATGATACAGCTCGTTAATACGGGCAATTTTTTTTTCATCCATTTTCTTTTGTTCCTTTCTGTTATGTCATCCGGAGGTCCGGCGAACTTTAGCTGGAATAATTTTCCAGAAATCCATAGAGTTTTTCCGTTCCTTCGATGATCATTCCATTTTTGATTTCATTCTGATACGTATCGGGCAGATCAGAAATCAAAATATTTGTATATTCATAAACCGTTGTTCTATCGTTCATATAGACGACAACGTAACCGTTCAAATCTTTCAGATAGTACAGTTCATCTTTCTGAGCATCTCCCTGTGTACTTACCGTTTTTTCCTGACTGATACTGTTTTCAGTCTGCTCTTTTTTCCCTTCTTCCACAAGTTCCTGAGAATATCGATATTCTGCCCGATATCCGTAAGTGACCACAGCCATAAGAACTAAAGCGATTGTGAAAAGGCCAATACCATATTTTTTCCCCATAAGGACAACTCCTTTTTGTATACAGTATCAACCATTTTCACAGAATTATACAATCTTAGTATGCACTGTCGTTCAATAAATGAAGTTTACGGCAAATGCTGATCAGTGTTGCGCCTTTCGGCATGGATAAAAGTTCATCTTCCGTAAGTCCTCCCATTTTCAGCAGGCACACGGCATAGACAATCACAGCCGTGAACAGTGCAACTAACGTCGCAAATCTTCCGCCAACAAAAATATCGAGTACCAGGTGTGCGAGGTATGCCGCGATTCCCATGATACCGGCTGCGATTCCCGGAATCACAAAGGTTCGCTGGCGTTCCTGAACATATCCGCATGCTTCACGGATATCATGCGAATTCATGATACACATGCTAAGTGAGAAAACGATCTTGCTTACAATCACTGCATAAAGTCCCCACTTAAATACGACCATCATGATAAACAGGGAGACCAGATGAAGGATCAAAGACACCGTTGCATTCTTCACCGGTTTCATCATTCGGTTCAGTCCCTGAAGTACGGCATTTGTAATGGTGGAAAGTGAATAGAAAATCAGCGAGATCGCACCGATCTTCCAGATCATGTTCTGCATCGAATTATCCACGCTCGGCCAGATGAAATTCATGATCGGTTCTCCGAGTACAAAGAATCCAACCGCACTTGGGATTGCAATCAGCATCGTATATCTGGCCGCCATATAAATCCGGTTATGTACCAGTTTGCGCTCATGGCTCTCATACGCACGGACCAGCCCCGGAATCATGGAAGATCCAAGCGCATTTGCGACGGCAAGAGGAACATTGAATAAAGTATAATACTGACCTAATTTACCAAGTAAGGTAACACATTCTTTTTCCGAAAATCCCTGCGCTGTCATAATCTTGTTGAACATGGCACTGTCAACGACATTACTTAAATTATATACGGTCGTACTCAAGATGACAGGTGCGATCGTAAGAAGCAACAACTTGAAAATCGTCTTATAATCCTCAGTGTGCTTTGATCGGTCCATGCGAAGCTGTTTCTTCTGAATAGACTTATAAGCACAATAACTGAATCCCAGAAATACAAGGCCCATCAGAGCACCTGCCACGGTACCAAGGGTACCGCCTGCCGAAGAATATGCAGCCGCCAGAAGTTCGTTGCCCTGGGTCTTTGCTACACTTTCTCCATACTTCAAAAGCATCGCAGCACCGACAATGCTGACTACCGCATTCACGATCTGCTCGAGTATCTGGGAAAGTGCAGTCGGAATCATGGTTCCGAGTCCCTGAAAATATCCTCGCAGTACACCCATGATCGATACGATCAAAAGTCCGGGTGCCAGTACCTTAAGTGCATAGGAACTGAGCTTCGCCCCCATAATATTTGTTGCAATCGTATCTGCCCCTAATAGTACGACCAGTGTGATCAATCCTCCTGCCACAAAGGCAAAAAGCATAGCTGCCTTGAAAACACGATATGCATTTTTTCTTTCTCCTTTTGCCATTCTGGCAGAAACCAGCTTGGAAACAGCGAGCGGTAAGCTGTAGGATGATATTGTAAGAGCAATTGTGTAGACCTGGAAAGCGATATCGTAATATCCCTGTCCATCGAGCCCCATAAAATTCAGCATCGGGATCCGGTATATGAAACCTATGATTTTTGTGATGATACCTGCCGATGCAAGGATGATTCCTTGTGCAAGAAATCCTCCGCCTTTCGATTGTTTCTTTTTTGCCATATAGCACCTCATTTATCTCATTTCCAGATTATCGGGTTATTCCCAGTCCGTCGAGAATTTCCCGCTGTTTCTTCTCCATCACCGCACGTTCCTCTTCTTCCATGTGATCGTACCCCAGTAAATGAAGCATACTGTGCGCGATAAGAAATGCATATTCCCGCTCGACTGTATGTCCGTATTCTTCTGCCTGCTCGACCACTTTCTGTTTGGAAATGACAATGTTTCCAAGCATCAGTTCTCCGGTGTCCGGATCAAAACAACTCTCATCTTCTTCCAGAAATGCAAAATCCGCGGGAGACTCATATGCGATCATCGGGAAAGAGAGTACGTCTGTTGCACGGTCTATATCCCGGAATTCCCGGTTCATCTCACGGATCTCTTCATCCATGGTCAAAAGGAGCTCCACTTCGGATTCATACGGACACTGTTCATAATCCAGGACGGCATCCCCGACTCTTTGGGCGACTTCCTGATAATTGAGATCCAATTCCAGATCTCCTTCATTTTCTAAATAAATTCTCATCTTTCGTACCGTTTCCTTCTGTCCTTGCTTCTCTTTTTCTTAAGTTCCGTTTTCTGTTCATAATCTTCATATGCTTTGACGATCTTCTGTACCAGAGGATGCCGAACAACATCTCGGCTGGTCAACTGACAGATGGAAATTCCATCGATATTCTTTACTACGTTGATTGCCACATCCAGACCGGATGTCTGACCGGATGGAAGATCTTTCTGTGTCGAATCACCGGTAATCACCACTTTGGAGCCAAAACCGATTCGTGTGAGGAACATTTTCATCTGAGCCGGAGTTGTATTCTGTGCCTCATCCAGAATAATAAACGCATTATCCAGTGTTCTTCCACGCATGTAGGCAAGCGGTGCAACTTCGATCAAGCCTTTCTCCGAATTCTTCTGAAAACTCTCCGCACCCATGATCTGGTACAATGCGTCATAAAGTGGACGCAGGTAGGGATCGATCTTACTCTGCAGATCTCCCGGAAGGAAGCCAAGCTTCTCACCAGCTTCGATTGCAGGCCGCGTCAGAATGATCCTGCCCACTTCATTCTGCTTAAATGCGGTGATTGCCATTGCCATCGCAAGATAAGTCTTTCCTGTTCCTGCAGGGCCCAGACCAAAGGTGATCATATCTTCCCGAATGGCATCTACATATTTCTTCTGTCCAAGCGTTTTCGGTTTGATCGGCTTACCCTGAAGTGTATAACAGATCAGATCTTTGTCAATCTCCAGGACACTTTCGGTGCTGTCATCCATTGTCAGTGATAGGGTATAGTCTACATTCTGTTCCTGTATAACATTCCCGCGGCGAGACAATTCTGTAAGCTGGGTAAGTGTCCTCTCTGCACGTTCTACATTACGCTCATCACCAAGAATCTTCACTTTTCCGTCTCGTGCGATTAACGTCACATGTAATGTACGTTCTATCTTTTTGGCAAAAACATCGAACTGTCCGAAGACATTCCGTTCGTGTTCTGCCGGTATCTCGATTTCAGTCTCAAGAATTCCCATATCTCAATTTCCTTCCTGTTGCGTATCTTTAGCATCACTTGATGGCAGCTCCTTTTTTGCAGTCAGGTGTTTCGAGCCAATTGTTTCTGCAAGTGTCAGAGTACCCCTGGCAGATGCACGCGCAGTATCACTGTATATTTTAACATTATTCTCCAAAATTTGAACCCCTTTTTTCTCTAAATTAAGACAGAATTTTTGAAAATCAGCAGACAATTTTTCCTGATACTCTTTTTCCTGATGTTTTTTATTGAGCGGCTGATATTCCTCGATCACATCCATGCCCAAAGTGACAGGAAGCCAGAAATGTTCACCAATACAAAAACGCTTCTCAAGTGTAGTATATGTTTTGTGTGCAAATTCATTCTTTCCGGTTCCCAGTTTGAATAAATACTGATCCGTTTCTATCCAACATACATATTTCTTATTTCCTGTCCTTTTTTTTATCTCATAAGTGATCGGCAGACTGTCTTCATAGGAATATACTGTTTGCGCAGTAATATCAGCATCAGCCTGATGGTACTGATATCCAATGACTTCTTTTGCATCATTAAGAATTTCAACTGTACCACTCACAAGGATATCTCCTTTTTGTACCGAATCTCCCTCGTGAACCATTGGAACACCTTCCCGCGTTATGATTTCAAGAATGATTCCGTCCTTTTCCGCAATAATATCTGCCGGCTGTCCATTTGAACGATCCAGCTCAGAGTCTTCTGTTTCCTCCATGACCCGGTCTGTATTTTCTTTCACACGGATCATGAGACGTGTTCCGGTTACATATGCCGACGCCCAGATTACATTATCGTATTCCTTCCGGATATCCCTAACGATCTGGTCACAGTCTACTTTTGATTTTAACATTCCATGGTAGATTCCTTCTGATTCCAAAAATTCCAGCATGGTCTCGTCTGTCCGCGAAAGATTCCCGTCGATATGGATATTCCATACAAAAAGCGACATGACATAAACAAAGGTAATACAGAAGAAGATTCCACCGAAAAACAGCTTCCGTTTTCGGTATTTGTGTAAAAAAAAAGGAAAGCCTGCCCGCTCCATGATCACAACCTTCGTTCTCGTTTTGCGTATAACAGGCTTTAATTCGCGAAATCCACGGACACTGATATTCATTTCGTATGCGTGTCCGCACGGTTTTAAATTCCATAGATAGATTCCATGATAACTGCAGAGATTGATGAAACGCTCCGGCGAATATCCTTCCACCCTGATTCTGAGATATCCGGAAATATATTGTAAAACGGCAATCAGCATACACTTTTCAGCCCTTTCTGCTATAGATACTCAACCTTCTCCACTCGTCCCGTGATTTTCATCTCGTCATTTGTGTAATAAGCAATCTGAAGATTTTTTCCGGTGATCCTAATCTGTCCGCATTTACTCTTTATGCGAATCAGGATATCTGTATACTCCAGAATCCCGCGATAATTCTCAACGTTTACTTCCAACTGCCCTGTCATGGTCACTATGGGGACACCAAGCATAACATCTTTCGGCATATTTGCCGCATCCGCAATTCGATATCCCAGCATTTTCCCATTCTGGTCTGATTCCCGTCTCATAGTTCTGCCATTAACCATTTTGTTGTAAATATATGTTGGTCACTGGCTTTATATATCTGCTTTATTTGAAGTTTTTGAATTTTTCCGGCAGCATTTTTCCTGCTGATGTATGAATTTCAATATATCCCATCTCAGATGCGATGAACCGTACACAATGTTCGCTGTCTTCTGCGGGCTGTACCGGACTTCCTATCGTAATCGTATTCTTTTTCACATTCGTCGAAAATGCATACTCACTTCCAGGTCCTAGCATACAGATCGGATTCCCGTTAAGGAAAAACGAATCCTGACATCCCTCATATCCTCCCTTTTCTGAAATGATATGAATTGTCGCCGGCATTTCCAGACAGTCGGCATCATTGACCGGGTTTTGTTTTACAGCTTCATTCTGCTGCTGGGCATCCCATGGATTCTGCGCCTGATTCCACTGGTTCTGCGCCTGATCCTGGTCGTTTGGCTCTCTGTTTAAACGATAGCCCTGGTTATTCTGAGAAGGATTCCATTGGTTCTGTACCTGATTCCACGGATTGGATGTCTGTGACGTCTGATCCACTTTCGGAGAATTCTTCGCTGCCACATAAGACATGTATCCTCCGATCACTGCTCCGACACAGCCTAAAATAAACGCACCTGTGAAAGGATCATCATTCGGGAACAACAAAGCCATGAGGATCGCCCCTGCGAAGCATCCGGTAAATTCCATTCCGAACCATAGTGCAAGTGTCATAACACGATATTTTCTCGGGCTCTGCCCATTTGCTGCGGCATTCTTACCATTTACACGCCACAGCCATATTAAACAAACAATCTCTAACATATGAATCACTCCTTTTCTTTTCCATTCTTCTGCTTCTCTGTTTTGATTCTGCAGCAGATCTGTTTTTGACCATTTTCTAAAGGTAATTTCTTAACTTCATAATCCCCAAGAGAACGAATAAATGGTGTGAGCTTGGAAAATCCATAATTACGTACATCAAAATCCGGCATCCTCTTGGAAAGCTGATCTCCTAATTTCCCGGTATAAATCCACCCTTCATCATCAGAAAACTTCTCGATGATTGCATTGATCGTTCTTCGTACCCGCTTTAAGTCTTTCTTCTTTCGTTTGCTCTGTGAAGATTTCTGATGAACTTTCTCAGTACTCTTCGCGTCGTCTGCCTTTTCACACATTTCCTCTTCCTGCTGGCTGGCACAGATCAGATCCAGATACTTGAATTGATTGCATGCCGAAATGAAAGGCTGAGGTGTTTTCTCCTCTCCCATTCCGATCACCTGCATACCAGACTCTCTCAGTCTCGAAGCAAGACGGGTGAAATCACTGTCTGACGATACAATACAGAACCCGTCTACATTTCCGGAATACAGAATATCCATCGCATCGATGATCATCGCCGAATCGGTCGAATTCTTGCCGGTAGTATAGCTGTACTGCTGCATCGGTATGATTGAATTCTCCAGAAGTACATTCTTCCATGATGCAAGCCTCGGGCTCGTCCAGTCTCCATAAATTCTCTTATATGTGGCGATACCGCTGTTCGCTGTCTCGTCCAGTATCGTCTTAATATATTTATCTGAAATATTATCCGCATCAATAAGGATTGCGAATCTAAGTTCACTGTCCATCCTGTTATAACCTGCCTTATTCATTTTTTATACTGACATTATTCTATCATTTTCTTTTACCATAGTCACATAAAATCTCTATAAATTTTTATATATAAGAAAAAGAGACATGATTCTATTCCAAAATCATGTCCCCGGCTTAATTTATGATTCTATCTTTCGACATTTTTCCCACAAGAATTCTACGGCATGCACTGACCGGATACCAGCTGCACCCCTCACAGATGTCCTCCAGCATTTCCGGTGTCATTTTCCTCGTTGTACCCTTTCCCGCTATATGCCTGCGTGCATAATAAATGATGTGGTCTTAATTCCATTGTAATGCCGCTCCCAGTCTTTTATGAATCTGAAGTCCAAGCACAGATGCAAGAACCGCCTTAATAATCGCCGTAGGAATAAACGGAAGAACACAGGCTGAAATTCCTGTCCATACCGGCGCTTTCGCAATGATACAGAACATGATAACGCCAACAACATAATTGGAAACCGTTCCAAGAATCAGCATCAACGTAAACATTCCTTTTTTATCTTTGTGTTCCACTCCGATTCCGATAATAAATGCCATGATTGGGAAGGAAATGATGAATCCGCCTGTCGGTCCGATCAAATTCTGGATTCCACCACTGAATCCCGCAAATACCGGAATTCCCACTGCTCCCATCAGTACATAGACCAGAATGGAAAGTGCACCTTTTTTAGATCCAAGGATGACAGCGGCAAGTGTAATCGCAAAGGTCTGCATCGTCATCGGAACCCCCATCGGCATCGGAATCGAAATCTGTGCCATAACCGCCGTCAGCGCCGCCATGATTGCAATACTGCATATATCCTGAACTGAAAATTTTGATTTTTGCATATCAATATGCCTCCATTTCTTTTTGTATGTTCACAGTATATACAAACGCGGGCTGATTGTCAACCTATAATTCTATAAAAGTTAACAATTGCAGAGCGTTAACTAAACTTGAATAAACATCATTTCTTTTTCTGAAGAATGTTCTTCACTATACCGGAACCCCATACCAGAAAATTGCTTCACGACATTCAGATCCTGTGCATGTTCATTCGCGAGAAAAGCGACCATCTGACCTCTTGCCATCTTCGCTTTCGTTCCTTTGGTGATCAATTTATCACCGGAATACTCTGCAAATACGCATGTGACAAATCGGATATTTGCTTCAACAAACGGTTCCACAGCCTGACTGTATTCTTTTGATGCAAGATTCAGGATGATCGGTTCTATTCCCTCTGATACATCCTCTCTCACTTCATCCGCAATTCTCCGGTAAAGACTGTCTCCCCAGAAATCATATAAATCCTTAGCTCCGTCAATTCCAACTCTTGTCTGCATTTCCAGACGATAGGGGACGACACCGTCAGTTGCATTCAATATTCCATAAAACCCACTTAGAATTTTCAGATTCTTCTTTACATACTCCCACTGCCCGTCCGTAAAGACCTGCGGCGCCATGTTGTTGAATGCAAGTCCATTATACGAAAGGACAGCCGGTGTCAGGCCTTTTCTAAGATCCATATTCTGGTAACGCTGGAAATTCTCTTCCGTAATCTTGTCATTTGCGCGGAAGAGCTTCTTCAATTCTGCCCGGTCAAACTGTTTCATCTGACGGAGAATTCGTTCCGTGCGGTCTAGCATCACAGGGAGTGAGGTGGCTGCCATAAAATCGTGATTCTCTTTCATCTGTTTTGCAGGGGAAATGATAATCTTCATTGGTATGTATACCTGCCTTTATCTTTATCTTTCTTTTGCATTGTAACAGAATTTTGCAAAAAAATCACCACCATTTCCGAGTATAAGCTCTGATATGGTGGTGATTTTTCATTTATGGTTTATTTGTTCAAATAGAATTCCATCGGATAAGTAGGATATGCAATCTCCTCCAGCTGATCCATTGTTACCAGTCCGGACGGTGCACGTAATACAGACGGAATACGATTTACAATTGTTGCACAGGTGTGTTCAACGGTTGCCGGTTTCACAACATGAAATTCTGTATCCGGTTCGCCGGTAATCTTCCAGTCACACATATCTCCATCATCCGGTCCATAGACTTTACCAATGCACTGGGTTTCGATGACCGGTCCCTGGAATGTCTCGGTTGTTACAACTGCAGCCATTCCAATACAGTTTCCTTTCGGAATGGTATCACCCAGCGTAGATGAATACAGATCACTGTCATGGAAATACGGAACGCATTTCTGTGTCTGGCTCTTGATCGTCCATCCCATCTTGGAAGCGAGGGCTTCGTTTGAATTCCATACGTAAGAAGGTTCTATTTCTTCCGGATGAGCGATCTGCTTTTCAAATTCTTCCGGAGTCAGTCCTACTCCATGCGCTTTTGCAAGTGCAAGTCCGTAATCTTCTACATTATAACTTACAGCACCTTCAATTTTCTCAATCTTATGACATCCTCCGGCAACCATGCCTACCATATTTACCCAGAAAATATCTTCCATACCACTTCCTACAAATGTACATCCGTGTTCTTTTGCTGTTACATCAAGAAGATTTGCACGAACCGGATCAGTCGTCCAACAATAAGTAGCTTCCTCACAGGTGGAAATGACACTAATTCCTCTTTCCAGACACTTCATATAATGCGGGAAGCAGTCACTCACCAGACTGAACAAAGTCACAACCGCAATATCCGGATCCGTATTATCGAGCACTTCGTCTGCTTTATCACTGATCAAAACTCCTGTTTTGATTCCAAGTCCTGCATAATCGCCTACGTCCATTCCTACAATAGCCGGATTCGTGTCAATGGCACCTACGATCTGACAGCCTGTTTCGTAAAGATAACGAAGCGTGTATTTACTCATCTTACCACAACCATACTGAACAACTTTAATTTTTTCCATAAGAAAAACCTCCTTTGATTGATTGCTCATCACTTATTAACTTACTTACATGATATCGTCTCATGTAAGGTGAGAGTCAAGGAGGCTTCTAAAATTATTTTATTAATTATTTTTGTACTATTTTGAGAAACTTACAGGAACCTGCAGGCGCAGATACATGGACCTTTTTTCACAATCAAAAACGTTAAACTCTGTAAGCACTTCACAAATATAATCACCTGTAATTTCAAACTGCTCATCTTTACAATGTCTAAGCAGCAGCTCGGCATACTCTTTTTCTGAATCAAACTCATCCAGATAAATGCAGGCATACATATTGTTTTCTATCACTTCTGTCTGATGAATCAATGGAAAATGCTCATCTACAAATACAAAAATCTTATTGGAAATATATTGCTTCCGGATGAAATCTTCTTTTTTCATAAGAGTACCGGCATTGCAATAATAAACCGGCGGGACGTCATGATCGATCAGTTTATGTTTTAATTGCTTGAGAATTTTTTCATATGTATCGATATCATGATCATAGAAATTTACATCCGTATCCATCGAATAGATCCGCCTGGCCGGTATATATTCCAATGTGATCGTTCCCCTGCTTGGAGATTTGCTGTATCTTTCAATACTGCCGATGGCTCGATCGATTGCATCTCGCTGGATTTTCAAATGTTCGATATCCTGTATGGTCTGTTCTCTTTTCCTGATAAGAACCGATTCAATCTTACGCAAATCTTCCGAATCCAGGACTTCCCGGATTTCCTTTAATTCCATCCCCAGTTCTTTCATATACTGAATCATGTCAAAGCGGGCGTTTTGTTTGATATCATAGTATCGGTAATGGGTTTCTGGATCGGTATAGTATGGTTTTAATAGTCCAAGCGAATCATATAATCGGAGTGTCGGGACTGTTGTGTTATTAATGTGGGCCATTTCTCCAATACTAAGATAATTCTCTCTCATAATACAGATGCTCCTTCAAACAAAATACACCGTGTTTTACTGCCTCTAACTCTCATCTTACTACAGAGTTTCAAGATTGTCCAATTGGAATCATTACTCGATCAGACGTGACAGATTCGTAAGCTGGTCATCAGAACAGCAAAGAAGAACAAAACAACATATGCAATCCTGTCCCGCTTTTGATACACCAACGGGTACATTTTAGAAGTTGGCTTATCTCCGGAATATCCTCTTGCTTCCATCGCCATCGCAAGATCAGATGATCTTCTTACTGTTGACATGAATAATGGCATCAGAAGCGTCAGCACATTTTTGCACTTTTTCAAAACAGAGCATTTTTCAAATTCTACACCCCGGGCTGCCTGAGCATCCATAAGAACGTTGATCTCTTCCAGAAGAATCGGAATAAAGCGAAACGCAATCATGACGATCACCGTCATGTCATGCACCGGTATATGAAACTTCTCCAATCCAGAAAGTGCTTTTTCCAGTCCATCTGCCATCTCCTTTGGTGTTGTTGTATAGGATAACAAAGATGCACCCAGAATCATTAATGCGATTCTGGAGGTAAGGCTGATGGCTTTTATGATTCCTTCTTCCGTGATTTGAAAAATCCAGAACTTTGCTACTACATTCCCTGGTGTACAAATCAGGCGAAAGCAGAACGTAAAAATCAGCAGAATTATTATCCCCTTCAGTCCTTTCAGCATAAATGAAAGCGGAACCTTTGAAACGTGATATAATACGAAAACAATTCCAAGATATACCAGGTACAGAAGGGGGTTTTTCACCAGAAAAAGAGTAAGCACATAAACCAGTACCCCCATCAATTTTGTACGGGGATCCATGTTATGGACAACCGAGGTATTTGCATAATACTGTCCGATCGTAATATCTCGTATCATCTGCGCTCTCCTTTCCTTTTTTGAAGCACTTCGAGAATCATTTTTTCAGCCTCATCCACAGTAATAGCCGCATGTTCAATCGGAAAACCGGACAGACGAAGTTTCTCTGTAACATCTGTGATCTGAGGTACACCGATTCCAATGCTTTTTAGATAATCAATCTGGTTGAAAATCTCTCTGACCGTTCCTTGTCTTACAAGCCTGTGATCATGAAGCACAAGCACTCTATCCGCATATTCTGCCACATCCTCCATATGATGAGAAACAAGAACAACTGCAATCTGCCGCTCCTTTTTGATTCTTTCTACCAGCTGGTAAATACTCCTGCGGGTCCCCGGATCCAGTCCGGCAGCAGGCTCATCCATAACAAGAATCTTCGGGTTCATCGCAAGAACACCTGCAATGGCGACACAGCGCTTCTGTCCTCCGGATAATTCAAGAGGACTTACATAGTAATAGTCCGAATCAATTCCAACCAGTTCCAGACTCTCTTTTGCCGATTTTTCCGCATCTTCGTGCGACAATCCCATATTCAGCGGGCCGAAACTGACATCCGCAAGCACCGTGTTTTTAAAAAGCTGTTGTTCGGGATATTGAAAAACAAGACCAACCTCTTTCCTCAATTTAGATAATACATATTTTTTATCGTAAATACTTTGTCCATGAAACAGAATATCTCCAGAATCAGCTTTCAAAAGTCCATTCAAATGTTTGATCAGTGTTGTTTTCCCAGATCCTGAAGAGCCAATCAGGCCAATCAATTCTCCTTCTCTGATTTCAAACGAAATATCATCCAGAACCTTGCATTCATTTACAGTCTTCTTCCCATATGTAAAAGTGAGATTTCTTACTTCCATCATTTTCGGATTCCCCCTTCCATATGGTTCTTTATTTTCATCATCTGTTCCAAAAACTGTTCCTCCGTCAGAACCGGAAGTTCCAGGGGAACACCGTCCTGATAGAGTCTTTGCGCAAGTTCCGTCACCTGTGGCACATCCATTTTTACGCTTCGAAGCAGCTCCAGATCCTGAAAAATCTCTGTTGGAGTTCCCTTTTTTATAATGTGTCCCTTGTCCATCACAATAATCTGATCTGCATCTACTACCTCATCCGTATGATGGGTGATCAGGATCACGGTTATTCCTTTTTGTTTATTTAATTCATGTACCACTTGTAAAACTTCTTTTCTGGATTTCGGATCAAGCATGGCTGTCGGTTCATCTAGAACAATACATTTTGGCAGACCTGCCAGAACACCGGCAATGGCAACCCGCTGCTTCTGCCCTCCCGACAACCGGAAAGGAGAGGCTTTTCTCTTTTCAAGAAGTCCGACTTCTTTCAGACTGGTTGTCACTCTTTTCTGGATCTCATTCGGTTCCAGATTCTTATTTTCCGGCCCAAACGCCACATCTTCTTCCACACTGGTTCCGATGATCTGGTTGTCCGGATTCTGAAAAACCATACCGACTTTTTCTCTAATTTCCCATAAAGCTGCTCTGTCCTCCGTTTTCTTTCCATCGATCCAGACCGTTCCTTCATCCGGTAACAGAAGCACATTCAGATGTTTGGCAAGCGTCGATTTACCGGAACCATTTGCACCTAATATTGCCACAAATTGACCGGATGGGATATCTAATGATATCCCATCCAATACTGTCTTTTTGCTTTTTTCGGTTTCGGACTCCCATACTGTATATTTGTGTATTAAGTCTTTTATCTTAATCATTCTTATTCCTTACTGCTCTTTTTTGAAATTATCCAGGAATCGCGCCGGCATTGCCTTAATCAGTGCCCAGCCGATAATACAGGTTCCAACCTTATCGATCAGGTTAGAAGCGATATTTCTCAGGAATGATGCCTGGAAAATACTCTTTCCTCCCTGTACTAATGCTGTAACTAGCATATCTGATACAGAACCGTTCAGACCACCATATACATAAATACCGATCGGTGTTCCGATTGCAGGACAGATCACACTTAATGCAAGACCTGTTACAATTGCCGGGATAATAGACCATGTGAACTTCTTGGCAACAAGACCAACGACCAGACCTACCGCCATATTTACAAGGAAGAACGGAATATCTGTAACACTGTACATAAGTCCTGTAATAATATTGCTTAATGATCCCACGATCATACCCGGAACCGGTCCAAGAATCGCTGCAGAAAGAACTGTTCCCAAAGTATCAAGGTACAGCGGAATTCCAAGTGCTGCTGTAATGATACCGAGAACGATATTCATCGCCACACACACTCCGCAAAATGCTGTTACATACACTTTTCTGTTTTTCATAGTTGTTTCTCCTTCTTTCTCATCCTATAGATGTATGTTACTGTTCTGGTTTTTTCAACAATTCTTTTTGCTTGTTTCCTTACCAGAAACGGAGTCTAACAACTGAATTGTATCTTTCATATTGTAAATCGGTACCTGAAGTTCCCGTTCTTTTAATTCTTTTTCCAGAATTTCCATCAATACTCCCGGTTCCTTCACGCCTTTACAAGTACCCACCTTAACTGAAACTTCATCCATATTTCCGGATAATTCTCCGCCCCAGTTCCCCCTGCAGGTAAGACCATAACCGCAGCTTGGGCTTCCATCCACAGATACGATTCCCAGCACCTGGTACTCATCCGGATATCTTAGATATTCCTCCAGCTGCATGAGAACCGGTTCTAACATCTTGCGGCATTCTTTACGAAAATGCGGATGATCAAACTGATCTTTTACGTGTCCCCATCTTCTTGAGCCATACAGGATGAATTCCGGGCAGGGGAGCTGCAGAAGCTGAATATCGTCTTCCATTACCTTTGTCATCAAGGTACGTCTAAGTCTGTATTCCTCTTGAAGCTCTTTTTCATCCATTGCCACTTTGGACGCAGTATTCAGAATACAATGTGATACAATTAACAGTCTTTTCATGTTATACCTCCATCTGCTCTATGCTATCACGATTCCTATAAAGAGTCCAATTGGTATTAGTAATATACGTTTCTAATTATAGATTATTTCTATTAATATTCAAAAAAATATAAATCCATATAGTTATATTCACTTCATATAATGATATACTAAATTTAATAAGATGCTGGGGTCAAAAGGTATCTTTGCAATAAATTGTATTAATTGTTTTCAAAATAATAGTTAAAAACATATTCAGATTGCCCAAATCACTGCTATATACAAAGGTTTTTGGCATTAATATCCGTACAATTCATAAACAAT
>JALFNN010000021.1 GCA_022774325.1 bacterium | reverse complement strand
ATCTGTCCCATGACCCGCTCCGGATCCCATGCTTTACTGCTGTTCTTTTTACTGTTCGGATCTTTGATGATAAAATTCCCCTTATCGTCCACACCTGTCAGAACAATAAAATGGCCGCCGTTCGTGAAATCTCCGGGACCTACAATACAAATAATCGGATGCCCCGCTTCCAGCTCTGACCGGATACTCGTCTCACTGAGCGAGATTTCCGAGGCCGAAAGCCCCAATTCTCCCGCAATATCGGTCATAATACTCCAGGAAGAGCCGCTGCCCGCCACATAATATCCTTTCTGATCCGCCTTTTTAGCCACCGCCAACGGATTCCAGTCCGCATTTCCTGTAAGACCACAATAGGCCATGGACAAACAAGTCGGGCCACACCCGGTTACAGCCATAAAATCATCACCATAAATCTGATATCCCCACCGTTCATCCCACTGCAGGAACAGCGGTATTTCTCCTTCCTTCACTTCCCCCGACACATCAATTTCATCCTGACGATCCTTATTCTTCGGATAATCCCTGACAAACTGCTTCGTCTCCGGATTCCGCTCCGCCAATGCCAACAGGCTCTCCGGATACTCGCCGCTATCTCGCATTTTCTCTATAGAATACCGGTTATACCACAAAACTCCTATATAAACTGCAATCAAAAGCAATATTGCCGCTAAAATTCTTTTTAAGATTCTCAGTCTTCTCTTTCTTTTTATTCGCCTGAGCCTTGCCTGTCTTCTCTGCGCCTGCAATTTCCAGACCTCCTCGTTTGTTTCTTCCATAGTAACAAAACGTTTTGAAGACTTTCTTGCTCTATTCTTAATTATTTCCTATTTTGTAACTGTTCAGAGCCAAGCAGATTTGTCAAAAAAGGGCGATGAATGCTTGCATTCGTGAGCACTTTTTTGTACAAATCTATTTGGCGGATACGCCACACTGAGGAAACACGAAGTGTTTTCGAGGTTGGCTCTGAACAGTTACCCTATTTTTCAAAATGCATAAAGCGGCATGAACCTCTTCATTCACACCGCCCATTATATCCTCATTTATTCAATTCTACACAAATCAGATCCTCATAGGGATTCGTCCGCGCAAGCCCGATTTTCACAATCTCACCGGAAAACACACCAAACTGCTCCTGCATCACCCGGAACACCGCCATCATTTCTTCTTTTTCCAGCTTTTTGGCAATCGTCGTATGCGGCATCCACTGAAACGGCCTATACATCGGACTGATCCGCGTCTCCTCGATCCCTGTCAGGCCTTCATATATTTTCACAGACAACCCCTGCAAATACGCATTCAGCACCGGAGCCAGATAGATCACTCCAGGGAAAAACGCTCCCGCCGATGCCCACATGACTGTTCCGCTCTTCATATCTTCGGCTGCACATTTCAGCATCTCTGCCGCTTCAGTTTCCCGTCTGGTCTCAAACGCCGAAATCGTAATATGCGGCGGAACCTTTGCATCAATCATATAACTATTACCGCTCCTTTTTGCGGCCTGTTTCATCCAGTTCCGGATTCTCCGATCCGTTTTATCATCAAAATAAACCGATATCAGATACATTTTCCACCTCTGATTATTTCATAACCAACACACTCTTGTACTAAATCAATGCCAGTGTTCGCAAAATATAAAGCCACATAGTCAGCGTAAATGCACTGAACATCGTGGTAAGCATGACCACGCTGGAAGATACGACGCCCTCATGCCCCATATTCTTCGCCATAACATAACTGCTGACCGTGGTTGCCGAACCAAGCATAACCAGAATCGCCACCAGCTCTTCATTCCTGAATCCAAGCCCGATTGCAATCGGCAGGAAAATAGCTGCCAGTCCGACCAGCTTGATAAATGCCGCCGTCGCCGAAGGCCTGATTTTCCCAAATGCCTTCTTAAAGTCAAAGGTCGCTCCCATGGCCATAAGCCCCATCGGCGAAGCCACCGCTCCAAGATTAGAAACCGTCTTTTCCATAATGTGCGGCATCGGAATCCTAAGCGCCGACCATAAAAGTCCGGCTGCTATACCAATGATGATCGGATTTGTCACAATCCCTTTGAGCGTCTTTTTAATCACCTCACCATCCAGTCCTTTTCTCTCCGGCTGAAAAAAAGACAGCACCACGACCGCCATAATATTATAAAGTGGTACACTTCCGATGATCATAAGCGGTGCCATGCCCGCATTCCCATAAATATTCTGGATAAATGCAATTCCAAGAAGCGCCGCGCTGCTCCGATAGGACGCCTGGATAAATTCTCCCTGGATACATTTGTCCTTCCACAAACAGGAGACTGCTGCCGCAATCGCAATACTAAGCACCGTCGCCCCAAAACAGAAAAGCACAAACTTAACATTCCACACTTTTTCAAAATCTACCGTCGCAAGATCCTCAAACACCAGCACCGGGAGCGGAACCATGAACACGAATTTGTTCATCTTCGAGGCAAACTGCTCGTCAATCCACCCGATCCTGCGAAATAAAAGTCCCAGAAGCATCATAAGAAATACCGGGACCGTTGCATTTAAACTAAATATCAGATTCTCCATCTTACACTTCATTCCCTTTTTTGCTTATTGTCATCTACTGGACTTTATTTTGCACCTTTTTATCAGTACTGTCAAGAATTGGCGGGTTTAAGCGTATGAGAATTTTGTAAATAATCATTGAGATTTTCTCATAGATATATTATAATAGAACCATTATCGGGGTATGGCTCAGTTTGGTTAGAGCGCGCGGCTGGGGGCCGCGAGGTCGCAGGTTCGAATCCTGTTACCCCGATTTTGTTGTACAACGAGCCCTCTGAAAGCCCTGTAAAGTAAACGGTATAGCTATAACTATAACTCTTTGCTCACAAATCTCAATGTCGGTTAGCTGCTGATTCCCATATTACACCTGCCTTCTGGGTACAAAAATACCGCAGGTGGATCCCCCACGGTAATCATTTTCTTATTTTTTTATTATCATATATATGATAATTCCTCATCATAATATCAACTCTATAGCCCTCAAACCTCATTTTTCTCCTCAAAAATACGATTGCAGCAATTGCCATAAACGATAATACTGCGAAATTATACTCATTGCATTTTCTGCTTGTTAAGTAAACAAAAATCAAAGTCAAGCACATCCAAAACATAGATCTACTCATTTCTGAAATACTGTACATCTTTTCCGCCTTCCCTATCACACCTTCCGTTTCAAGCACGGTCAAGCAATAATGAAATGCAAATCTGTTTTGTTCTTCTTCAGTATATCCCGATTTCAGTTCTTTACTCTTAAAACATTTTTTCAAGATACGTTGCTTCACTTTTTTAGATAATTTGAAATCCAATCGTTTATTTTTCCATCTGCTTGAATCCTTAAAATAATTCTCATCCAACTTACCTATAAAATGTCCGGCAAGATCATCCGCAATTTTACCAATTTCATGGTAAAGTACTCCGCATAAATAACTTACGACAAAAAACGAAAAATACTTTATCGCCCCATCTGTCAATATATCTGGTATATATTCTTCTGCATTTGGGAATAAGAATGCCATTCCCATCACAAACATCGCTCCAGGTATAAGCATACAAAAAATATCAAATATTCCAAATTTTTCTAAAAATTGTTCCATATCTCCACTCTCCTTCCACCACCATTATACCGCAGAAGGAAAGCTTTTCCAAGTACTGCACGGGATTACAAAAATAACTGAAAATAACTAATCATCGGGCTGCTTCAAATATTTCTTTCTCACCATAATTCCTCTCAAAATCTCATCCTGCAGCAAATTAATCCCATTTTCCTGTAATGGATCAAAATGATATTCCGATAAAAAATCCGGATGCTGTTCAAAAAAATGCCTCTGAACCTCTTCCGGCTGGTTCAGCAAATTCTGTTCATAAAAATCCAGATCATCCCCTTCTATAAATTTCCAGAAACGTTCTGTCTCCTCTCCTGTAAACTCATTTTTACTCTTCATGTGCATCACCCCTTTATATACTACTTTATCTTATTTTATCCTACTTTTAAAGACTAAATCTTACAAAATGGTATATTGTATAAAAGGAGGAGTTCCATGAAACCACTAAAGACAAAAGTAAGTATCACACTTGACTCAGATATCATCACCAAAGTGAAAGTTCTGGCAGAAAATGATGACCGATCCTTCAGCCAATACATAAATCTCGTACTGAAAGAACATATTTCTTCACAGTCGGATCAGAATAATGAAAAGATATAAAAACAGGGAGGGCATATCAGATATTCTTATCTTGATATTCCTTCCCTGATTATTATCTGTTAATTGTCTGGTAAACAAAACCATTTACGCAGCTCTATTCAAACAGCGGGGTTGAAAAATACCGTTCTGCCGTATCCGGTAAAATGGTCACTACCGTTTTCCCCTTACCAAGCTTCTTCGCCAGCCTTTTAGCCGCAGCAACATTCGTTCCGCTTGAAATACCGC
The DNA here is from genome assembly GCA_022774325.1 of bacterium. GTDB lineage: Bacteria > Bacillota > Clostridia > Lachnospirales > Lachnospiraceae > Allocoprococcus. The sequence goes on along the minus strand of JALFNN010000021.1, from coordinate 1,214 downwards.
ACATCAGTCCTTCAAGCCGTGCCAGATCTCTCGCAGTCTGAAGCGCTTCTTCATCCGTTACGATCACAACCTCATCGTAAATATCCTGATTTAAAATCTCCGGTATCACACCGTCTCCGATTCCCATCTGCAAATGGCTTCCGACTTCACCACCCGACAGAATCGCAGCATGCTCCGGCTCAATCGCCCAGATCGTTATCTCCGGATTCGCCTTCCTAAGCGCTTCACCCACACCGGAAATCGTTCCACCCGTTCCGATTCCAGAGCAAAATCCATCAATCCTTCCTCCAACCTGCTCAACAATCTCTCTTCCGGTCATATTCAAATGAGCTTCATAATTGGCCATATTCTCAAACTGCTGCGGAACATAGACCCTGGAATCCGCTTCCTTCATCTCCAGCGCAGTACGAATACATCTCTGTATACATTCCCCGATATCGCCCTCATCGTGGACCAATTTCACCTCAGCCCCATAATTCTGCACCAGCTTCCGGCGTTCCTCACTGACCGAATCCGGCATAATGATCACTGTATGGTATCCCCGGACCGCACCAACAAGCGCAAGCCCGATCCCCTGATTTCCACTGGTCGGTTCCACAATAATCGTATCCTTCTGAATCTTCCCCTGCTTTTCCGCATCCAGAATCATATTCCAGGCCGTTCTCGTCTTCACCGAACCGCCAACATTCAGCGCCTCAAACTTCACCAGAATCTCTGCACTGTCTTCATCTGTCATCCGGTTCAACCGAATCATCGGCGTATTTCCCACTGCCTCAAGTACATTATTATATATCATTTCAATTGTTCCTCCACAAAACCTCTATCTTAATAGTATATTGCGAAATAAAGGCAGATGCAACATAAAATGATTCTCCCAAAAAGAATCCATCATAGAATCTTTCGAAGAAAAAGCCCAATTTCTCCTTCTATTACAGCATAAAAAATCAGAGAGCCTCTTCTGACTATTACATAAAATATAAATCAAAAAACGGTCACATAATGTAAGGTATTTTTTTCACCGTCTCTTGCAATATTAAATGTAATAGTCAGAAGAAGCTCTCTGATTTTTCTTGTTTTGACTGTATCCAGTATTAATGTAAGGTTTTTGTAACTTCCCGCTCTCAGCGGATTTCTTATAACTACTGCCTATATCCAATTGCCCATTTGAGTTCATTTAGTCGGCGGGCACTTTACATAATATTTTTTTATTTTAT
>JALFNN010000099.1 GCA_022774325.1 bacterium | reverse complement strand
CTTCGTCTGCAGATCACGGATTATATTCTGAAACCGGTTGATTACGAAGAATTTGGAATTTGTATTGATAATCTGAAGATATTGTTGTATGAAAAGCGGGTGTCGGAGGAAGGAAAGGCAGGAGTGAAGAACGAGCGTGTGATTACCGGGATCACCAGATATATGCAGGAACATCTGGCCGAAGAAGTGAGTCTTTCCGTACTGGCGGAAGAATTTCATCTGAATCCGCAGTATATCAGCCAGTTATTTAAAAATGAGATCGGAGTAGGATTTCTCTCTTATCTGACAAATATCCGTATGGAGAAAGCGAAGAAACTCCTTGTGTCTACGCAGCTTTCCATGGTGGAGATTGCAGAACAGACCGGATATGGAGATTATCGGGTATTTACCAAGGTATTTAAAAAGACAGAAGGAATCACACCGTCCCAGTATCGGCGGGAATTCCTGGAGGAACGGTAGAATTGAGGCAATATAACAGGAAAGTTCTGGACTTTATACAATGATTCTGATAGAATAGCTACAGATTTATGAGTAGAACGGCATCGGCAGGCAGGATGTAGGATTCCTTGTTCACCGGTGCTGTGTTATGTTATGAGGGGGACATTTTTCATGTATGAAATAATGAGTGCCGATGAGGCAATTCGACTGATCCGGGACGGAGATTGTATTTGTGTAAATTCGTTTGTAGGAATTGAAAATCCTGTAGCACTTCATGAGGCACTCTTTGACAGGTACCAGAGGATGCAGTCACCCAGACATCTGACGATTGTTTCCAGTGCCGGTTTCGGTGTGTGGGATGAAAACCGTAATGCGGAAGGGTATATTCGGGAAGGTGCTGTAGACCGACTGATCTGTGGGCATTTTGGCGCTATGATGAGTACGAAGAAGCTTGTGTTGGAGGATCGGTTTGAGGCATACAATCTGCCGCTGGGCTGCATTTCTCACGCAATCCGTGCACAGGCGGGCGGACTGCCGGGAGCACTTTCCAAGGTGGGGCTGGATATTTTCGTGGATCCGAGAATGGAAGGGCCTGGAATCAATCGGATTTCGATTGATGATTCTCTGGTCAAACATGTCGAAGTGGATGGGGAGGAATTTCTCTATTATAAGCTGCCGAAACTTACAGTTGCGCTGATCAAGGGAACGGCAGCAGACCGTAAAGGAAATATTTCTTTTGATGATATGTTTATGTCCGGTGATGCATTGTCCATCTGTCAGGCGGTCAAGGCGAATCATGGAAAGGTGATCGTGCAGGTGGACCGTCTTGTGAATACACCTTCCCGTCCGCGAAACGCAATCATACCGGGGTGCCTTGTGGACGCAATTGTTGTGACAGAACCGGAAGAACGGAATGAAGCGTATACCGCTTTGACCGGAAGCTTTGAGATTCCTTATGAAGAGTGGAATATGTGGAATGAGAAGATCGATACGGTTTCTTCGAAAGCTTCGAAGAACAACACCGTCGGAAATATCATCGGCCGGAGGGCAGCAATGGAGCTGCGCCTGGATGACATTGTGAATATCGGGATCGGTATTCCGGAAATGGTTTCCAGACATGCAAGAAAGAACGGAATGCTGGATATGGTGACATTGACGGTTGAGTCCGGAGGAATCGGTGGATTCCCGGTATCCGGGGAGGCATTTGGCGCCATGATCGGTGCAGCATCAGTTTATGATATGGCCAACCAGTTTGACCTTTATGATAATGGCGGGCTGGATGTTTGCTTCATGGGAGCATTGGAAGTGGACGGACAGGGAAATGTCAACGCACACCGTGGCCCGGGGGCCTTTGCGGGAATCGGAGGATTTGCCAATATTACAGCGAAAACACCGACGGTTGTGTTCTGCCTGACGTTTAATACCAAGGGGCTCGAGGTTTCCCAGAAGAAAGGGGTCGTTACAATTGAAAAGGAAGGTACGATCCCGAAGTTTGTAGAGGAAGTAAAAAGCATCAGTTTCTCGGCTAAGCGGGCCATTGCCAACGGTCAGAAAGTACTGTATGTCACAGAACGGTGTGTATTCCGGCTGACACCAAAAGGACTAAAGCTGATTGAAGTATTTCCTGGAGTGGATGCCGAGAAAGATATTCTTTCACATCTGCCGTTTGAGGTGGAATTATAATTTTGCCGAGGCGTACCTGAACAATGCCCGGGATTTCTCAGCATGTGTGCGGCTGAAATCCACGGGCATTTTTACGCTCTATTTCATAATTCGTAAGCGCCAAATCATATTTGGCTTCTGCTCCGTATTCCAGAAACTATGAAAAATATATAGAAAAGAGTTTATACATTTTAGGATTGATTTTTGTACAGTAAAGCAGTCAAGGTTTATAGATAAGACAAATAAATAGACAAAATCTATCATTATTTTGAATTTGATACTACCCAGTATGTTTATTATACTTAATATATAAATACAAATTTGGGAGGAAATAAAGTATGAAACACAAAACATTGTCACGCATTCTTGCATTCGTTATGTGTGCGACGCTTGTTCTGGCTGGCTGCGGCAAAAAGGAAAGCAGTACAGATAACAAGACAGATGCATCCGATGCAGCGACCACAGAACCGATTGAACTCAACGTAGCGATTGCGGCAAATCCGCCGTCACTGGATCCGCCGACTGTCAATTCCAATACGGTTGGAGGAATTGGTGTACATATTTATGAATCATTATTCCAGATGAATGAAAACTATGAACCGGTTCCGGTGCTGGCTGAATCCTATGAAGTGAGCGATGACGGAATGGTTTATACCTTCAAGCTTCGTCAGGGTGTGAAGTTCCATAACGGCGAAGAAATGAAAGCAGATGATGTAGTAGCTTCTATGAATCGCTGGCTG
>JALFNN010000046.1 GCA_022774325.1 bacterium | reverse complement strand
CTATTCCTTCATTATACAAATCTTCCAACGCCTTACACATATCCACAGTCTCCTTTCCCTGGCTTTTCTCTATATTTTCCTTCAACATTCTCTCCGAATGCAAAAATTCCCGGATCACATAATATGTTTCTTCATCTACATTTTGAAAATACTCTTTTCTTTCGTTTATGTACTTCAGTAAATTTTCTTTATCTCCTCTACACTGTATCATACCCAGAACTTCTTGTAAATCGCTTTTGAATCGCTCCAAATGCTCCAAATTTCCAGCATCAATCAGGTTAATCCGATAATTCGGGATATATTCCCTCAAAACTGCATTTTTCTTCTCATCCTCACTCCACTGCAGCATTCCATACAAATCTTTGCTCCCATCCCACTGGTCTACGTCATAGTAGAAAACCAGTGTAAGCACCGGAATTAAACGATCACCTTTCCGGAATTTCGAAAGGAATTCTGCTGCACTCATCTTTTCCACATTTTTAGTCCACATCCTCTGAATCTGCCCGACATAAGACAGACTGTCGTACAGCATATTGCGTACTGACATGGCATAGTGTACTTTTGCCTGATTCTCGCATGCCAACAAGATCAGCACTGCTTCTTTTTTCCACTTCATGACAATGTCCCGATACCTGTGGACATCCTGCTTCTTTCCATTCTTGTCCGTCAGCAGGATATCTTCCTCTCCATCTGCCGGTTCTAATTCTTCCGGCCGGATCACCTGCTCCCCATTAAATACTGTTGCGTTGAATAAATCTGCAAATCGTTTTGGATTTCCCATCCACTGCCGCACCGCAGCATTGCTCTGGCCCATACTACTACCTCCATATTCTGTTCTTTTGTTCATCAAAGTTGAATTATTCGGCGAAACTGCCTTTGAATTTTGAACCGTTTTGGATAACGGTTGTTCAGACGAATAGATTCTATCTGTCCGGATCGGACTCTGTCTGAGATTTTGATGTGTGATTAGTATAGCACAGAGTTTTCTCTTTGCACAGCCTCTAAAGATATGAAACTACCGGAAATGATTTTCCACATCTCCGATAGTTCCTTAAATTTGATCTCTTTTCGTCAGAGAATTCCTATTGATCTACCTATCTCCAGTAACTCTCCACATCCTTCTCCGCCTGTTCTCTGGACATTTTGAATTTCTGCATTACTCTTTGAATCGCAGCATCTTTCTCGATTCCGAAATCACGCAATGTTTCCACTACGCCTTTTACCATGCCACACGTCATTCCTCGCTCCATGCCGCACTCAATTCCTTCATTATACAAATCTTCCAATGCCTTACACATATCCACAGTCTCCTTCCCCTGACTTTTCTCTATATTTTCCTTCAGCATTCTCTCCGAATGCAAAAACTCCCTAATCACATAATACGTTTCTTCATCTACATTCTGAAAATATTCTTTTCTGTCATTTATGTATTTCAATAAACTTTCTTTATCTCCTCTACACTGTATCATACCCAGAACTTCTTGTAAATCGCTTTTGAATCGCTCTAAATGCTCCAGATTCCCAGCATCAATCAGATTAATCCGGTAATTCGGGACATATTCCTTCAAAACTGCATTTTTCTTCTCATCCTCACTCCACTGCAGCATTCCATACAGATCCTTACTCCCATCCCACTGGTCTACATCATATTCAAGTACGCCTCGGCGTACTTGCTGCGAGGTGCGCGTCATGCTTTGCATGACATAATACATCTGCGCACCTCTGCAATCCGCCGGAGGCTTTATCTTGAAAGGAGATTGGACTCCCACCAAAACATATTTGTCGCAACTCACCACCTATAGAGGTGGGAGTCTTATCTTCTTTCAAGATAAAAAACCAGTGTAAGCACCGGAATCAATCTATCACCTTTCCGGAATTTCGAAAGGAATTCTGCCGTAGTCATCTTTTCCACATTTTTATTCCACATCCTCTGGATCTGTCCGCCATAAGACAGACTGTCATACAGCATATTGCGTACTGACATTGCATAGTGTACTTTTGCCTGATTCTCGCATGCCAATAAGATCAGCTCTGCATCTTTCTTCCACTTCATGACAATGTCCCGATACCTGTGGACATCCTGCTTCTTTCCATTCTTGTCCGTCAGCAGGATATCTTCCTCTCCATCTGCCGGTTCTAATTCTTACGGCTGGATCACCTGCTCTCCATTAAATACTGTTGCGTTAAATAAATCTGCAAATCGTTTTGGATTTCCCATCCACTGCCGCACTGCAGCATTGCTCTGGCCCATACTACTACCTCCGCATTCTGTTCTTTTGTTCATCAAAGTTGAAATATCCGGCGAAACTGCCTTTGAATTTTGAACCGTACTGGATAACGGTTATTCAGACGGATAGATTTAATTTGTCCGGATCGGACTCCGTCTGAGATTTTGATGTGTGATTAGTATAGCACAGAGTTTCCTCTTTGCACAGCCCCTTAATATACAAAACTACCGGAAATGCTTTTCTACATCTCCGATAGTTTCTTACATTTGATATCTTTTCGTAATATCGCCCACGCAATCTTATAGATAGAGAATGCCTGTCTATCAGCTTATTTCCAATAACTCTCCACATCCTTTTCCGCCTGTTCTCTGGATATTTCGAATTTTTGCATTACTTTTTGGATTGCAGCATCTTTCTCTATCCCACAATCATACAATGTTTCTACGACACCTTTTATCACTCCAATCTCCATTCCATTCTCTATGCCTTCATTATATAGATCTTCCAATGCCTTACACATATCCACAGTCTCCTTCCCCTGACTTTTCTCTATATTTTCCTTCAGCATTCTCTCCGAATGCAAAAATTCCCTAATCACATAATACGTCTCTTCATCTACATTTTGAAAATACTCTTTTCTGTCGTTTATATATTTCAGTAAATTTTCTTTATCTCCTCTACACTGTATCATACCCAGAACTTCTTGTAAATCGCTTTTGAATCGCTCTAAATGCTCCAGATTCCCAGCATCAATCAGGTTAATCCGATAATTCGGGACATATTCCTTCAAAACTGCATTTTTCTTCTCATCCTCACTCCATTGCAGCATTCCGTACAGATCTTTGCTTCCGTCCCACTGGTCTACATCATAGTAAAAAACCAGTGTAAGCACCGGAATCAACCTATCACCTTTCCGGAATTTCGAAAGGAATTCTGCCGTAGTCATCTTTTCTACACCTTTATTCCACATCCTCTGAATCTGCCCGACATAAGACAGACTGTCATACAGCATATTGCGTACTGACATTGCATAGTGTACTTTTGCCTGATTTTCACATGCCAATAAGATCAGCACTGCGTCTTTCTTCCACTTCATAACAATATCCCGATACCTATGTACTTCCTGATTCTTCCCATTTTTGTCTGTCAGTAGGGTGTCTTCCTCTCCATCTACCGGCTCTAATTCTTCCGGCTGGATCACCTGCTTCCCGTTAAATACTGTTGCGTTAAATAAATCTGCAAATCGTTTTGGATTCCCCATCCACTGCCGCACTGCAGCATTGCTATAACCCATACTTCTACCTCCGTATTCTGTTCTTTTTGTTCATCAAAGTTGAAATATCCGGCGAAACTGCCTCTGAATTTTGAACCGCTTTGGATAACGGTTGTTCAGACGAATAGATTTTATTTGTCCGGATTGGACTCCGTCTGAGATTTTGATGTGTGATTAGTATAGCACAGAGTTTTCTCTTTGCACAGCCTCTAAATATGCAAAACTACCGGAAATGTTTCCAAACATCTCCGATAGTTTTTCCCAATCTATTATAGTTTAAGCTAACCAGGTTCAATCCCCTCTAATCCAATATCCCCTGTTCTTTCCCCTTCAGTATCGCCTGAACTCTGCTGTTAACCCCCAGTTTTTTATACAGATTATAAATATGGCTCTTTACCGTCGGGAGTTTCAGGTTCAGTTCTTCGCAGATCTCCGCATTGGTAAGTCCGCGGTTAATATCCTGAAGTATGATGGTTTCCATCATCGTCAGATGTTCTTCTGTCGCTTCTTCTGTGGAACGACTGATCCTCGCTTCTCGTCTGGCGCACCGGAGTACGACTTCCATGTAGTCTTCTTTTGGCATGCGAAGTACATTCCCGTAATTGTATTTTTTCTTTCTATGCCAGCCGCCCGGGGAGTTCTTGCTCAGCCAGTCAATGTATGCCTCCAGTACTTCTTCGCCCTTTTTTTCATACACCGTGTAAAATCCGACATAGCGGGCTTCACCGGAAACCATAAAGGATTCGATCGTTTTACGAAGTGCCTGACCGTGCAGGCCTTCATCCCAGAAAATAACAGCCTGTTGGAACAGTAATTCCGCCAGATATTTATTGCGCCGGTAAAACTGGAGATACGGAATTAAATGGCGAAGTATTTTTTCGGAACGTTTATACTGGTTCAAGTGCAAATATCCTTTTACCTGGCAAAACAGCTGATCGTAATTATCTTCTTTTACAGAGATTCCCATGTTTTTATCGGACTTGAGCAGCCATCTTGTAAGGCGTTCCTGTTCATTTCTGACGGGAGCAAACAAACTGCTGACTGCTTCTGTATTTTTTAGGCAAACATGATTTTCTTCCTTCATCAAAGAATTTTCCAGACTGGAAATCTGTTCTTTGTGGTCTTCTTTCGGTGCCAGGCGCTGCAATTTATATAGAAGATACAGCTTTGCCAGGCGCTGCTGCCACGAGCTCTTTCTGGAATTCTCTGCATCTTCCTGTCCGAAAAGCAATTCCCAGTCTTCCATAGGAATGGTATCTTTCCGTTCCGTCTCTAGATAATAGTCGATTCGCGCCAGTTGATAACATTTCCAATCTTCTTTCCCCAAATGCTCCTTCCATAGTCTTGCCTTCCGGTTCTCTTCACGCTTTGTACAGGCAAAAAGTCCGGACAGATCCCGCACTCCGCAGAGATAGGTATGGGAATTCCCCAGGATATTATATAGATGAAAATGTTCTTTCTCCCGGCTATATTGCTCCAGCAGCCCAAGCCAGAAGTCCAGATCAAGATCCGGTTTCAGGAAGGTCAGATTTAAGTAAATTTCCCTTTTCTCGTGTGCATCTTTCTCAGATATGTTCAGATTCCGTATTTCCAGATTTATGCCGTCCAGTTTTTGTCTTGTGTAACAATAAACGCCTCTCAGATAGCACAGTCTGGGGTCGGTTCCTCTCCATCCCATGACCTCTGAATAAGGGATTTCCAAAAATGGAATCTTTGCATAATTCTGAAGCATACACGTGCGGTAGGCTTCCTCATCGTGAGACTTTTTCAGGCAAAAAAGTGCCTCGGCTACATTTCCGCTCTGATTATACCAGTTTGCAAGATGTTTCCAGAAAATCGGATTCGTCTCTGAAATGTGCATATCCCGAAACATGGGGGCTATTTTCCATCGCTCTTTCTCTTTATTATATTCCAAAAGCCCTTTACGGCATAAATCTTGCAGACTCTCTGCCGCCCACGGGATCTGCCAAATCTCCCTGCACATGGTTTCATTGATCCATGGGCAAATCGCAGCCCGGCGCATGATTTCATTTTCTTCTACTGAAAGCGTGTCCAAAATGTACGTTTTAATATACGCCGTTATCTCATACGATGCTTTTAACTCCCGGGCATTTCTTCTGGCAGCGGGTGGATCCGCCTGCGATAGTCGAATCATCATATCCACACATCCGGCCCAGCCCCCGGTCTGTTCATAGATTTCCCCGGGATCAAGATCACTCTCGAAGTAATCCGTCAGCTTTCGAATGTCTTTTTCCGTAAGATGCAGATGTTCCTGTGAAATGATCTGCATCTTTCTTTTCCATATCAGATCCAGAAATCCCTCATGCGGCCGATCCCGCCCGATCAGAATCGCATGCCATCCTGCCGGAAGGTTCCAAATGCAATCTGCTATCTTCTTTATCGTAACCTCGCTAAGCGCCGAATGCATATCTTCAAAAATGATCCAGCCTGGTCTATTCCATTCTTCCCGGCTCTTTACTATTTCATCAAGCATTTTGATGGATTCTGCTTCTTCTTTCATTTCCAGAATATACGCTTTCATATCTGGATTTTTCCCAAGCAAAAGTCTGACAGCCGTTGTCTTCCCCGATGCCGCTGCTCCTTCTATATAAATAGAAGGGCATTCTTCCATTCCCCTCTCAAGTATCGCCGTCTTATCTATGTAAAATTGTTCTGCCGTAAGCGTTACATATGGGCTACTCTTCTCCATTTTCCTTATCCTCTGTAAGAATTCCTCCATCAATCAATTGATCTAAAAACTCCCGAATATCTTCTCTGGCGACACTTTCTTCTACTTCATATTCATTTAATATGCCCTGAACAATCTGGTCAAATGTAACCTCATTCTGGAGCATGTTCCAAATGGATACTCCAACTTCATTTACCGTAATGAGTCCATTAAACTCTATCACCGTTTTCCCGACCGGAATAATAACATAGTCACCCGCAATTTCCCGTAAAACAAATTCTTTCTCCAACTTCATATTGCTTCTCCCTCCGTAAATCGAAACTCATCCATAATCCTCTGTAAAATTGCAGCAATTATTCAAGAATCTTATACTGTTTCAGCAGCTCCACACGCCTGTTCCCGATGGCCACAGCCTGAGCTGCATCATTGTTCTGGCTTTTGCTGATTTCCTTACGATATTTTAAAATTCGGCTGACCCACGCAACCGGCAACAGCATCGGATACTTTTTCAGGTATGGGTACCGTCTTTCCATACTTTTCACCGGCGGGAACAGCGTCTTCATAACAGAATGCTCCGCCTTTTTTCCCTGTTTTTGCGCAGAAACCGCATTCAAGGTAATGTTGCTGCTATGCTTCCTACTCATCGTACCATCTCCATAAATACCTGCATCCAACAGGTCATCCAGCATCAGCTGCTCGTCCACCTGAATCTCCTGCCATTCCTTCGGGTAACCGGCCAATACCGGGTCAAACGTCAGATACTTCTGACCAATCCGGAACAGTGCTGCCGTAAATACATCAGCATGGATCTCCTGGCATTGTTGTAATATCCGAATCCAGTCAATCTCTTTTCCATAATGATTGGCAAAGAGGACAATATCGCAGACTTGCCGGATTCCAAAGCCACTATGCAGGAAATGCTTAAACGCATGGCAGATCAGATAGAATAAATGATCTGTATGGTCCATGGTGACTATCTCTTCTCCATCAATGGATAACTTGACTGCGCTATCCTGAACATTTTTGAAAAAACGATTCAAATATCCATACGCATCGGACTTAGGCGGAAAGAGACACTTATGTAATTCGATGTAAAGTGGACTTCCCGGCTTTCCATATGGGACTTCATATTCTGTATAAATATCCTGCGCCTGGTCCGCGGGCTGCATGCCGTAATCCAGCATGGCCTGGTGACAGAGTTCAAACTGGTCTTCGGGGATCAGAATGTCTTCGTCACCGGACATCCGGTAATCCGGGTTTGGATATAGATTGCGGCATACGATTCCTTTTACTACCAGTACCTTGATGCCGGATTGGCGCAGGTGGTGGAATAGGGTTAGGAATTCGTTGGTTTTTATGGTTTGTAACATGACTGAATGGATTGTCTGTTGTTTTGCGCGCACAAAAATCTGCGGATCTGCGGTCCGGGCGGCGGGGCAGTCGTATACGGCTTCGTAAATCATGGGGAGTACATGGTGTACGGAGGCGGTGTGGAATAGGGAGGACCAATCCTGGGGGGATAGGGATTCACTCCATGTAACTTTTTTGTTTTTTAGGGCGGCTGTTAGAGCCGGTAAAAATAAATCTTTCTTTGCGTCCATAGGTCTCCTTTTCTGGTTTTTCCCAGCAAATCACTTTGGTGAGATGGGTAGCTTAATGAATTTAGATATATTATTTATTGAATTTTAGCAGCTTATCATTTTCTGCAAAATCAAATACAGTGATTCGCCATTTCCCATTTTAATTGAATTCCAAGAGAGCAATTTGAAACCGTCATTATTCAGTTAATATACGCTTCATTTTATTCCATACTCTGAGCAGAGTATTAGTAAATGAAGTCTTCAACGATGTCTGATTTTTTTCAAAATACTTCTGAAGTTCATCAAATTCTCCATCAAGACACTTCTGAATCACAACTTCTCGTTTACTGTGAGCTGGGGAAGATACCAGCATAGATGGATTTTGTTTACTCGCTTGCTGTAAAGTAACCTCTTTTAGTATGATTCTATCAGACAGTTGCTCTAATATTTCCTTAGCCGATTGTGAATGAACCAATATCAGAGAGGTCCCCTTATTATCATCCATTTCTGGAGCAACATCCCATATTCCCCAAAAATCGCCCAATGTAATATCACTAATTCGCTCATATCCTTTAAAATGGCAGTTTGTACAGCTCTCACGATTAATGTAATCACCTACAAAAAGTCTCATAAAAAGATCTTCGTCACTGCGCGCAGAATACATTTTCCCATTCTCGTATTGATACTCATTAGAATATTGATATCTACTCCATCCTGTCTTTTTAGAACGAAGGTTTATGTTGATCGGCATAGTGCCATTATTGTCTTTTTCTGCCCTGTACTGCACGTACCTCTCCCATATTAGTGGAGATGGTACTCCATGACATACAAAATCTATTGTAAACAGATTTTCATATTTTCCCCCCAAAAACGCTTTTAGTCCTGCCACTTGACAAGGCGTACCTACAAACAATACTTCTTGTCCTGTTCTTAAACGTTCTTTTATATCAAAAAAGCTACTCTTTAAATTGCTTTGAGCGTATTTAGCACCGCGAAGATGTGATAATTCTCTCTCTTCTTCCACGCAGATATGTTGCACAACATAATTATCATCTTCATAAGCAGCCCCATATACAACGCCCCCATGTTTCAAAATAGCTGTAGCCAATTCTGAAAAAATTCCACCCGAAGAACTGTTTTTCCTCATAGAATTATCCTTCGTATATCCAGCATAACATCTTATACAGTTATCTGGAAAATATTGCTCTTGTTGAAGAACTGGACAGACTCGTTGGCAACAGTCACAATTAATACACTGATCTGGGGCAATCAATTCAGGAAATAGAAACCCTTTGGAATCAGGACTCATCATTAGGCACTTTTGTGGACAAATATTGACACAGGCTGAACATCCTGTACAAACTGTTTGATTGGCAAGTTTCATAAGCACTCCTTAGGCATAGATATATCAATAACCTACCTATCCATAAATTTTTGTTTTAACTTAATGAAATAAATCTGACCAGAATTCAATTTTAATGTAAGTATCCAATTCATCTGGGAATTACTCTCCCAATATTCTCTGTCAGACAAAAACATATCCTGAATTGGTTTCCAAAACGCTGTACTTACCAAATTTGTTGATAAAAATTTTTTTATTTTCTGAATCACAAGACTATCCACTTTGAATCCAAACACATTTGGATCTCCATGATTTGCTATAATGCTCATTATTGTTCTGTAACACTTCTCACAATTGCTACAGTTAACACCAGCTTGACGCTGCCAACAAACTTTTAATTGAATGGGAACCTCGCTTTTCTCTTTATATTGAACAATCTTTCCAATTTTCTCATTTCTTCCCACTTGTTCATCTACTATAGAAAAAATGGCAGAAGAATATCTTATTGAATTGATAAATTCTTTATTATTCGAGTCAAACGTCAATGTTTCTTTAGGATTATAACTTGATCCAATATAATGCTGACCAATTTTATGTTTATAAGCCCAAGGGGCAACTGTTGTTGTCATAGATAAAATATGAGCAATACTCGCCCACCATCCATGATTTTTGCTACGCCCTAATAGTTTTAAACAAACATCTCCCAAAGCGTTTTCCTCAAACATTTCTCTGGCATTTGTTTTAATGAAATGATATTCCAAACCAGTAACAGCTTGGATAGATGATAAATAATGTTCTAGTTCCACATGAGAAGCTGAATCTGTTAAGCGCAAATCTCCACCCCAGATATTAAGCAATTCCACATTTTCTCCAGAAAGTTCAATTAACGCACTAGTTGCATCCACACCACCTGTAAAGAATAGTGCTTTCTTTCCATTTGATTGATAATGACACAGCCGTGTACTTTTTACCTGAACTGATAAATGTAAACCTGCTTTCGGATACATAGATTGATATATTGCTTGAAGCTTACTGATACTATCATAAAAAGTACGATCTAACGAAGATACTTCAATGCCAATATCTAAAAGCATGCTAACTGTCAACATAACTCCTACAAATGGAATAACCAGCACCTCTTCTGGAACATCGCCTATATCCCCAGGTACTTCTACAAATAGTGGATCTGACGATTTAATATATTTTTGGATACTAAGTGGCGCATTATAATCATACACTATTTTCGTTCCTATATCAGTATTCTCTAAATAAATACCATTCAAAACTATATTTTCATATTTTCCCATTTTCGTATTCCTTTCCAAAACCAGTTCCCCATTAAGTTCATGAATCAAATAATTAATTTGCATGTAAGCTTTATGGAAATGCTGAATCCCAACTCTGATTAAATATTAAAATTCATACATCTTTCAAAAGCATATAGCAACAGTAAATTGAAATTGAATTAAATTGTTGCACGATATCCTACCATTTCTTCAAATATACTATTCACAATTGTGAATATTCTTTTTTTGCAGAGCCACCAATCCGGACAGATGGCTCAAAGGGATCCAGAATAAACAACAATTGTAACATTGTATATACCGACCAGTCAGGGCAGACTGCACGGCGTTTCAGTGCACGCCTTCCGCTAGTTCAGTGCATGCTTTCCGGAAAGCAAATCACACCTTTGATTTGCTTAACTATCAAACTTCATATCTCTGAATTGGTGTCAATGGGGCATTTATGCCGCCGAAGGCCGTGCCATTGACACCAATTCAGAGATATGAAATGCAAATACATTCTTGTGCTCTGTACACCGGAACCTATGCACTGATATATCGGTATTTACAAACATTGGCTAAAACATATAGATTCATTTTATCATCAGTAAATGTATCTATACGAAGCCAAGATCATATGTACATGTTTTGAAAATAACAGAAAGTATTTTTTATGTTTGCATATTTATTTTTTTTCTTTATTAAGACTTATTTTTCTAGAAATCTTTATTATGATAGTTTGTGCACGTTCTCTTAAATACTTAAATTCAGATATTTTCCAAAAACAAAATACAAACACTCCATTTGGAATAATTGTACATATCACACATTTCAATAATATATTTAAACCCACGGTAAAATTACACATACTGCAAAGAAAATAGCAAATTCCACCGGTAAACACCAATATAACTGTAAAAACGCAATATCTCCCTAAATATAATAAAGGATTTTTCCCCAATCCGTATCTGTAGACTACATATGGTTCATACCACAAGTTAGTACACATACGTGCAATTAAGGTTGCAACATAAATACCAAATACGCCAAATACTCTTCCCAGTACTACATCAAAGACAAGATTAATAATTCCTGTAAAAATCAAAATATACTGTCCATACTTAAATAAACCCAAAGTACTCTTATACGTATAGCTTGCATGAAGCATCCCTATGGTATAGAAATTGATTGCTAAAATAAGCGGTATTTTAAGTGGTAAAACATAGCTTTCACCATAAAAAAATCTAACTAAGTCTCCAGATACAAAAGCCATTCCAATCGCTGCCCATCCATATAACCAAAAATTTGCTAGGTTAAGTACTTTAAAAAAAGCATATCTCCCTTCCGTATCTTTCGATGCATTCAGATTCCCAACACTTCCTGTAAGTGCATTAAAAGTTCTTGTTATTAAAGAATCCAATGTTGTTGAAAAAAGGACATAATTCGACGCAAATCCTACAGATTTCAAACCATCAAAATACGTAATTGCAATATTATCTGTATTATTAACAAGAACTCCTGACAACTTATTAACCGTCAATGCTTTTACATTCCATAATAAAGATTTCGTTTCTGTCTTAGATAATGGTGTTACATTCTTATTTTTAATATAAGGATAATCTTTATTTGTCTTACACGAAATCCAAACATTATACAATGCTCCACCTACTATCTGAATAATTAAATATCCAATATATTCATGTGTAAGCACTAAGTACACCATCTGAAAAAGACTTTGTCCAATCGTAATCACATAATTGTAACCAGTAACTATATAATTACGTTGCGCCGCCGATAGCAATGTACTTTTATAGCTGAAAAAATAGCTAAATACAACATTAAATAAATACAGCAAATATATAAAATACAAATTTTCATTTATGTCTGGCGGGTTATTTATGATGTCATTTAAAAATGGCATCATGAGCAACCCTATAACAGCAACGAACATTCCGATCAATTTATATGCTTTCCCATAAAATTGCATCAAAGACGCAATCTTTTCTTCATCATTTTCAGCAAGAGGCTTATATAACGCATAACCAATTGCGCTCCCTATCCCCAACTCTGCTAATGACAGCACAGAAAGGATATTTGTAAATAATCCACTGACTCCTAAATAATCAGTAGCCAACGTTCTTACGAAAACGATTCGACACGCAAAACCTATTAAGGTATTAAGACCATAGCCTCCAAGATTAACCACTATATTTATCATAGAATATTCTGTTCTACTACGTTGTTTCATAGCCGTGCAATGTCCCTTCAAATTAATTAATTGTTAACAAAGTAGAATTTATAGTAACTATATTGTTCTGTAGTCTTCTCTTTATGTATAATACAAAACTCTCCATAACAGCACTATGGGGGGTAACATTATACTTTACTAAAGTATTCGGTACAATTATAACATTATCTTCCATTATAATTGAATTTTTAAAATTTAACCCAATTCAAACGTTCTGTCTAGTAATTTTTACTATATTTGTTATAATAACTTTCGAGGTGAAGTTTATGAAATTCTCTGTAATAATTCCAATATATAATGCAGAAAGTACAATCAAAAGATGTATCAATAGTTTCATTTCACAAGCATACTCAGATTTTGAAATTATCCTTGTGAATGATGGTTCTTCTGATTCAAGTGAAGAAATTATTCTTTCTTTTAAGTCAGTTCAAGTACGCCTCTGCGTACTTGCTGCGAGGTGCGCGTCATGCTTTGCATGACACAATACATCTGCGCACCTCTGCAATCCGCCGGAGGCTTTATCTTGGAAGGAGATTGGACTCCCACCAAGACATATTTGTCGCAACTCACCACCTATAGAGG
>JALFNN010000042.1 GCA_022774325.1 bacterium | reverse complement strand
TCCTTATAAAAATGTTTAAAATGTGGTGGGGACTGGTTCTTTTAATAAAATTTGTGTTTCTGGTAACATGTCCCCACCTCTGTTCAAGTCTTGATGGTTTAATAAGACTTTACACCTTGAAGCTTAGTAATAGTTTATTCCGGTAATTAGTTTAAAGTAATATCTTCGACATTAACCCCCATTGATGATAACTTGGCGGTTGTGACTTTGATCTGATAATCAAGTGTTTTGTTTTCATGATTACCGTTGCTTTGCTTGATTTGTTGAAGAATAGAATATAAATCAATCAGATTATTTATCATCTCTTTGTCACTTGGCATGTATTCGTTCATCCTTTCGTACTCCTTCCATGTAAGAATATACTTACATTATAGGAAAGTTTGAAAATAGTGTAAAGCCTTATTAAACTATCAAAGGACAAATCATGGAATGCTTGAGAGTTTTTATTCAGATTTCCATAGAATGGAGAATTGAATTGTTTATTTGAAAAATGTCTATGACTTCCGTACGGAAGAATGCGTGAATTTAATATAGCAGAAAGGGGCCAGGGGGTCAATGAAAATTAGGAAACAAAAGAACGGAAAATTTGATATCGCTTAGCCTCTGGAAGAGCGGTATTCGCCCGGGGATACTCCGTATTTTCTCCTTCGGGATAAAAAACGGGTATTCAGGCAAGTATAACAGCCGGGAGCTTGCAGTATGGCGAAGAAACGTTTCGGGTAACCGTATACGATATCCATGCAGCCGGGTTCTTTTTGAACCAGTTCCATTATGATCTGCTCAAAACATTGCAGAATGCGGAACGTGTTCCTATAAAAAATGTCAGAAGAAGAGGCGATAAAGTCAAGATAATCCACCTGGTCGTTCTGTAAAGTGTTCCGCATTATGAAATTCAGAAGATCCGGAATTTCACGCTGGGAGGAAGAGGGAAAATCGTAGAAGAATCCGGGGCGAAAACTGAGATAAAGAGCGCAGAAGGCACGTTGATAGCTTTCTACATGCGGACTTTCTGGTTGATGAAGCAACAGTCACCGGCGCGATAGTGTTTATGTACTCCCACAATGACGAAATCAAGTTCCCCCCGAAATAACATAGGTAATGACAATTGTCGTTGAGGATGAAAAGCAGAAACAAAAGTGGTTGTACGTTAAAAAATGTCGGTTCTGGCTTTCGTTACTTGTATTTTCTTCTGGAAATCTCTATACTAAATATAGGTAAAGTATTTTCGGGAGGTGGCTGAATGGGCATTTATTTAAACCCTTCTAACGATAAATTCAGTGAAGCAAGAAATTCTGAAATATATGTGGATAAATCTGAACTGATTAAATATACGAATAAAGTTTTGCATACCTCACAAAAATGTATCTGTGTCAGCAGACCCCGTCGGTTTGGAAAGTCCATGGCGGCAAACATGCTGGCTGCATATTATAGCAGAGGATGTGATTCGGAAGCACTGTTTGATGGATTGAAAATTGAAAACAGTCCTGATTTTCATGATTATCTGAACAGGTATGATGTTATCGCACTGAATATGCAGGAGTTCTTGAGTCGAACTCATCATGTTTTGGAAATGCTGAAACTGCTGATAAAGCTGGTAACACGTGAACTGAAACGGGAATATCCGCATGTGGATTATTTTGATCTTGAAGATTTGATTCAGACTATGCAGGATATCTATGCAGAAACGGGACGGAGCTTTATTATTCTGATAGATGAATGGGACTGTGTATTGAGGGAATGTAAGGATGATTTGGCCGGACAAAAGCAATATCTGGATTTTCTTCGGGATTTTCTGAAAGATAAAGGATATATCCATCTTGTATATATGACGGGAATTCTGCCTATTAAAAAATACGGAACCCATTCTGCTTTGAATATGTTCAGAGAATTCTCTATGACAGATGCAGGAGAATTGGCAGAATTTGTTGGATTTACAGAAGCGGAGGTTCAAAATCTCTGTGAAACATATCATGCGGATTTTGAAGAAATGAAGCAGTGGTACAATGGTTACAGGTTAAGAAATGTCGGGGCTGTATATAATCCACAATCTGTGGTATTTAGTATTCTATCAGGTGCGTTTAATAATTATTGGAATCAGACGGAAACGTATGAAGCATTGAAAATATATATTGATTTAAATTATGATGGCCTGAAAAATCAGATTATCCGTATGATGCAAGGGGATTCTGTCAGTATCGATATAGGCAGTTTTAATAATGACATGACTTCATTTGCTTCTCGGGATGATGTACTGACGCTTTTGATACATCTTGGATATTTGGGATATGATTCGCAGTATCAAGAAGCGTTTATACCCAATAATGAAATTCTAAATGAATTTGCAAATGCGGTGCGGAATTCTGATTGGGGAGAAGTTACGAAAGCTTTGGAGTTGTCGAGGGAAACTCTGCAGGCTATATGGAATCAAAATGAAGAATATGTAGCGTGGGCAATCGAACAGTCCCATTTGGAAACATCCTATTTCCAATATAATGATGAGAATGCGCTTAGTTATACGATATCTCTTGCACTCTACGCTGCGAAAAATTATTATACAGTGATAAGGGAGTTACCTGCCGGAAAAGGAAGGGCAGACCTTGTTTTTATCCCAAGAAAACAGTTTCCGGACAAGCCGGCTCTTTTGGTAGAGTTAAAATGGAATCAGGTTACGGAGAGTGCGATTGAACAGATAAAGGATAAAAAATATCCGAAAGCTTTGGAAGAATATCAGGGGAATCTTCTGTTGGTTGGAATCAGTTATGATAAAAAAACAAAGGAACATAAATGTAAAATAGAAGAACTCACGCACTGAATGCGCAATAAAAAAGGAGCACAGAAATGAAAAAGCAGACCATTAATTTATGGAACAAAGAGGATTATACTTATCCATGTGCGGGAGAATTTCTTCCCAATATCACGGCTTATCTTCATGAAGATGAAGATGTTCATCCGGCAATGCTCGTGGTGCCGGGCGGCGGATATGCTTTTGTCAGTCCGACAGAGGGCGAAATTGTAGCGAAACGATTTTATGAGGCAGGGTATCAGGCATTTGTTCTTACTTATACGATCAATATGTATCAGCTTGCACCGCTTAAAAAACAGCCGCTTCGGGATATTTCCAGAGCTGTGCGTTATATCCGGAACTTTGCAGAATGTCTGCGTATAAAGTGCGATCAAGTTGTCTGCTGCGGTTTCTCAGCAGGTGCTCATCTTACAGGAAGTCTTGCGGTTCATTATCAGGATCAGGAGCTTACGAAAGAGCCGTATGCTGAGATTTCTAATCGTCCCGATGCAGTGATTCTCTGTTATCCGGTGATCACAAGTGGAGAAAAAGCGCATCGCGGCAGTTTTGATCTGCTTCTTGGAAAAGATGCATCTGAGGAGGAACTTACATGGGCAAGTCTGGAAAAACAGGTGACAGCTGACACGCCTCCGGCTTTTCTGTGGCAGACATTTACGGATGCGACGGTGCCGGTGGAGAATAGTATCATGTATACAAAAGCATGCCACAATGCGGGAGTTCCGTGTGAATTACATTTATTTATGGAAGGAAGACATGGAATGAGCCTTGCAAATGAAGAGTGGGCAACGAACAATATCGGGGAAGACAGTATTTATACGATGATGCAGCAATGGCAGACATTAAAGACGTTGTACAATGTGCGGCCGGAGATGGTGCCGACGATGCTTGCTCCTTCTGCCAAAGCAGAAACACTGAAAGAGTTTGCCGTGGAATGGACGAAAGCAACTGTGGGAATCCGGCAGATGGAGGAACAGCATGCAGATGAATCCGCCATGCAGTGGCCGGATCTGGCACTTACATGGCTGGATAAGATCTTTGTAAGTTAAATTAGTTTATTTTAATTTTTCCCGATATTCTCCTGGGGTAATGCCATATTTTTCTTTAAAAATTTTATAAAAATGTGTTCGGTTGTTAAAACCAAGTTGCAAAGCAATAGAAGAAATGGAAGCGGTTGTATCAGATAGAAGATGCTCCGCTTTCTTTAGTGTAAATGTCATACCATAATCATAAAGGCACATACCGGTATATTTATGAACGATAGTATTAATATAGTTGCCGCTGTAACAAAGAGTATGTTCCAGAGCAGAACGTGTCATTCGCCCATTGGTATCTTCCATCAAATGGCTTATTCGAGAAAAAAGAAGTAAATCAGTGCCTGAGTTGAGTTGAACATTACTAATATGATAGTATTCTTTTGTGTCGAGATATTGAAATAATTCACAGATTAACGCTTTTATGGCAAATGTTGAGCCTAATTTTGGAAACAGCATTGCATGAAGCAAATGATCAGATAATTTATGCAGGTCTGAAAGATGACTTTGATTCTGGAAGGCCGGAAAAAAATCTAAATAGTTTTTACCTTTCTCTTTTTGTAAATTTGAGGACATAAACTGAAATACTGAGTTTTCAGAAGCAGTTTCTTCTTTAGGAAAATAAGCTGCCTTGTGAGATCCCAGTAACTCTTTGACAAAATCTATGGACAGACCAATAAACAGAATCTTAGCTTCACCAGTAAATTTTTCAATGTGAACAATGTTCTGATTAATTGGTTTCGTAGGGACGGAGCATCTTGCCACGAGCAGCGCCCTTTGGTCATTTTCGTGTAACAGCTGCAATATCTCTAAAATTGACACATATCTATAAGAAATCCACCTAGTATAATGGTGGATTTTTTTGTATGATAGTATTAACAAAATTACAAGACCAAAAGTAACATCAGAAGAAATGGGAGAATAATACTATGCTGTATATTGAACACTTAACGAAAACATTTGGAGAGAAAAAGGCAGTCGATGATCTGAGTCTTCATATTGCTCCGGGCGAGATCTACGGTTTCATCGGCCATAACGGTGCCGGAAAGACGACGACGCTGAAGTCTGTGGTCGGCATTCAGCAGTTTGATTCCGGTGAGATCACGATTGGAGGGACATCCATACAGAAGGATCCGCTGACCTGTAAAAAGCAGATTGCCTACATTCCGGACAATCCGGATCTTTATGATTTTATGACGGGAATCAAATATCTCAACTTTATCGCTGATATTTTTGGGGTGTCCTCTGAGGTGAGACAGGTACGGATCCGAAAATACGCAGAATTGTTTGAACTGACGGATGATCTGGCACAGCCTATTGCTGCGTATTCCCATGGAATGAAGCAGAAACTGGCAATTATTTCGGCATGGCTTCATGATCCGAAGCTGATCATTATGGATGAGCCATTTGTTGGTCTGGATCCCAAGGCTTCCCATCTCCTGAAAGGGATGATGCGTGAGGTGTGTGATCAGGGCGGAGCAATTTTCTTCTCTACGCATGTACTTGAGGTGGCGGAAAAGCTCTGTGATAAGGTGGCCATTATCAAAGGCGGAAAGCTCATCCGTTCCGGAACGATGGAAGAAGTCAAAGGAGATGACTCTCTGGAAGAAGTATTCCTTGAATTGGAGGGAGAATCATGCTAAAAACACTCGTCAAAAAACAGATGATGGAGATTTTTCGTGGATATTTCTATGACGCGAAGAAGAATAAAAAGCGGTCTAAACTATCGATGATTGGATATATGATTTTATTTGGGGTTATTATGATCGGCCTTCTGGGAGGAATGTTCACATTTCTTTCTATGACGATCTGTCCGGCTCTCTCATCAGCCGGTATGGGCTGGCTTTATTTTGCGATTATGGGGCTGCTTTCTATTTTTCTGGGAGTATTCGGAAGTGTGTTTAATACATACTCTGGATTATATCTTGCCAAAGATAACGATCTTCTGCTTGCCATGCCGATTCCCGTTCGCACGCTCATGGTGTCACGCCTTCTTGGAGTCTTTCTGCTGGGATTTATGTACGCGGCGGTGGTTATCGTGCCGGCAGTCATTGTGTACTGGATCTTTGCTCCGGTAAATGTTTCAGTAATTCTGGGTGGAGTCGTGCTGATCGCGCTGATCTCGATTTTTGTACTTACACTTTCGGCGGCACTTGGATGGGTCGTTGCAAAGATCAGTCTGAAGCTGAAGAATAAGAGCTTTATCACCGTATTTGTATCGCTTGCTTTTCTCGGTGCATATTATTTCTTCTATTTTAAGGCGCAGTCCATGATAGGTGTTCTGATTGCAAATGCAGCGGAATACGGCGGAAAGATCAAAGGAAAAGCATATTTGCTTTACTTATTCGGAAGAATCGGGGAAGGGGACTGGTTGGCGATCACTCTGATGGCAGCGATCATTCTTGCGTTGTTTGCTGTAATGTGGACATTATTGTCACGGAGCTTTCTTAAGATAGCGACAGCTTCCGGCAAAACTGCCAGAGCAGTATATAAAGAAAAGACGGTAAAAATGAGGAGTGTTTCCCGGGCTCTTCTTGCGAAGGAATTCGGTAGGTTTACTGCGAGTCCGAATTATATGTTGAATTGCGGACTGGGCATTCTGATTCTGCCGGTTTGCGGCATACTTCTTCTTGTAAAAGGAGGCATGATTATCAGCATTCTGAATCAGGTGTTCGGTGCAGAAACGGGGACGACTCCCGTACTGGTATGTACCATGATCTGTGTGCTGGTTTCTATGAATGATATGGTGGTTCCGTCTGTCTCACTGGAAGGGAAGAATATCTGGCTTGCACAGTCTCTTCCGGTTACGCCATGGCAGGTCTTGCGCGCCAAGTTATCGGTTCAGTTGTTTCTGACGGGAATTCCGGCACTGTTCTGTTTGGGATGTACTCTGTTTGTACTTCCATATTCACCGGTTCAGATTCTTCTTGTGCTCTTGACGGTAAGCGCTTATGTCGTATTTTCTGCTCTGCTTGGACTTACACTGGGATTAAAAATGCCGAATCTGACCTGGACCAATGAAATTGCACCGATTAAACAGAGCGTGGCCGTGATGGTGGCGATGTTTGGCGGCTGGATTTATTCGGTGGCGTTATGTGGCATCTACCTGATGTGGGCATACAAAATCGGAATGGTGATATATCTTACCATAGTTGCTGCACTGACATTATTGATTTCTGCAGGACTCTATACCTGGATTAAAAAGAGAGGAACAGAAGTGTTTGCGGCGCTGTAAAAGGAAGAAAATAGTATTGGGAAATGATTGGGTAAAATCCGAACTTCGGATTTTACCCATTTTTTCTTTGGAATTTCTTAAGGGTTTGTGTCTGAAAGGATTAAGATATGGGGGTTATAATGGCCTCATCAAAGGGAAAATACTTTGAAATATCTTAAGAGGAGTAGAAATATGGAGGATTTTCAGACGAAAACAGGAATGAAATCAGATAAGAAATGTAATGTCCTGGAATTTCTGGAAGAAACTGAGAGAAAATATCCGGACAGAACAGCGGTGGATGATGGTACGTTTTGTCTTTCGTGGAGAGAAATGAAAGATCTATCGCAGAGAATGGGAACGCTGTTCTGCGAAATATGCGATCAGGGGGAGCCGGTCGTTATATTGGCAGAAAAGAGTGCAAGGACACTCGCGGCTATGTTCGGTGTGGTTTATGCCGGATGTTTTTATGTGATGGTTGATCCGTCCCAGCCGGCGGCGAGAGTTCGGGAAATATTGAAAATACTCGAACCGCAGCTTGTTGTATTGAATAACGAAAATGAAATGCTGTTGGATGAGGCGGGTTACACAAAAAGAAAGTATATTCTCCGGGATACTATCGAGAGAGAAGCCGATATCGGGCGTTTGCAGCAGATACGCCGGCAGAGTCGTGGTACCGATTTGCTGTATGGGATTTTTACATCAGGGTCGACGGGAACACCGAAGGGAATAGTAGTCAGCCATCAGGCAGTGATTGATTTTATCACTCATTTTGTAGAGGCGTTTGGATTTCATGATAAAGACAGAATCGGAAATCAGGCGCCGTTCGATTTTGATGTGTCTGTAAAAGACATTTACACAAGTATATCAACAGGTGCTGCGCTTGTATTAATACCGAAAGAATTATTTTCATTACCTTCGAAGCTGTTAGATTATCTTTGTGAGAAGGAAGTGACTGTTCTCATTTGGGCGGTATCGGCGCTTAGCATGGTGACGGCATTGAAAGGACTTGATTATCGAGTGCCTCGCGGCGTACGGCTGATTGGATTCAGTGGTGAGGTCATGCCGGTCAGACAGCTTAGGATGTGGCAGAAAGCATTGCCGGATACTTCGTTTGTCAATCTGTATGGTCCAACGGAAATCACCTGCAACTGTACTTATTATCCGGTTGAGCGGATGTATGCAGATGGGGAAAAGCTTCCGATCGGAAGAGCCTTTCCGGGGCGAAGGGTGTTCCTTTTGGATGAGCAGGAACAGATCCTACAGGTGCCGGGAAAAATCGGAGAAATCTGTGTGGCAGGGGAATCCTTGTCTGAAGGATATTACAGGAATCCGGAGGAAACGAAGAAACGGTTCCGGATGATTCACTTTTCCGGACAGAAAGAAGAGAGGTGCTATTGCACCGGAGATCTTGGATATTACGATGATGAAGGAATGCTTTATTTTTCCGGCAGGAAGGATTTCCAGATCAAACATATGGGACATCGCATTGAACTGGAAGAGATCGAAAGCACACTGAATCAGGTGGAAGGTGTAGAGAGAAGCTGCTGTCTGATGGATGAGCGGAGAAACAGACTGATCGCATTTTACCTGGGTGGGGCGGATCCGGGAGATGTCAGAGCATATTTGAAAAAGCATTTTCCGGTTTATATGATTCCCCACAAAATACAAAAAACGGAGGAAATGCCGTTAAATAAAAACGGAAAGACTGACAGAAATTATTTCAGAAAAAAACTGGAGGTGGGAATGTGATGGAAATGGAATGTCTGGAACATGGCATCATGAAGTATGGAACGCCGCTTTATATCTATGATATTGACCGGCTCTCCGAAACGGTCGCGTTCTTTCGGGAGAAGCTTCGGGGAAGAGCAGGAATCTGCTTTGCGATGAAAGCAAATTCATTTCTTGTGAAACAAATGGCTGCGCTTACGGATCGGATCGAGGTATGCTCCATGGGGGAATTTGAGATTTGCCGCAAGCTTCAGATCGAACCAGAAAAACTTTTCATATCAGGTGTCCTGAAGAAAAAAGAAGATCTATATGAAATTATGAATTTCTACCGGGGAGCGTGCACATATACAGTCGAATCATTGAATCAGTTCCATTATATGGCTGACTGGTGTGATAGCAATCATGAGGTTATTCCGGTATATCTAAGGCTGACCAGCGGAAATCAGTTCGGGATGGATGAGGAGACGATTCGGAATCTGATCTCGATCCGAAAGATGTGTCCGTATCTGAAGATCCAGGGGGTTCATTATTTTTCCGGGACACAGAAGAAATCGGCTGAAAAGATCAGGAAGGAACTGACATATCTGGATCAGTTTTGCTGTGAACTGGAAGAAAGAACGGGCTATCAGATCGAAGAACTGGAGTACGGACCGGGACTTGCGGTCTCGTATTTCGAGGGCCAGACGGATCATTTAGAAGCGGATGTTGAAGAAATTGCGGAGACACTTGCAAAAATGCGATGGAAAGGAAGTGTGATGCTGGAAATGGGGCGTGCACTTGCGGCAACCTGCGGGTACTATCTTACCACGGTCAGAGATACAAAGAAAAATGGGAATCATTATTACTGCATCGTAGACGGAGGAATCCATCAGATCCATTATGACGGGCAGATCCGTGGCATGTATTTGCCGAGGATCCGCGTCAGCCCTGAAAAAAGTCAGGGAACAAAACGCGAATGGACGATCTGTGGATCTTTGTGTACGGTGAATGATGTGCTGGTACAGAGGGCTGAATTCACAGATCTGAAAGCAGGGAATGTGTTGATATTTGAACGGGCCGGAGCATATGCAATGACGGAAGGAATGGCTTTATTTTTAAGCCATGAACTGCCGCAGGCTGTGTTCTACAGCAAAGAGATGGGCTGGCGGCTCGTACGGGAAGAACAGCAGACTTACGAATGGAATATGGAAAGGGAGACAAAAGATGGAAAAATTATTGGATATATTAATGGAGATTGATGACAGTATTGACTGGAAGGCACAGAAGGCGCTTGTAAATGACAGACTTCTGGATTCGTTTGCGGTGATTTCACTGATTGCGGAACTGGAGGAACAGTTTGACATTGAAATTGAAGCAGCGGAGATCATTCCTGAGAATCTGAATTCTGTGGATGCGATCTGGAAGATGATACAAAGGCTGAAGGAGAATTAACATGGCTTATCATACGTCGATTTATCTGTTCGTGTTTCTGCCTGTTGTACTGCTGGTCTATCAGCTGACTCCGAAAAAGCTGCGGTGGATGACACTGCTCCTTTCCGGATATGTGTTTTTCTGGATGATCAGCGGAAAACTAGTCCTGTATCTGATCGGCACAACATTGTTTACTCATTATATTGGTGTCTGGATGTCCTGGATGAAACTGCAGTGCGAAACTGCAGTTTCCGGACTGACTAAAGAAGAGAGCAGCATCGTAAAAAAGCGATATAAACAGAAAGAAAAATGGATCCTTATAGGTGGTATCCTTGGATTACTCTTGGCACTTGCATACTTGAAATATTATAATTTCTTTGCAAAGAATATAAATGCAATAATAGGAGCTTGGGGAGGCTCGTATGCATTACAGACAAAAGAGCTTCTCCTTCCTATTGGTATCTCTTTCTATACGCTTCAGGCAATCGGCTATATGGCGGATGTATATTGGGGAAAATTGAAAGTAGAGCAGCATCCCGGAAAGCTTGCTCTTTTTCTGGGCTTTTTTCCACAGATCATGGAAGGTCCGATCAGCATGTATTCGCAAACGGCAGACGCGCTCTGGCAAGGGGCACCGATAACCGGAGAGAATCTCTCAAAGGGCAGCGTGCGCATTCTCTGGGGACTATTCAAGAAAATGATCATTGCGGACCGACTTTATGTATTTGTGCAGGCAATCTTTGAACATTATGAAATGTATCACGGTGTTATGATTGCGGCAGCGGCAGTTGCCTATACGGTTCAGCTCTACATGGAGTTCTCCGGATGTATGGACATCATTATTGGAAGCGGAAGGATGTTCGGAATTACGCTTCCCGAGAATTTTCGACAGCCGTTTGCTTCGCGGAGCGCGGCAGAATTCTGGAGACGCTGGCATATTACACTTGGCGTATGGTTTAAGACCTATGTATTTTATCCGGTTTCCGTTTCCGGACTGGTGAAAAGATGGAATAAATTCGGAAGAAAGCATTTGGGAAAGTATTTGACAAAGCTGGGCGTATCAGCTTTGTCACTGTTCCCGGTATGGATCTGCAATGGGCTTTGGCATGGAGCAAGGTGGAGTTACATTTTTTACGGAATGTATTATTTTGTGATTCTGCTCGGCGGTATTGCGATAGAGCCTGTCAGAAATAAGGTGCTTGACGCATGTCACATCAATGAAAATGCATGGTATTTCCGGTTGATTCAGATCCTCAAAACGTGGATGATCATTTTTACCGGAGAATTGTTCTTTCGGGCAAACGGACTGCGTGCAGGAATTTCGATGTTCTTCAGCATGTTTCGGAATTTTGAACTACAACGACTGTGGGATGGAACCATGCTGACATTTGGACTCGATCAAGCAGATTATCTGGTCGTTGTGGTCGGGTGCGTGGTTGTGGCAATTGTAGGAATGATGAAAGAAAGGAATCTGCTGGGAGAGGCAGGACTTCAGAAATTATGTCTGCCGATGAGATGGGCGATTTATTATGGCCTGATTTTGGCAGTTGTAATTCTGGGAGCATATGGAATCGGTTATCAGCAGGTGGATATGATTTATGCAGGATTTTAAAAATATAGGAAAGAGAGCAGGAAAAGTTGCCCTCTTTCTGGCAATCTTATTCGTGATTTTTGAATTGATGGCAGAAAGAATGGAGATTGCCCTGATTAAAAATGACAATCTCGTGCAGAGCAGGAACAAAAGTCTGTTTCGGATCCAGAGGGAACCCCAAGACAGCATTGATGTGATTGTTCTGGGAGACAGCCTGAGTTATGCGTCTATTTCACCGATGGAATTGTGGGAGGAGCATGGAATTACAGGATATGTATGCGGACAGTCAGGACAGAAGATCCAGGAAACCTATCATATGCTGGAAACTGCTTTTGAGACGCAGTCTCCGAAGCTGGTCATACTGGAAACGAACACTTTGTTTCGGGGAAGAACGGGGCTGGAAGGGATCAAGGAAACCATAGAGGCATGGGGAAATTATTATATTCCGATTTTTCGCGGACATGATATCTGGAAATCATTTCTGATCGACAAAAAGTATCCGGAAGAGAGTTATAAAGGGTTTTCGTTCCGCTGTGATGTTCAGCCATATAAAAAAGGAAATTACATGCTGGAAACAGAACAAAAAGAAGAGATGCCTGATATCGTGGTTAAATATATGGAAAGTATTCAAAAACTCTGTTATAAAAAGGGTGCCGAGCTTCTTCTAGTGGGAACCCCATCGCCGGTCAATTGTAATTACCGACGACATAACAGTATCAGTGCTTATGCAGAATCTAATTCTCTGGATTACCTGGATATGAATCTCAGGTTGGATGAAATAGGAATCGACTGGGAAACGGACAGCCTGGATAAGGGAGATCATCTGAATCTGTCAGGAGCAGAGAAAGTGACAAAGTATCTGGGAGACTATCTGGAGGAGCACTATGAGCTTCCGGATCACCGGGGAGAAAATTCTTACAGGGGCTGGGAAAAAGAGGCGCGAGAGTATGAACAGAAGGCGCAATTACATTTGGAACAAATGGCAGCAAAGTAAAGGAATCGCAGGGATAGTCTGTGCATATAATGTGGAAAAGAGATGGGTGAGGAGGAAAAACTATGTTATCAATTGTTCAAACAATTAATGCTTATCTGTCGGACTATATTCTGGTGTTTCTTTTGGTGGCAGTTGGACTTTGGTACACAATTAAGACAAGGTTCGTTCAGGTGAGGTGTTTTGGAGCCGGTCTTAAGAAAATTTTCGGGGATATTTCTTTTAAGGGAGGAGCACACGGAGGCGGAATGAGCTCATTCCAGGCTGTAGCAACAGCAATCGCAGCTCAGGTAGGTACGGGAAATATCGTAGGAGCTGCTGGAGCGATTCTTACCGGTGGACCGGGAGCCATTTTCTGGATGTGGATCATTGCATTTCTGGGAATGGCAACGATTTATGCAGAAGCAACTCTTGCACAAAAGACGAGAATCAAGGATTCAGAAGGGAATATCCAGGGAGGCCCGGTGTACTATATAACCAGGGCATTCCAGGGCAGATTAGGAAAATTCCTGGCCGGATTCTTTGCAGTTGCAATCATTCTGGCGCTTGGTTTCTTTGGGTGTATGGTACAGTCCAACTCCATTGGCTCCACAATCCACACAGCATTTGGCATCCCTTTATGGATCGTTGGTGTTGTCCTGGTTGTGATCTGCGCTTTTATCTTTATGGGTGGGGTAGACCGTCTTGCTTCTGTTACTGAAAAACTCGTTCCGGTCATGGCAGCTGTTTTCTTATTAGGAGCGCTGGGGGTGCTGATTGCCCGTATTAAATACGTTCCTGCTACATTTTTCATGATCTTCCGGTATGCATTCCAGCCACAGGCAATCATTGGCGGTGGCCTGGGCGCAGCTTTAAAAATTGCTGTCAGCCAGGGGGCAAAGAGAGGGCTTTTCTCAAACGAAGCCGGCATGGGTTCTACACCGCATGCTCATGCGCTTGCACAGGTTAAGAATGCACATGAACAGGGAACAGTTGCTATGGCAGGTGTGTTTATTGACACATTCGTTGTTTTGACTTTAAATGCGCTGGTTATTATTTCCACATTATATACAGCTGATGGACCTCTTGCGGGAGGATATACAGGTGGCGTGGTGGAAACATTAAATAAAGCGAATCTCGCACAGACCGCATTCGGAGTAGTCTATGGAGAAAAACTAGGATCCGCTTTCGTGGCAGTCTGCCTGTTCTTCTTCGCATTCTCCACGATTCTCGGATGGAATCTGTTCGCGAAAATCAATGTGAATTATCTGTTCGGACCGAAAGCAACCAAGCCGTTTCTTATGATTGCTTTGGTGTTTATTTTCCTTGGAACACTTGCATCCAACGATCTTGTATGGGAACTTTCCGATATGTTTAACCAGCTAATGGTTATTCCAAATGCAATCGCCCTGTTCGCGCTGACGGGTGTGGTTGTAACGAGTATGAAAGAAGACGGAGGAAAGTAATTCATATTGTGATAAATAAAAAGCCGATACATGCTGCATCGGCTGAGAGAAAAGAGAGGATCTATATTAAAGGTGTCTGCCCTTTGGGCGGGCACCTGATTTTTTAGGCGGACATCCTGACATCCATACAGAGTCGGTATCATCTATGATTGCCGGCGTCCTTTTAATTTATGCTTTAAGTATAATAGTAAAATATGGAAAGAATGTGACCATGGACTTAAGAAATTTTGAAAAATATTAAGAACATCTAAAGTACTT
>JALFNN010000023.1 GCA_022774325.1 bacterium | reverse complement strand
TATACAGGTTCGGGTCGATATGATGCATCTTCATCAATTCTTCTGTAAGGACTTCCATATCTTTTTTCAGTATACTTGGTTCTTCCATATCCATCATTTCATTCTCTGCCATATACGTACCTCCTGTTTAAACAAAATTTCTTATTATTCTACACGAAACTTCATAAGAATACAATCACTTTTTGCAATTTCCATGCTATTTTTATGCATAATTTTAATTTTTTATCAGAAAACGCAGCTAAAATCATTGTCTTTCTGCAATCGCAACGGATTTTTCCGGCATATTATCTTGTTTTCACCCACGAACTTTCTGTGAATTTTTTTAATATCTCTTGTGTCTTTTCCAGAAACATATTAGAATAAAAACACTGGAGGAGGTGTTAATATGAATGAAGAAACCAAAAAGATCCAGAATGATAATGCAGAAATATTTGACAACGATTTTGAAGTAACCTGTGACGGTGATTTTCCTGATCTACCTTCGGACCTTGGAAATGATGCCTATAAAGATGTACTATCAAAGTTATCCGAACTGGATGATGAAGAGAGTATCGATTACCTGGAAGTAAATAAAACAAGAACCCTCCCATTTTCGAAAACGGTTCAGGATTACATGAAATCAGACAGCAAGACTTCCGATCCAGATCAGACATCGAAAAACAGTTCTGCCGGAAAACGTTTTCTCAGCAACGAGTGGTTGTATGCCACTGTTTTTGTCGTTGTCCTTATCATTTTAGCTGCTCTTGCTTACATGATCCGCTGATGCAAAAGACAGAAAGTGCCATCTCTTTATCGGAGATTTCACTTTCATTTTAGATTATTTATTAGAAACGTCTATCAGAATTGAATAAGATTTATCTCCTTTGATTGGATTTCGTGATGCATCTTTTTATATTACAACTATAGCACAAAATGCTCCGTATTGGAGCATTTTGACATATTTCGATACTATACTACAAAAAAAGAGTTTTTTCGATACACGCTATCCCTTAAACCGATATCCAACTCCGACTTCTGTCAGAATAAACTGCGGATTTGTCGGCTCTTTCTCAATCTTTCTTCTCAGAGCCGCCATAAACACCCTGAGATTTCCTGACTCAACTCCTTGACTGCTTCCCCATATCTCACTCAGAATATACCGGTGTGTCAGAACCTTTCCCCGGTTTTCGATCAGAAGATTCAGGATCTTATATTCCAATGGCGTCAAATGCACTTCATCACCGTCAATCATGACCAGATGCTTTTCCCTATCCACCGTCAGGTAATCACATACAAAAACAGGATCAGTTTCTTCCTGCTGCTGAACAGAACTTTTTCGAAGGCCAACCCGAATTCTCGCCATCAGCTCTCCCATATAAAATGGCTTTGTCACATAATCATCTGCCCCCATATCCAGTGCCTCAATCTTCTGCTGTTCTTCCTGACGGGCACTGACCACAATAATTGGAATCTGTGAGATCTCCCGGACTGCTTTCAGTACATCCATGCCGTCTCCATCCGGAAGTCCCAGATCAAGAATAACCATATCCGGACGATTTGCATAAAAAAGACTGATTGCCTCCTCAACCGTCTTGGCGATATAAAAGCCATAATTTTCTTTCTTTAGACTCATTGAAATAAAATTAATGATGTATTTATCATCCTCAACGAGTAAAATATGTCGTTTATCTTCCATCCGTATTCACCTGCTCTGCATTCAGCCAGAACACAAAACGTGCTCCGCCTTTCTTTCGGTTTTCTGCGTAAATTTCCCCTCCGTGTGCTTCAATAACAGCACGACAAATAGCAAGCCCGAGACCGATGCCGCGTTTACCATCTTCTCTGCCTGCTCCCTGTGTAATAAATTCGTCGAAAATATTTGGTAGTATTTCTTCCGAAATTCCCTCTCCTTCATCCTCGACAGCAAAAAACATTTTTTCTTTTTCATAGGAAACCGTGATCCAAATCCGGTCTCCCTCAACTGTATGCTTCATGGCGTTGTCAAGAAGATTAATGATCACCTGTACCATCATCCTTCCATCCATAGAGGCCACGACCAGTTCATCTGGCAGTTTTACTTCAAACTGCCTCTTATCACGCAGGCCGATGACATGCGTTGCCGCCTCATAAATGATGTCATCCACTACTTCCGGCTGTTTTGTGATAAAGGACTGACCGCTCTCAATCTTAGTCATACTCAGGATATTCTCCATCGTCTTCATAAGCCAGACTGCCTGCTCCTGTATCTCTCCCGCCAGTTCCTTTCTCATACCGGCATCCATTTCTTCCGCCTCAACCAAAAGTCCGGCATCCCCCAGAATGCCGGTAAGTGGTGTTCTGAAATCGTGTGAAATACTTCGAAGCATACTGCTCTTCAGCCGTTCTCGCTCCATCTGCGCTTTTGTGTCTTCTGTGATCTTCATCTGTTTTCTGAAGCGCACCGTTAGACTCGATGATATAAATGCCGCCACCAGAAAGAAGACCATCAACACAACATCATTCTGATTCATAATCGCAAATGTATGTACAGGAATCGTAAAGAAATAATTGAACATCAATACACTAAGAACTGCAGCCAGTGCACCATAAAAATACCCGGTCGTACAGACTGTGACCAGAAGCACACCCACAATGTAGATCATGAGTACATTTTCTTTTCCGATTCCCGCTTCTGCAAGCACGATAGAAAATCCTGTAGCAAGCAGCAGGATTCCGATAGATCGCCCTGCATACTTTATTACTTCTTTTTTTCTATTCATGCTTACTATTTTCCCATACTTGCAAGTAACCTGTCAATATCTTTTGTAAGTCCGACCACCATTAAATGGTCATCTGCTTTCATAATGTAATCTGTTCTCGGCAATACAACCAGTTCACTTCCCGCACGAATACCGAAAATATTAACATGATATTTAGCCCGAATATTCGCTTCACCTATGGTATGTCCGATCCACTCTTTTTTAGGCTGAATCTCAAATATTGAATAATCCTTACTGAGCTCAAAATAATCAAACACATGATTTGCACTGTATTTTACTGCCAGACGTTCTGCAATATCGCGGTCCGGATAAAACACCTCGTCCGCTCCGTTTCGTAGCAGGAATTTAGCATGAATATCCCGGTTTGCTTTACTGACCACATGTTTCGCCCCCAGCTCTTTCACCAGGCTGGTAATCTCCAGACTACTCTGAAAATTAGAACCGATACATACAAAGCAAATATCAAAATTCCCGACTCCCAGACTTCTTAAAACCTCTTCATTTGTACAATCTCCCACTTTTACCGATGTCGCTATGGAAAGAAGATCCTCTGTCTTTGCCTCATCCCGATCAATAATCATTACTTCATTACCAAGTTTTACCATATCCGCACACAGATGATGGCCAAATCTTCCCAATCCGATAATCAAAACCGATTTCATATTCCCTTCTCCTTTTCCCCATTATCCAATCGTAATCTGTTCCACCGGAAGTTTCACCGGTGCATCATGTTTATGTCCTCTCAGTGACAGTGCAAATGTCAGACTGCCGATTCTTCCACAGAACATCAGAAAAATAAGTACCAGTCTGGAACTCTGGCACACCCCTCTGGTAATACCGGTCGACATTCCTACGGTTCCAATTGCCGAAAGCACTTCAAACAGTGCCTCTGAAAAAGCAAATACCGGCTGTCTCGCCATAATATACGTCACTGCTATGATTGAAAGAAACAAATTAGTACAAAGAACGACACTGGCTTTGCGGATCGCCCCATCATCCAATCGTCTGTTAAAAACATTACATCCTGATTCCTGACGGAGATTTGCCCGAACAAACACCAACAGTACCACAAGGGTCGATGT
This sequence comes from bacterium, assembly GCA_022774325.1. GTDB lineage: Bacteria > Bacillota > Clostridia > Lachnospirales > Lachnospiraceae > Allocoprococcus. The sequence goes on along the minus strand of JALFNN010000023.1, from coordinate 61,342 downwards.
CTTGATTCCGCCTGCTGTGGATCCCGGACTTCCTCCGATAAACATCAGCACCATCGTCACAAACCTGCTTCCTTCGGTCAACGCCCCCGTATCTGTTGTATTAAATCCGGCAGTACGCGCTGTGATCGAATTAAAAAAAGAACACCAGATCTGTTCTCCCAAGGGAATCCCGCTCAATACATTATGACGCTCCATTATGAAAAACAATACTGCGCCTGTCAAAATCAAAGCGACTGTTGTAGAAATTACAATTTTTGTATGTAAACGAAATCGTTTCCACTCAAACTTATGGACTGACAAATCATCCCATACAAAGAATCCGATTCCTCCGACTACGATCAGTGTCATAACCGTTAGGTTGACAAGCCAGTCGCCTGAGTATCTGGTCAGAGAATTATATGCTCCCGTGCACCCCATCAGATCAAATCCGGCATTACAAAACGCCGAAACCGAATGAAAGATTCCATACCAGATTCCACGCCAGACCCCAAATTCCGGCACAAAACGAATCATAAGGATGAGTGCTCCGGCTATTTCAAAAAATGCAGTTCCTTTGATTATTTTCTTGGCAAGCTTAACGATTCCTCCAATCTGCAGGCTGTTGATACTTTCCTGCAAGATTCCCCTTGTTCTCAACCCGATCTTTCTCCGAAGCAGAATCGCCATATAAACACCCAATGTCATAAATCCCATACCACCAATCTGGATCAGGATAAGGATGATCACTTGTCCGAAAAGCGACCAGTGCTGCCAGGTATCAACCACCACAAGCCCTGTCACACATGCAGCAGAGGTCGATGTAAACAGTGAGTCCGCAAATGATGTCCATACTGCATCCCGCGAAGAAACCGGGAGCATCAACAAAATGCTCCCAGCCAGAATAATCAACATATATCCAAACACAATCATCTGTGTCTGCGTCAACTTTTTATAAAAAAACTTCATTGTATTTCTTCCCCTTGCGTATTCTCTTTCTCTTTCAGCGTATTCAGCGTATCAAGAAATGAATCCAGCTTTTTCATCAGACGCATTCCAAAAAAGAAAAGAAATCCTGCCAGCAGAAGAACCACAGCAACAGCAATTACCGGAAACATACTCTCACCGCCCCAACTTCACTCACTTATAACCAGTATTTCCCGAATAACAGGTTACATACATGATACACTGCCATGTGTTAAGATTGTGAAAAGATTCTTCGGAATGCGTTAATTTTATGTTGGTAATCATTCTATATTGCATTAAGACAATCTGTATTTTCATCCACAGCAACAGCCTTGACTAGCCTTTTTATTAATCGTATAATAAAATTCAAGAACCAGTAAAACAGAAGGGACGGAATACTATGAGAGCTTATGAAAGATTTTTAACCTACGCTGCGATCCGCACACCCAGTGATGAAAACAGCACAACTTCTCCTTCCAGCAAATGTCAGTTTGAGCTGGCAGATCTGTTGAAAGATGAAATGCTTGCAATCGGCATTGCGGATGCCCACGTAACTGAATACTGCTATGTTTACGGCACGATTCCCGCGACACCGGGTCTGGAGAGCAAACCTAAGATCGGCTTTATTGCACATATGGATACTGTTTCCGATTACTGTGATCACGATATCAAACCGATTGTACATGAAAACTATGACGGAGGTGATCTGGCGCTCGGGACCAGCGGACGTACGCTGTCTGTTAAAGATTTTCCTCATTTACCTTCGCTGAAAGGTCGCACCCTGATCACAACAGACGGCACAACCGTACTTGGCGCGGATGACAAAGCGGGCATTGCAGAGATTATGACCATGGCTGAGCGCCTGATCAAAGAAAATATTCCTCACGGAACCATCTGTATCGCATTTACCCCCGATGAGGAAGTCGGTGCCGGAACTGCACATTTTGATGTAGAAAAATTCGGAGCCGATTTTGCCTACACACTGGACGGAGATTCCGAAGGCGAGATTCAATATGAAAATTTCAATGCATGCAAAGCCGATTTTGAAATCACCGGTTTTGGCGTCCATCCCGGATCCAGCAAGGACACCATGATCAATGCATGCCTTGTTGCCATGGAGATCAACCAGATGCTTCCAGGATGCGAAACCCCGCGCGGAACAGAAGATTACGAGGGCTTCTTCCATCTTACAAACATGTCCGGTGATGTTACGAGCGCAGAACTTCATTACATTATTCGCGATCACGATAAGGACTACTTTGAGATGCGCAAAAATACCCTTCGTCTGATCGAGAAGGATCTGAACGCCAAATGGGGCGAGGGAACCGTCAAACTGACCATTACCGAACAGTATAAAAATATGTCCGAAATCATTGCAGGCTGCATGCACTTAATTGAAAATGCAAAACAAGCATGTGTAAATGCGAATGTTGCCCCGCAGATTCTCCCGATCCGGGGCGGCACAGACGGCTGCCAGCTCAGCTTCAAAGGCCTGCCGTGCCCGAACCTTGGAACCGGCGGTCATGCATATCACGGACCATATGAGCACATTACCGTAGAAGGTATGGATCAAGCGACCGACATTGTATTAGAACTTGTTAAGATTTATGCAAAATAGGAACAGCGAAAACGCGCCATCATCGGCGCGTTTTTCTTAATATATATTCCTTAACGTATTTCCATTTCGTTCTGCCATTCCCTGATCTGTCCGAGAATAATATTCATCAGTTTCGTCCGCGCTTCCACACTGGCCCATGCCACATGCGGCGTGATCAGAAGCTTCCGGCTGTCCTTGATCTTGAGAAGCGGATTATTTTCACTCATCGGTTCTTTGCAGAGCACATCCAGTCCTGCCGCAGCAATCTCCTCATTTTCCAGAGCATCGCACAAATCCTGTTCCCTCACGATCGGCCCACGCCCCAGATTCAGAAAAATGCTGCTCTTTTTCATCTTCCGGAATGCCTCTGCATCCATAAGCCCCTCCGTATATTCATTTAAAGGCGCATGTACTGAAACAATATCCGATTCCCCAAGAAGCGTTTCAAAATCAACCTGATGATAGCCTTCCTGAGGAGCGGCCCCGGATGGCGAACAATAGATTACTTTTGCCCCGAAGGCTTCCGCGATCCCGGCAACTCTTCTCCCGATATTGCCAAGTCCGATGATCCCCCACGTTTTCCCCGAAATCTCATGAAAATGCTCTGCAAAATGTGTAAAGATCGTGTCATTCACATAGCGTTCTTCCTTCACGTAATCGTCGTAATACCGCATCTTTTCCAGCAGATAAAGAAGCATCGCAAATGTATGCTGCGCCACCGTCTCCGTAGAATATCCGGCCACATTTCTCCAGGCTATTCCTCGCTTTTCCAGGTACTCCTTATCCAGATTATTGGTTCCTGTCGCTGTCACGCAGACCAGTTTCAATTTATCAGCTTCACCGATGGTCTGCTCATTAATCTGCACTTTGTTCAGAATGATCACATCCGCATCCCGAACCCGGTCAGGCACCTCTTCCGATTTAGTAAAACCATATTTTACAACTTCACCCAATGCATCATAACTGGATAAATCAATGTCATCTCCTATTGTTTTTACGTCCAGAAATACGATTTTCATATTCAAGTTTCCTCCTGCAATCTTTCTTTATCCTGTTACTATACTTATTATAGTAACACATTTTCCTGTCGGAAGTGTTGACATTTTCACATTTTTGATTGTATAATTGAGTCAATAAGAGCATTTGCGGATTATATTTTCCCTCTGGGGTCATGATATAATTTGCAGATGTTTTTTTTTGGTTATAATCTAAATATACCTCGGAATATTCCCTTCATTCTAGGTGTTTGCATAGGAGGAATTGTCATGAATAAAAAGAAAAACATGAATCTCGCCATTGATATTCTGGTGGATATCGTCGGAGGTATTTTGATCGCAATCGGGGTTTATAATTTCGCCGCTGCCGCCAAATTTCCCATGGTAGGTTTCAACGGGATCGCACTGATCTTCTATCATCTTTTCGGCTGGCCGATCGGTACAACTGCTTTGCTGCTCAACATCCCTGTTGCCTTATTTACCTTCCGTATCCTGGGACGAAGTTTTTTCCTTCGTTCGGTTCGTACTATTTTTATTACTTCATTTATTATCGATGCTATTGCGCCCCTGTTTCCGATCTACACCGGTGACCGGCTTCTGGCAGCCATCTGCTGTGGTGTCCTTTCCGGACTGGGCTACGCCATGATCTACATGCGGGACTCTTCCACCGGTGGCTCTGACTTCATTACGATGTCCATCCGGGTACTGAATCCTCACCTGACGATCGGCAACATTACATTCGCCATGGATGCATTCATCGTACTTCTGGGAACCGTTCTCGTATCCAGAGACATGGACAGCCTGATCTACGGTGTAATCGTGAGTTACCTGATGTCTATCGTTGTAGATAAGACCATGTATGGTATCGACCGTGGAAAAGTTACTCTGATCGTAACCGAACACGGCCCGGAAGTGTGCGCGAAAATCGATGAAATCCTTGGCCGCGGCTCCACGATCCTCAAGGGAATCGGAAGCTATTCCAAACATCAAAAAGATGTGGTCATGTGCGCATGCAATAATAAACAAATGTACGGGATTCGTAAGCTCGTAAAAGAAATTGATAAAAAGGCATTTCTGGTGATCATGGAATCAAATGAAGTGGTGGGGGAAGGATTTAAGGAAGAGTAGGTAAAATTGGAATGGGGTGGAGGATTTGGGGTCCGCGGCAAAGAGAGGGGGCAATCGCTGCGACGTTCCAGCGCCTGCGACTCCATGTGCCAATCTGTAAGGAAAACCGGCAGTCGGGGAACGCCCCTCCTGCCGGTTTTTCTAACATCTTGGCTCATGTATTCTCCGGACGCTTCCACTTAACCTCCGCGATTGCCCCCTCTCTTTGCCGCTCCCTCAAACGTTCCACACATTCGCAATTTTATGCGGCTGCGCGCCGCAAGGGCGCTTAGCGCATGTTCTGGACGGGAATGAGTTCCTATAGTCTGAATGAATCATTCAACCTAGTACACCGAAAAATAATCTTGAACCCTCCCCCCACCTAAGATAAGAGTAGCGTTATGAGGGAGTAACGTACAAACGCTCAACCTACTTCCGTCTTGAGTGAGCGCCGTCGAAACGAGGTTCGGGGGCGCTCACTCCCCTACGACATTAAATCCTCTGTAATAGACTTCAGATTCAGGAAGTTTGTCAAATAATCGCTTGTTCCTGTCTTAGCATCGGTTCCGGACATGTTAAATCCTCCGAATGGATGCTGAAGTACGACTGCTGCCGTAGATTTTCTGTTGAAGTACAGGTTTCCTACCTGGAACTGTACTTTTGCTTTCATGATATTTTCGCGGGTTTCGCTGTATACGGAACCTGTCAGACCATATTCAGTCTGGTTTGCGATGTCGAGTGCTTCGTCGAAAGAATCCACTTTGATCACTGCAAGTACAGGTCCGAAGATTTCTTCGTTTGCAATCCTTGCATCTCTCTTAATGTCACGTACAACAGTCGGATCGATGTAGTATCCTTCTGCGTCACTGTATGTACCACCGAATACGATGTTTCCTTCTCCGCGTGCCACTTCAATGTAGCCTTTGATTCTGTCGAAGGAAGCCTGGTTGATAACCGGTCCCATCGGAGCATTGCTTCTTCCGGAAGCCTGAGCTTCTTTGAGTGCTTTTGCTTCTTCTACTACTGCATCAACGAGTTCATCGTATACATCGCTCATGACGATTGCTCTTGAGCATGCAGAACATTTCTGTCCCTGGAAAGAGAATGCTGCGTTTGCGATTCCCTTTGCGGCTTTCTTGATATTTGCTGTTGAATCAACGATGATTGCGTTCTTTCCGCCCATCTCGGCAACGACACGTTTGATCCATTTCTGTCCTTCGGAAATCTTTGCCGCATGTTCGTTGATACGGCATCCTACTGCTTTAGATCCGGTGAAATTGATAAATCTGGTCAGCGGATGTTCTACAATGTAATCTCCGATCTCAGATCCTGATCCGGGGATATAGTTCACAACGCCTGCCGGAATTCCTGCTTTTTCGCAAAGCTCGATAAACTTGTAAGCAACGATCGGTGTGTCGGAAGACGGCTTACATACGATCGTATTACCTGTCACAACTGCCGCCGCAACCATACCCCCGAGAAGTGATAACGGGAAGTTCCACGGCGGAACAGCCACACCGACACCGATCGGGATGTAGATACATTTTGTATATTCATCGGTCGGTACAAGTTCCAGACCTTTATCCAGTTCTGCCATATGCATTACATAAGAATTAATGAAATCAAGCTGTTCACAGAGCTCTCCGTCAGCTTCGCCCCAGTTCTTTCCACTTTCTTCCACATTCCATGCGTCAATGATGAAACGGTTCTCATCCAATAATACAGCAAGTCTTCTCAGGCAGCGGATTCTCTCTTCTACCGGAGTCACACTCCATGTCTTAAACGCTTCGTTCGCTGCAAGAATCGCTTTTTCTGCAAGCTCCTGGCTGCAGGAACATGCGTATCCAAGCACTTCTTTCGTTGCAGGAGATAAAGAAGTAATCTTCTTCTCTGTCTCAATTCTTTCTCCACCGATGATCAGCGGATATACACTGCCCTTTTCAGCATCAATCTGCTGAAATGCCTCTTCCATTTTCTTTTTATTTTCTTCAAGTGAGAAATCTAATTCTGCGGCATTCTTAAATCCTTTCAGCATTCTTTCATACCTCCTGATTGTATACTATTATACAAATCATTGTAGCAATAAATATTTCTCGCGTCAATCAAATATATTATGAAATTATTCTGAAATATGTTCAAAAATGAATTTTTTCAGAATGATGATTGCTTTTCAGAGGTCAAAAATCCTATAAGCATTACGAGCGCGCCGCCGACAATTGCGAGATCTGCAAGATTGAACGTGATATCCGTCAGTTTTTTATGTGGTGTCCTGATTGCCAGATAATCGACCACATACCGTCTTTTCACGCGGTCGTATGTGTTGCTTACTGCCCCTCCGAGCATCAGCGCAACACCCGCTTTTTCCATCCGGCATCCCGGTTTCTTGAGCAGAAATGCCTGCCAGAGCATCATGGTTCCCAGAGCAAAAACAGATGCGAGCTGAACGAACAGCGGATAACGCTCCAGACGATTCATGATCATTCCTTTGTTATGAACCTTCCGGAGTATCCCTCTTTTCTGCAGAATATTCCGTTCTTCATTTGACTTTACATGTTTTTCTATATACTGTTTCACCCCCAGGTCCACCCCTGCAACAGTCACGATAATAAGAAAACACAAGACTGCCATGCTCTACTCTCCTTTGATACGTGAAATAGTTCGATTCAATTCCTGAATCTTTTCTTCCCGTTTTTCGATTTCTTCACAAAAAGAAAGATATTCTTCTCCAACTTCTTCTGCATTTTTAAAATGCTCATACACCTTTTTCCCGATATCCGCAAAATCCCGGCTGTTCTCACGTTTCAGCGAATAGATATCTCCTTTCAGCTTCTGGATCTCCAGAGTATCCTCCGCTTTCTTTCCAAATTCATCAACCGTGTCGGAAATACGCTTTCCTAAAGTACTAAAAAAATCATCCATCTTTTGTTCTCCTTTCCCGATTTTCAATTCATCTAAAATCTCCGTATCTGTTCAAAGGTATGATACAGATTCAATGTTCCGTATCCCCATTCTCTGTTCGGATACGTTCTTCCTTCCTCGCGGTCTGCTCCAAGGATCAAAAGGTTCCTGATCTGCATGGAATCCGGTATTTCTCCGATTCTCACAAGCCATTCCATCAGAAGTGCCTCCACACCGGCGGTGATGCCGACCGCCACGCTGGAACCGGACCGCAGTGAGATCTGTCCTCTCAGATTCACTCCCGGCACACGGATTCCCGGTGCCGCAAAATCAGGTTTTACCCGTTCAAGTCTAGTATATCCTCTTCCCGAACTGACCGCAACACCATTCTCATTTCCATTATAGTATGCCACAGTCGCCACAGAAACCGCATCTCCCGGTGATGTGATCGTATAATCCGGATTGGAGCGAAGAAAGAACACTTCGCCTTCCAGAAATTCCTCCACCGGAAGCCAGATGTGAAAACGTCCGTCACCTGCCTGAACTGCCTCGATTCGAATCCTCCAAATTCCGGTCAGAGGCTGTTCAAATTGCAGGAAAATCAATTCAGAATTCGTATTTTCCGCCAAAATACGGTAGCTTACATTCAGTCTCGTCTTCTCAAACACAAAATTGTAACTTCCAATCCCGCTTCTGACCGGTATCCGCCCACTCTGATCCCCGGTTGGAGAAAGAATCGTGACCGCCAGAATATTGGGAATCTCCGTCCATATCTCCATAACGAATCCGCGTACTCCCTCTCCCACACTGACTTCTACATCTTCTGCCCGTTCATCGCTCAGAGTCCCCAGAAAATGATGCCGTTTATCCGCCTCATTTCCACCTCCCGTCACGATAGCCGTCAAAGAAGCGCTTGAAAGCACTTCCAGATAAGATGCAAGTGGTGTGGCACCACTGTGTCCTCCCAGATTGGTTCCGAGCGGAATGCAAAGGATCAGTGGCTGCCGCCTGCCTGCGGCAAGCATTCTGAGATAATAGACCGCCGCCATAATATCGTTCTCCTGATAGCACGGCGCATCGGAATGAATAAAGTAAAAATCCCGCAAATACTGCTTGGCCTCTTTTAATTTCACCACTGCAATATCCGCTTCCGGAGCCATCCCCATAAATACATTTTCTGCATCGGCACTGCCGCACGCCACACTGGCCACAAAGGTGCCGTGTCCGTTTGTATCCATTGTCGGAACGATTTCCAGCGGATGTTCTGACCGAAGTGCTTCATCGATCATATCTCTCGTATATTCACTGCCGTATGGGAGATATTCCGGCAATTTTCCGCTTTGTATCGTCTGATCCCAGATTGCAATGATTCTCGTCGAACCGTCCAGATTACGGAACACCATATCCTCATAGCGGATTCCGGTATCAATAAATCCGATCAGAACCCCTTCACCATACAGTTCCAGCCCCGGAAGGCTCTGCACCCGTGACACGCCCACCTGTTCCAGCACTTCCATATCCAGAAGCGTATAGCACTTGGGGATAGAATAATAAGGGAAACGGTAAAGGGATCTTCCGTTTTCTCCTTCATTTTCCAGAAATGCAATCTGGAACGTATATTCAAGCGGAATCCGGCAGAGGTCCTCCTCAGAGAATTCTTCCCGGAATCCCTTACTCCCGCTGAGAATGAAATCTCTGTAATCCTCCGACAGCACCCGCCTTCTGCAGATTTCCCGATCCGGCATATAACAATACCTCATATACTTTTTTCAAAATATATGAGGTATGATTCTCAGATATGCCGCAGAATATTCTGCCGATTATTGCGTTACTCTACGCCTGTGACTCCAGAAGAGGCACCTCCTGACCACGCAGCCGGATGATCGGCCCGCCCGTTCCTTCTATGTATGCCTGTGTGATCGTCACCTGGCCGATGCTGTCATCCTTCGGAATCTCATACATGATGTCCAGCATAAATTCTTCAATGATCGCCCTCAGCGCCCTGGCTCCTGTATCCTTCTTCATTGCCTTTCTTGCAATAGCATGAAGCGAATCTTCATCAAAATCCAGCTTCACCTCATCCAGCGCGAGCAGCTTCTGATATTGTTTCAGAATGGCATTTTTCGGTTCTTTCAGAATTTTCACCAGCATTTCTTCATTAAGTCCCTGAAGCGTGAACACAATCGGAAGACGTCCCAGAAATTCCGGGATCATGCCGAAATTCCGCAGATCATCCGTCGTCACCTTTTCCAGAATAGTCTTATCCTGGTCATATTTGTCTTTCAAGTCCGCCCCGAATCCGATTGAAGAATTCTTCGTCAAGCGTTCTTTAATAATCTTCTCAAGATCCGGGAATGCCCCTCCGCAGATGAATAAAATATTCTTTGTATTCACCGTAGTCAGCGGTACCATGGCATTTTTACTGTTTGCCCCGACCGGGACTTCGACCTCACTGCCTTCCAGGAGTTTCAGCATTCCCTGCTGTACAGATTCTCCGCTGACATCCCTCTGGCTGGTATTCTTCTTTTTCGCGATTTTATCAATCTCATCAATGAAAATAATTCCCTGTTCCGCCTTATCCACATCATTGTCCGCTGCCGCGAGAAGCTTGGATACCACGCTCTCAATATCATCTCCGATATATCCCGCTTCAGTCAGCGAAGTCGCATCGGTGATCGCAAGCGGCACATCCAGCAGCTTTGCCAGTGTTTTGACCAGATAGGTTTTCCCGGAACCGGTCGGTCCGATCATCAGCATGTTGGATTTTTCAATCTCAATCTCGTCCATGGTATCCGTCGCAACCCGTTTGTAGTGATTGTAAACTGCAACCGAGATTGCTTTCTTTGCATGCTCTTGTCCGACCACATATTCATCCAGTTTTGCTTTGATCTTATGGGGAGCCGGAATATCCCGGATGTTCAGGATCGGTTCCCGCTTCTCCTCCGGCTTTTTCTTTTTCACTTTCTGCTGCTTCGGCATCTGATTTTCCAAATCGCCGAATCCCATCATCAGTCCTCCCGGCATATTCATAAACTGCGTATAATCGAAGCCACTGTTGTTCATCGCATCAAAGCTCTTCTGCATACAGTCTGCACAGACACAGATATTCGTCGGCAGGTCGATCATTTTCCCGGCAACACTCTCAGGACGGCGGCAGATAAAACAATACCTTTCGTATCCGTCGTTCTTCTTTTTATTATCATTCGAACCAGAAGCCTGTTCCAGGCTGTTCTTATTCAAATCATCATGTTCTGACATTTTCTTGTCCTCCTTTGCTTCTGACGTCGTCTTACAGTCCTGCAAGCTTCATGAATTCTTCTTCCGAAATGATCGGAACTTTCAGCTCCCTCGCTTTTTTATTCTTGGAAGATGTCGAATTCACATCATTGTTGATCAGATAATTTGTCTTTCCTGTTACCGAACCGGTAACCTTCCCGCCCCTCTGTTCAATCAGTTCCTTCACTTCATTTCTATTTGCAAAGTGATTCACACTTCCGGTGATTACAAAATTCATTCCGGCAAACTGCTGTTCTTCATTTCTTGGTTCTTCCTGGATCTTCAACTCCTGCATAAGTTCCAGAAACGCCTGTTTCTTCTCTTCCGATGAAAAATACTCCGTAAACGCCTTCGCGATCACAGGCCCCACACCCGCAATCTCAGAAAGTTCCTCTTCTGTCGCATTCATCAGTTTTGTGACATCGTAGTCCGATTCCCGGCAGATCAGTTTCGCATTCGCAAGTCCTACTCCCGCGATCCCCAATGAGTAGATCACCTTAGGAAGCGTTGTTTCCCTTGCTTTTTCGATACTCTGTATCAGATTCGCGTAGGATTTTTCTCCAAATCCCTCCATCGACTGAATCTCTTCCTGATACCGGTCCAGATGGAAAATATCCGTATATTTATGAATGAACCCTCTGGCGATGAATTTCTCCAGTGTCGCCTCGGAAAGTCCTTCTACATTCAGTGCGTCCCTGCTTGTAAGAAGTGCAAACGCTTTGATCCGTTTTGCCTGACATTCCGGATTCGTGCAATAAAGTGACTTGGCATCATTCATCTGCCGTACCCTCGTCTCTCCTCCACAGACCGGACAAGTCCGTGGGATTTCGATCCTGCCGCTCCTCGTCAGGTTCCGTGCAATCTGCGGAATGATCATATTGGCCTTGTACACTTCGATCGTATCTCCGATTCCCAGCTCCAGTTCCTCCATAATGCTCAAATTATGGACACTGGCCCGGCTTACCGTGGTTCCTTCCAGTTCCACCGGTTCAAAGATCGCAACCGGGTTGATCAGCCCTGTTCTCGACGGGCTCCACTCGATTTCAAGCAGATGGGTCTCTTTAATCTCATCCGCCCATTTGAATGCAAAGGAATCCCTCGGGAACTTCGCTGTTCTTCCCAGAGACTGTCCATATGCAATGTCATCATATACCAGAACCAGACCATCCGATGGAAAATCATTTTCTTTGATTTTCTCTGCAAAATAAGCCACTCTTTCTTCCAGTTCGTCCGCAGTCACCGGATAGTGTTCTACCACTTCAAATCCCTGATCCGCCAGCCAGTCAAGCTGGTATGCTCTGGAATTATGGAAATCCACTCCCTCGGCTTTCACCAGCGTAAATGCGTAAAACTTCACATTTCTCTTAGCTGTAATCTCATTATTAAGCTGTCTCACTGAACCACTGCAGAGATTCCTCGGATTCTTATATTTCGCATCCACATCTTCAATTGTCTCATTGATCCTTTCAAAATCCCGGTAGCCGATTACAGCCTCCCCTCTCAGGATCAATTCCCCCTTATAGGAAATATGAAGCGGGATATTTTTAAAGACACGGGCATTGTTGGTAATAACCTCTCCGATCTCTCCATTTCCCCGGGTAACTGCTTTATAAAGTGTTCCGCCGCGATAGGTCAGAACAATCGTCAACCCGTCCATCTTCCAGGAGATCACCGCTTTCTGGTTTCCCACAAATTCCTTCAGTCTGGAGACCTCTTTTGTCTTGTCCAGTGAAAGCATCGGTGACTCGTGGCGTTCTTTCGGGAGCTCACTGAGCACCTCATATCCCACATGGATCGTCGGACTGGAAGCAAGCACGATGCCCAGTTCTTCTTCCAGGCCTTTCAGCTCATCATACAGTGCATCATATTCAAAATTGCTCATGATTTCGCGGGATTCCTGATAATACGCTTTCCCTGCCCGATTCAGCAGTTCTACCAATTCCTGCATTCTTTTCTTTTTATCCATCTATTCTATCCTCCTGGTGCACCGTCACATTGGATGAGTTTCTGATCTGTTCATAGAGTTCATTCAGCTCCTGATCCGTCACCTTACGATACTGACCGGATTTTAAGTCTCCCAGCTCAATATTCATGACACGGGTTCGGATCAGTTCTTTCACTTCGTATCCCAGCGCTTCGCACATCCTCCGGATCTGCCGGTTCAGGCCCTGGGTCAGGATAATCCGGAATTTATACTTTCCAATCTTGTCCACCACGCAAGGTCTTGTCACCGTATCCAGGACCGGGACTCCAGAGGCCATCTTTCTCAAAAACTCCTCCGTCACCGGCTTATTCACCGTAACCTTATATTCCTTTTCATGATGATTTCCCGCACGCATCATCTTATTGATGATATCGCCGTTATTGGTCATCAGGAGCAGACCCTCCGAATCCTTATCCAATCTTCCGACGTAGGTGATTCGGATGGGATAGTTCAAAAAACGGACGATACTGTCTCTCTCTCTTCGCTCCTCCGTGCATACGATGCCTCGCGGCTTATTGACGGCCAGAATGACCATTTCTTCCTGACGGGAGATGACCTTCTTCCCGATTCTCACTTCCTGTCCCTGCATCACCTTCGTACCCGGAACCGCTCTTTTCCCGTCTACGGTCACACGCCCCTGTTCTATCAGCTTGTCCGCTTCTCTTCTGGAACATACGCCGGATTCACTCAAGTATTTATTCAGGCGCACAGCACCTGCATTTTCCCTGTTCTTAAATTGCTGTTCAATCTTATTTGTCACTTTTAACCCCATTTTCTGACCCAGGAGGTCATACAAATACTTACGGATCGGTGTACCTTTCGTGCTCCCGAAACCTTAGCATTCTCATTGTACTGTCTTTATTAAGAAAAGTCAATTGATGCATTTCCCATTCCGGTATGCTATACTTAGCTATACATAATGATATCATTACACATTTCAGGAGGTATTTCATGCTGATCTTTTCACTTGACACTAAAAAATGCATGAATGGACTGCTTCTGCATTCCGGTTTCGATTCGTTTCTCTTCATTGAGGGTGAGATCGTCACATTCTGTACATTTCAGTTTGACGGACATCTGAAAAAAGATTTTTTCCATCAGGACATAACCGACGAACCTGTTCAGATCGAACGGAATTTTGCGCTCTGGAAAGAAGTAAGGGAATTTTGTTTTTCCTTGATCAAAGGGAAGCGAACTCCGCTTGGCTTCAAGCTTGTATTATCGCTTTCTTCACCGAATATCGCCCATCTTCTTGAGCGGGAAGAGCTTCCTTTTTCCCCGGCTGATGTACAGGGACTGTATCTCAATTTCAAATTCAACGGCACATCCCTTACCTGTACGACAGGCACCTCTATGAAGCTGTTCACGATGGACAAATCGCTGGAGCAGGCCTGGGACAAAATGGTCCAGCGTATCTTTACAAAACAGGATATCCCCTTTGAAATCTTGTCTTAACACATAAGAAAGGGGTCCCTAAATGACATCGCACATCAGGAGACCCCCGTTTTTATGATCTGCAGTATTCTATTTTGTAAGCATTAACATTATCTCATTGCTTCGTTTTACAAATTCCGTCATTTCCTCCGGATTCAGTGGTTTATGCGCAATCATCGCCAGATCGTAAAGCTGTTTGCAGAACAGTTCTGTATTTTCACCGTCTTTATGATCCACCACATACTGAACCAGCGGATGATTTGCATTCAGGATCAATGTAGAATCATCTCCGAACATGGACGGATCCATTCCTGCCATGCCATACATCTTCATCATTTCCTGCATACGGCGTGACTGCTCAGAAAGGGTGATCATGGAAGCGACATTTTCATCTTTCATCTTTTCCACTTTCACATTCAGTTTATCTTTTCCAAGCGCTTTCCGGAAGATTTCCATCAGGCTGTCCGTTTTTTCCTTAAATGCATCCTTTTCGTCTTCTGCCACTTCTTCTTTGAAATGATCGGTCAGTTCTGCATCGATTCTCTGGAACCGCACATGCTCATTTCTCTGCTCCAGCTGTGTGATGAACGGAGAATCAATGTTGTGGGACAGAATCACTGCATCCAGTCCTTCTTTCTTGAACATGTTGATATACTGGCTCTGCTGCTGTTCATCCGTTACATAGTAGATGGTTGTCTTCATATCCTCTGTAACGGTGTTTGCATCCTCGTTCTCATCTTCTTTATTCTCATTCGGCTCTACAATCGTGCCGCCGTTCTTCTCAATACATTCTTTGAGTGTCAGATAGTTGTGATCCAGATTCTTGAAGAGGATGTAATCTTTCATCTTATCACAGAATTTCTCATCCTTCAGGCAGCCGAATTTGATGAACGGACTGATATCATCCCAGTATTTTTCATAAGTTTCCTTATCAGTCTTGCACATTCCGGACAATTTGTCTGCCACTTTCTTGGAAATGTATTCTGCGATCTTCTGTACAAATCCATCATTCTGCAGTGCACTTCTTGATACGTTCAGCGGAAGATCCGGGCAATCGATCACGCCCTTTAATACCATCAGGAATTCCGGAATCACTTCCTTGATATTGTCTGCGATAAATACCTGGTTGTTATACAGTTTGATGGTTCCTTCGATGGAATCATATTCTGTATTGATCTTCGGGAAGTACAGAATACCTTTCAGATTAAACGGATAGTCCATGTTCAGATGGATCCAGAACAGAGGCTCCTTGTAATCCATAAATACTTTGCGGTAGAATTCGATATAATCATCTTTCGTGCATTCATTCGGATGTTTGGTCCAGAGCGGCTGTGTATCATTTATCGGAACCGGACGCTTCACAATCTTAACTTTATCCTTTGCCGGTGAAACTTCTACCATTTCTTTTTCGCCGTTCTCATTTTCTTTTTCTTCCATCTTTGCATCTTCATGGATATGTTCAACGACCTCATCGGTATCCAGAAGTTCTTCTTCCGGAATCGTCTCATATTCTGTCTCTGCATTTTCTTTTGAAAGATAGATCTCTACCGGCATGAAGGAGCAATATTTCTCCAGCACTTCACGCATACGGTATTCATTGGCAAACTGAAGGCTGTCTTCATTAAGCAATAAGGTAATCTCCGTTCCAACTCCCTCTTTATTGCCGTCTTCCATCTCATACTCTGTTCCGCCATCACTTACCCAGTGTACCGGTACTGCGCCTTCTTTATAAGAAAGTGTATCGATTTGTACTTCGTCCGCAACCATGAATGCGGAATAGAATCCAAGGCCAAAGTGACCGATCATGTCATCCTCTGTCGTCTTGTCCTTATACTTTTCAAGGAACTGCGTTGCGCCGGAGAAAGCGATCTGTGTGATATACTCTTCCACCTCATCCGCGGTCATACCAAGTCCGTTATCGATGAATTTCAATGTTTTCTCTTCCGGATTTACGATAACCTGGATCTTTGCTTTATAATCTTCCGGCATTTCATATTCGCCCATCATATCCAGTTTTTTCAGTTTAGTAATCGCATCACATCCGTTGGAAACAAGTTCACGTGCGAAAATATCATGATCGGAATACACCCATTTCTTAATGATCGGGAAAATATTTTCGCTGCTAATTGAAAGACTGCCTTTTTTTGCTGCCATTTGTACCACTCCTTATGTTAAATATTTTTTTCTTTTTCACATCTATCAGATATCTTAATACCCTAAAATCCAAATGTCAATAGAAAATTAGCACTCATTTTGAATGAGTGCTAATAATTTTGTGAAAAATATAAACTTTTTCTAAACTTTCTATTCTACGCTCTTCAAAGATTCCACCATATCAATCTTTTTCAGTTTGTAGAACATGATCCAGTTCACGAACATAGAGAATGCCACGGTAAACAGGAAGCTGTACAGATAGCTGATTGGGTGAATTTCTCTTCCGAACATCGCTTCATTGACTTCAACGGTTACGATCACAAATCTGTGCATGAGATTTCCAAGTCCCATTCCCACCAATGCTCCCAAGAAGGTCAGCATCACATTCTCTCTGTATACATAAGATGCGACTTCGATATCATAAAATCCCAAAACTTTCAGTGTAGCCAGTTCACGCCTTCGCTCTGTGATATTGATATTATTCAGATTATACAGCACCACAAACGCAAGCATTCCCGCAGAAACGATCAACACGATGATGACCAGATTCAGACTTCGAAGCATATCATCCAGCCTGCTTTCGATGCTCTTGCTGTAACTCACATTTAACACATCATCAAATTCAAGCAGCGTCCTGCCCGTTTCCTCGATCGAGTCTTCCTGTCCGTCCTTCATACGAAGAAGGATGCTATTATATTTCGGCGGTGCCCCATAAAGCTCTTCATAGGTATCATTGCTCAAATAGAGATAATGTCCCATATAGTTCTCACATATAGCGCCGATCACAACTTCACGTTCTCCTTTGTCGTCATCTTTGATCGTGATGGTATCTCCCACATTCACCGCAAGGATCTGAGACATCTTTTCGGTAAGAATCACTTTATCTTCGGCAAGTGTATATGTTTCATCACTGGTTCTGCTGTGGAAGCTGAGAAAGCTTTTCAGTTCTTCTTCACTTTCCGGTACCACAAGATACACGCTTGATTCATCGCTTTCCGATTTCACTTTCAGTTTCTGCATCCTCACCTGTGTAAAATCATCCAGCGCCGAATCTGCTTCCAATTCGTCAAGGATCTGATTCTTTTCTTCTTTATCGATCGTATCATTCATATATGCAGTCGCATCATAAAACTGTATCTTTTCATATTGAAGGTCTACGATCTCGTAAATGCAATCCTTAAGGCCAAAGCCGACCAGAAGAAGTGCCATACATCCTCCGATACCGAAAATGGTCATAAAGAACCGTTTCTTATAGCGGATCAGATTTCTGATCGATGATTTCCATGTAAAACTAAGTCTTCTCCAGAACCATCCGATTCTTTCCAGAAGGATCCGTTTGCCCTGTTTCGGTGCCGGCGGTCTCATGAGCGCAGCCGGATGAGATGCGAGTTCCTTATAGCAGGAACCGATCGTCGCCGCAAGCGTACAGATCACAGCAATTCCTGTCGCCTGAACCGCGTAGATCAAATGATACGGGAGCAGAATATCCGGCAAATGTTTATACAGGATCTTATATGCATAAATGATAACCAGTGGGAACACCTTCTCACCGATCAGGACGCCCACGATACTTCCGCCAAGTGTCGCGGAAAGTGCATAGAAAATATACTTTTTAGCTATGGCCAATTTCCCGTATCCGAGTGCTTTCATCGTGCCGATCTGGATACGCTGTTCCTCCACCATCCTGGTCATCGTTGTCAAGCTAATCAACGCAGCGACCAGGAAGAACAAGAATGGGAAAACCTCTCCGATCGAGCGCATACGATCCGCATTTTCTCCATAGCCGTCATATTCAGCCATTGCTTCACTCCGGTTCTGAATGTACCATTTCGGCTCTTCCACCTTCGCAATCTCAGCTTTTGCATCCGCAATCTGCTGCTTCGCCTCAATCAATTTTTCTTCGCCTTCACGGATCTGCTTTTCACCGTCTTCAATCTGCTGCACGGCATCCGCTGCCGCTTTGGCGTACTCGGATTTTCCTTCGGACAGTTCTTTCTCAGCCGAAACAATTTCTTTTTTTCCCTGATTAAGGCTTTCCTCTTTTTTACGGATCAGTGTCCATGCGGCATCCAGCTGTCTCTGCCCGTCTTCGATCTGCTGCTTTGCATCTAACAGTTCTTTTCTTCCATCCTCGAGCTGCTTTTTCCCCGATTCCAGAGCCTGCCCAGCTTCAATAAGCTGCTGCTCCTGCTTCAGAAGTTCTTCTTCTTTTTCCAGGAGTTCCTTCTCGGTCGCATCCAGCTCACTTCGTTTCTGGATCAGTTCCTCTCTCTGCTGCTGCAGCTCCTCTATTTTTGCAGGAATCTGCTCCTCATTTTCTACTCCGGCCACCTGCAGCTGAACAAGAATTTCATTCTTCTGTTCTTCCAGTGCCTCTTTCTTCTCCAGCATTCCCTCGTAAATCTCTACGAGTTTGTTCTGCAGTTCTGAACGTTCCTCCTCAGGAACCGCAGAAATCTTTTCATAAAGGCTTTGCCCAATCTGTACCAGCTTATCCAATGTTTCAAGTGCCGAGTCGATCTGCTCCAGACCATCTGCTGCCTGCTGAAGCTGTTCGATACCGGTATCAATCTGCAGGATTCCTTCTTCGATCTGCTCACGTCCGGCTTCAATCTGCTCTTTTCCATTGGCGATCTCTTCCTTCCCGGAAGTGATCAGCGGCATATACTGATCATAGTTTTTCTGATACTCCGCTTCCGCTTCGTCTAATTCCTTCTCCTTTTCGGAAAATTCTGCATATCCGCTCTCATATTCCTTCTTTGCCTCATCTAAGGTACTCTGCTGACGATTCAGTTCGGATTTCGCATCTTCGATTTGTTTCTTACCGTCTTCGATCTGCTTTCGTGACTGCGTAAGAAGCGCCTCGCCGTCCTCCAGCTCCTTTTTTGCATCAGCCAGCTTCTTCGCGGCTGTACTGCGAGCATCCTCCAGTTCCTGCTTTGCCGCATCCAGTTCTTCCGATTTGTCATCCAACTCTTTCTCGGCATCTGCAATCTCTGAATTTGCTTCTTCCAGGACTTCCTCACGCCGTGCCTTACAGCGCTCTTCTTCAATTTCTTCGATTGCAGCTTTTGCGGCATCCGTGAGATCTTCATATTCCTTCGTAAACGCCACTGCATCCTCCGCATCGCTCACCCGCACATAAGCTTCTGTATATACATCCAGATTGAACGACGACTTGTCAACTACTACAAACCCGCTGACCTCACCGTTTCCGATTAGACTGTTTCCCCTGCCGAATGATATGTAAAGCGGACTGTTCCCAATCCCTACAATCGTAAATGTATCACACGTCAGGGATTCCGAAAGTTCCGAATCATCTCCGGAGCGAAATGTAATTCGATCGCCTACCTGATAATCTCCATACGCGACAAAATCCTCATCCAGAAGACATTCCCCTTCCTTTTCAGGCATTCTTCCTTCCACAACCTGAACAGTGTTGAAATTCTCCTGTGCCGCCATAACATGTACGACCTTCTCATTCTCTCCTGTCGGGCACAGGACATCCTTACTGTAGCTTCCTTCCGCCTCCGCAATTCCTTTTACTTCTGAAATCGCCTGAATATCCTCGTCCGTCAATCCCATCGTACCTATAACCTTGATGTCCATCAGTTCTTCTCTATCAAAATAGGCATCTCCGGAAATCAGCATACTGGGCTGCGATGAACGTATACCGGAATAAAATGCAACTCCAAGTGCAACAATGAAAAATATTGAAATAAAACGCCCCCTCGATTTCCTGATTTCCATGAAAAAATCTTTGCGTAATATATTCTTTTTCATTCTACTCTACCATTCTATCGTTTCTACCGATACCGGGTTTGGATTCTCGGTCATCGAATCTACCTTTCCGTTTTTCATTTTAATAACCCGATCTGCCATCGGTGTGATCGCCGAATTGTGCGTGATCAGGATCACCGTCATTCCCCGTTCGCGGCAGGTGTCCTGCAGAAGCTTCAGAATTGCTTTTCCTGTATTATAATCCAAAGCCCCTGTCGGCTCATCACAAAGCAGAAGTTTCGGATTCTTCGCAAGTGCTCTCGCGATCGAAACTCTCTGTTGTTCTCCTCCGGATAACTGAGCCGGGAAATTGTTTAAGCGGTCTCCCAATCCCACATCCTGAAGCACCGTTGCCGCATCAAGAGGATTCTTACAGATCTGTAAAGCCAGCTCTACATTCTCAAGTGCAGTCAGGTTTGGAATCAGATTATAAAACTGAAAAACAAAACCGATATCAGCCCGTCGGTACGCTGTGAGCTGACGCGCATTATAAGATGCCACATCCGCGCCGTCAATCCACACTTCACCGCTTGTCGCCGTATCCATTCCGCCAAGGATATTAAGAACCGTCGTCTTACCGGCCCCGCTTGGTCCTACAACAACTGCAAATTCTCCTTTATTGATCGTAAAATCAATCCCGTCCGCAGCAGCAATTTCAATTTCCCCCATCTTATAAATCTTCCGCACTTCCTTCAGTTCAACAAATGCACTCATAAAAATCTCCTCTTGCTTCATCCGCTTATAATGTAGCTTTAAATATCTTTAATGATACCACATGTATATCAAAAATCAAAGAGACGTTTTATAAAGATAGAATTGTTCACCAATACCTTCTTCAGCATTTTTTCCTTCATTTTTTCTCGCCTTCTTTTTCTTTTGTGGATTTTGCCTTTTTGACGTGATTTTGCACAATTTTATTCTCTCTTTTTTAGTGCATTTGTCTTTTTTGCGAATTTACTTCTCTAATACCTCATGGTATTATAATAGCAACTTGAAGATAACTTACTAGTTTAGAAAGTTCCTTGAGCGGGGCGGCATCCTAAGTCAGTCACAATTGCCCCACCCATAAAAGGGACGCAGATAATTTAATATGACGTTTTCAGTATTTTGATACTTTTTATTTTCATTTCTCCTTTAATGAAATTATTAAGAAAAAACAGTTTGCAGTATTTCCCCCGATTATGTACTGCAGGCTGTTTTTTCGTTATTACAACTAATTTTTGACTTTCTTAACCATTTATGAATGACGGACAACATCTAAGGTGTAAAGCCTTTATTGAATAATCAAAAGCTTTACACCTTTTCTCTACTTCCGTCCCACAAGTTGTGTAAATCCGTTCCGTTTCCGGAAGTTCCTTAACAATTTATAATTCACTTTTTTCCCTCCGAATTCCTGCCGGTACATTCACTCTTCTCTTTCTGGCAAAGCCCACAGCAGCGAACGCGCTTATCCATGACATTCCTGCAATAAGCATCCACCAAAACCGCTGTTTTTCATCTCCCGTTTTTACATTTGAAGGTTTTCCGGGTGTTTTTCCCTGATAACTGTTTCTGAAAATAACCCCGTCTGTTTTTTCTCCTTTCTCATTCTCGACAATGATCTGACAGACCATCTTCTCGTCAGTGGTGTTCTTCACATACACACTGACATGATAGATTTGTTCATCATATGAATAGTTCTGTTCTTTCGTTGCAATAATCTGACGGATTTCATATTCATATACTCCGCCATGCTGATATCGAATCGGTCCGAGCTGAACCTGCTGATTGTCTTTCAGCCTGAACTCCAGCCTTCCGTTTTCACTTCCTTCCGGCATTGGGTCTAACGGCTTCACTGCTTGCATTTGATAAGAAAAGCTGCGATTCAAATCTGCGGGAACTATCTGTTCCGTCGTAAATACCTGTTCCACCGGAACCGTCACCTCAGCGGACTGCTCAGCAGCCCTTACTGTTATGTTCTGAAATACCAGAACACAGCACAATGTCACCCAAAATTTTATTCTCCGCTTTCTATTTCTTTTTTCCATCTTCTTTCTCTCCTTTGCCAGCATTCATTTCGTTGTCAATCTTTGCCACCAGGATGAATCTTCCGTTTGTCCCTTCCGGCGTGCATGTCGAAAGTAAAAGGATCTGATCATTTTCCGAAAGCTCCATATCGTTTGAATGCATAGCATGCAACTTAATATATGTAAGAAATTCCTGCTTTTTTTCTTCTTGTCCAATCGTAGGATTGTATATCACATTATTATATGCATCGTCCTTTAAGATTGCAGCAAACTCAAGCTCTTTCTCCCTTCCGTTTACATACAGACTTCCATATCGATGCTCTTTAAAAAAAGTTTCCTCCGTAAAATTCTCCAGTTCTCCGAACATCGCCTTTTTTTCCATATGATGTCCGTAAATGATATTGCAGAAATCCGAAAAATCCGATGTGTTTCGATAATCCAGAAACAAGCTGCCGGCAAGTGAGAATTCTCCTTTGGCATTCACATTGACATATTTCTGGTTGTCATCTGTCTGCGCCACCGGATAGTCAATGTTTGTTCCATAAATCGTGAGCCACGCAATGACCTCCGGGTTCAGTTTCTGCAGTTCTGCAAAAGACTCTGAATTGTCCCCTTCCGGTTTGTATGTTTCATATTGTTTCTTATCGGCCTCTGAATAAATCTGATTCGAATCCCAGATAGCATAACATCCATATGCTGCCAGCATGAGGAAGAGGACGAACACGGTCAGATTCACCATGCCGTCCATCCACCGGACAATTCGTTTCCCGATATCATATAGAAGACTTTTTTCTTTCACCGCGTTCGTCCCACTTCTGTTACACTTCCCCATGTTCTGAAACGATCACTCCTGTTTAACGGCAGCTCCTGCGACTCTTCATAACTGCCAGCACTCCCAACACAGCTGCAAATGCTGCGATCATAACTGCAAACGGAAGTGAATTTACCACAATTCCTGTAATTGCAACATCTTTATATGTGTTGGTAAATGATGCAGTATTGGTATTCTCACCTACCAGATTGGATGTCTGATTACCAGCAACGGATGTCAGGGAATCCGTTTCCTTGGCCGTTTTGCCATCAACCGTTTTTACTCCGTTTTCTACTACGGTCACACTCGGTGTATAGCCGTCTTCCGCTCCAACCTCTGTTACCACATATCTGGTTCCGGCCGGCAGATTTTCAAACACCAGGCTCTCACCGTCATGAAGCTCAAACTCTTTTTCCTCATCAACAACACAAACCACTTCTTCATTACCGATTTTTCCGGTGTACGAAGTCTCTTCTCCAGCTGTGGCAGATTTAATGAATTTTATTTTAAATGTAAAGTCTTTTGTCTTATCCGCATATGCGCCGACCGTTTCCTTGCTGATCGTAAGCTTCTGATTATTTTTGATAAATGTATTGATGAACTCAATACAATCTATTTTCTTACCGTTCTTTTCTGCAGTGATTTTGTCAACAGTAAGTCCGTCATCATCATTGATTACGTATACATGTAATTCATAGGAAGCATCTGAGTAGATCATATCTTCATTTTCTGCTTCTTTATAAGTATCTGCTTTTTCTGTCACAGTATACACATACTCTCCTGCATGCGGAAATGTTCCAAATACAATATTACTATCCTTTGCGATACTGTATTTTCCGCCTGCCACATCACCCGTCTCATCATCTGATGAATATGTAATATCCTCTATTGTTGCATCCGGTGCATCTTCGGTCACTTTTGTAATTTCAAATTGAAATCTTGCATTCGGCACACTGACACCTTCTGCAAATTCCAACACTTTTGTGATTTCTGCCTCCACTTCCGGCACCGTATCCTGTGATTTTCCTTCATCAGCCATTACGGTTCCTCCGCAGGCCATCGTTACTGTCATCACACCTGTAAGAAGCAATGCTCTTAATCGTTTCATTTTGATCATGTCTTTTTCCTCCTCTTTTTTATTTGTAACTGTTCAGAGGCAAGCAGATTTGTCAAAAAAGGGCGTTGAATGCTTGCATTCGTGTACACTTTTTTGCACAAATCTATTTGGCGGATACACCACACTGAGGAAACACGAAGTGTTTTCGAGGTTGGCTCTGAACAGTTACTTTAATTTTTATATAACCACAGCCATGAAGGGGCTGCGTTTATATCCCTCTCTGCCGAATGACCGTCATGACTTTTCCATAGGTCCGCTCAATGGATACCGGTCCATAGATTCGGCTGTCCGTCGCATTTTCCCGGTGATCGGCAAGTACAAACACCTCACCTTCCTGCACTGTTAACGGGAATGCGAACCCTTCTACATATGGAAGGGTCTCTGTGTAAATGTCACTTTCCACCTGCAGATATCCGTTGATTGCCATTCCATCTTCCGTAAAATCCACTGTATCTCCTTCAACTGCGATTACTCGGCGTATTTCTTTTTTATCATCGTTCTCCAGAACAATGACATCTCCCGCCTGATAGTCTTTCTGAATCCGCCATGTTATGACAAGGTCTCCGTCCTTAACTGCCGGCTTCATGGAGTTATCACCCGAGCGAAAGATTCCGAAAAAGCAGGTAACCATCACCACCACTACCAGGGCCAACAGCCCTATTTTCACAAACAGATACCGTACATCCTCCCAAAGCGAAGGTTTCCTGCTCTCCGACTCCATCAGCTTCTTCTCCTTCTGCGAAGGGTCAACGCACAGATTCCTTCAACAAACGCAAGTCCTGCTATTCCGGAGACCAAAATCGAACCACCCTGAGTTTCCACGATACCGGTCACCGGGACCGCATCTTTTTGATTGACCACTTCTACAAGTGCGTCTTTATCCAGAGTGCCCGATGCCTCTTCTGTCCAGTCGCCATTATAAGAAACACTATATCCCGCTGCTCCCTCATCTGATTCTTCTACCGTAAATGTTCCTCCCAGAGGAAGCTGCTTCAAGGTGATCTGCTGACCGTGTTTTAATTCGATTGCCGCTGTTCCGTTTGTAAAAGTGAGCAAGCCATCCTGTACTGCCGTATTGGCATCCTTGACATCCGTTTTCTGTCCTCCGATATAAGAGAACGTTCCATTTACCTCTTTTCCGTTTTTATCTTTGATCTGTATAACCATGGTAAACGCTTTCGTCTTGTCTCCCATTTTCCCGGTTACTTCTTTATTTATAACAAGATCCGGAAGTCTGGTATTTGTGACAATGAACCCATTCTTTTCATCTCCTTCGACCCTGCTCTCAAATCCGGTCACATCGGTTTCTTTGACCGTGTATGTATGGCCCTTTGCCACATTACAGAAGGATCCTTTCCATTCTTCCTGCCCGGTTAATGTTACCGTCCGATACGCATCTGTTCCGTCATCCTGATAGAGATTCACGGTCACTTCCTGAGGCAGTACATCTTCTTCGGAAACATTTTCCCATTTCTTTTCAACCGGAATGGTAAGCGCACTTACCTGAATGACCGGCTTTTCCACATACGAGGCACAGGAAACGGCTGCATCATCACTCTTTCCAAATGTATAAATCAGAGTCGGCCCGTTTTCTCCTTCCGCATTCGAATAGAATCCATCTTTTCCGGAGCTTGTATCATTTCCCGGTGCGTCACTTCTCGCGCTTCCGACCGCATTATATCCCATGTCTGCATAGGTATCATATGCAAGCTGTGTCGGCTTCACATTGAAACTGACCGAATAGGTATAATCCTGGTCGAGTACATATCCTTCCCGAAAAACGGCTGTTACTTTTTTCATTTCCGGTTGGTAAGAAACACGGATTAAATCGCTCACAGAAATTTGCTCTCCTTTGAACACCACTTCCGTTACTTCACTGCCATTTTTATCTGTCACTTTGATTACCGGCTGAAATGGATCCTCCGCTTCTACATACACACTCAGCGTATCTTCAATCGTAACATTACGGCAGGTATATTCCGTAATATCTGAAATGATTGATTGAAACGCGCTCACCAGGCCATCGGCATTTGCCGCAGAATAATACGCTTTCTTTTCTGCTCCCGGTTTATCTTTCAGTGTATTCAGGAAACTGGACGAACTGTCTGTTGAGATACCGATCGAGTAAAATCCGGACAGTCCGGACAATTGGGCTGCCTGTTGATAAGCCGCTTCCGCATTCTCCCCATTTGAGTCAGCATTTCCTTCTCCTACCGTTAAGCCGCTTTCATTGTAACGGAATGTGGGCAGGCCATCGGACAGGAAAATCACGATTTTCTGCGCATCCTCTCTTGCATATTCCAATACTTCCTCTCCGGTGAGAAGTCCTGCCTGACAGTTCGTTCCTCCATCTGCTTCGATCGCGTTGACATTTACATTTACCACATTTTGATCCGTTGTCCAATCATTCGGTATAATGGATACTGCATCATTATATGCAGCATCTTTTTCATATTTGCTGCCCTTCTTTCCACTATAGGCAACAACCGCCATCCGTGCATCGATCTCATCATTCCCAAGAATTGCCTGAGACAGACCCTTCGTACCTGTCACAACCTCCTGCAATTTTTCCATCCTTGTAGGTGCGCTGTTTCCACTTCCGTATTTTTCATCCATACTTCCGGATCGGTCCACAATCAGAAGTACATCCAGTTTCGGTGTCACTTTCTCAGAATCATACATTCCCTTTACATTAAGTGTCAGAGTGTAGCTGTCATCACCGTTATATCGGATAAACTTATGATGTTCCGGGGATGAATCCTGCGTTTCTCCAGATAATTGTTGTCCTGATGTCACCTCTTTTTCTTTCGCAGCTTCCTGTCCGTCAGCATGTACCGATGCCGACGGGATCCCACTTCCCATAAGAAACGCCAACAGCACGGCTGCTGCTCTCGCCAGTACGGAATGTGTACGGGTTCTTCCATTACCCATTTTCTGATCCTCCTTTTGCCACTTACACTGAAACCTTTTGTTTCTCCACCGCAGAAGATTTTCCTGCAGTGATTATCCATATCTGAAATATATTCTTTCAATACAAAAAATATGACAACAAATTTTTATTTATCGGCATACGAAAAGAAATAAAAAACAGGAAAGTAACTCCAAAAAGTAACTTTCCTGCTCTTTCTTGTTCTAAAATATGAATTTATGTCCCTTATTTCAGCATATCCCGAAGCATCTGATTCACCATTCCCGGATTCGCTTTTCCCTTCATGGCTTTCATGATCTGACCGACAAGTGCCCCCAGTGCCTTTTCTTTTCCACCCTTGTAATCCTCTACTGCTTTTGGGTTCGCTGCAATTACCTGCGCTGCAATTTCCCGAAGTGCACCTTCATCGTTCACCGTTTTTAATCCGTTCTCTTCTACATATTTTTCCGGATCGACATCTTCGGCAAATACTTTTTCAAATACTTCTTTTGCCACAGAACTATTAATCGTTCCGGCATCTGCAAGGTTGATGAGTTTCGCCAGATTCTCCGGTGAAAAACGGATATCTGCCGGTTCCTGTCCGTTTTCATTCAGAAGACGCATGGTCTCAACCATAAGCCAGTTGGATACTTTCTTCGGTTTTCCGCAGATCGCGGTTGTTGCCTCGAAGATATCCGCCATTTTTTTACTTCCGGTAATGATCTCGGCATCATACTGCGGAATATCATATTCTCTCTTATAACGCTCCAGTTTTTCTGTACGCAGTTCCGGCTGACGAGCTTTCACATTTTCGATCCACTCATCACTGATCACGATCGGCACCAGATCCGGTTCCGGGAAATAGCGGTAATCCTGCGCATCTTCTTTGGATCGCATTGCATAAGAATATTCTTTATTGTCATCCCATCTTCTGGTTTCCTGAATCACTTTCTTGCCTTCTTCCAGAAGTTCGATCTGTCTTGCACGCTCGCCTTCAATCGCACGACTGATTGCTTTGAAGGAATTCAGGTTCTTCATCTCGGTTCGGGTTCCGAATTCTTTTGATCCGACTTCACGAACCGATAAGTTTACATCAGCTCTCATGGAACCTTCCTGAAGCTTGCAGTCCGATGCCCCCAGATACTGGCAGATCATTCTCAGCTTCTCCAGATAGGCAATGACTTCTTCTGCTGAACGCATATCCGGCTCTGATACGATTTCGATCAGCGGCACACCGCTTCGATTATAATCCACAAGAGAACAATCCTCCCATTCATCATGGATCAGTTTTCCGGCATCTTCTTCCATATGCATTTCATGAATGCGGACTTTTTTCTTCGTATCGCCCACTTCAATTTCTACATATCCATCTCTTGCGATCGGGAGATAGAGCTGCGAAATCTGATAATTCTGCGGATTATCCGGATAGAAATAATTCTTCCGGTCAAATTTGCAGACCTGCGTGATCTTACAGTTTGCCGCAAGGCCGACCGCCATCGCATATTCAACGACCTGTCTGTTCAGTACCGGAAGTGCCCCCGGCATACCGGTGCAGACCGGACATGTATGGGTATTCGGCGCTCCTCCGAACTCCGTACTGCAGGAACAGAAGATTTTTGTTTTTGTCGCTAATTCTACATGGACCTCAAGTCCGATCACTGTCTCATATTGTTTTGACATTTACGCTTCCTCCTTTCCTGCGGTCTGTGTTTTATCATAATCAGAAATCCATTTCTTTTGAGTCAGACATTCATACGTATACGCCGCACGGAATAGTTTTTTCTCCTGGAAACAGTCCCCGATCAGCTGCATCCCTACCGGAAGTCCTTTGGAATCACGTCCCACCGGAATACTGATCCCCGGAAGTCCTGCCAGGTTGACCGAAATTGTGTAAATATCTCCCAGATACATCTTAAGTGGATCGCTAAGAGACGATCCCAGTTTCGGAGCCGTAGTCGGAGCTGCCGGTGCAAGGATCATATCATATTTGGTAAATGCCTGATCAAAGGCCTTTTTAATCAGTGCTTTTGTTTTTAGTGCTTTCAAATAGTAGGCGTCATAATATCCGGAGCTTAATACGAAAGACCCCAGCATGATACGGCGCTTTACCTCCGGTCCAAACCCTTCAGACCGGGTTTTTTTATACATTCCATGAAGCTCCTCATAGTCTGCCGTTCTGTATCCGTATTTTACACCGTCAAATCGCGCAAGATTGGAGCTTGCTTCCGCAGAAGCGATGACATAATAAGCCGGAATCGCATATGTTACAAGCCCCAGATCAAATCGTTCCACACTGGCACCGGCTTCCTCCAGCACTTTCGCAGCTTCCAGAATCGGTTCTGCCACTTCCGGATCCAGTCCTTCACTGAAATAATCCTGTGGGATACCGATTCTCATCCCTTTTACATCATTTACCAGTACACTGGTGAAATCCGTATCTGTTCTTTCCATAGAAGTACTGTCTTTCACATCATGCGATGCGATCGTCTCCAGAATGGCTGCACAGTCACTTACGTCTCTTGCGATCGGTCCGATCTGATCCAGAGAGGAACCGTAAGCAATGAGTCCATAACGAGAAACCGTTCCGTATGTCGGCTTAATTCCCACAACTCCGCAATAAGAACTTGGCTGACGGATCGAGCCGCCGGTATCAGATCCCAGTGCATAGGGAACCTCCATCGCCGCTACTGCCGCACAGGAACCACCGGAAGATCCTCCCGGGACATGTTCCAGATTCCATGGATTCTTCGTCTCACCATAATAGGAAGTTTCCGTTGTACTTCCCATGGCAAATTCATCCATGTTGGTCTTTCCGATGATGACTGCCCCCGCCTTCTCCAGATTCAGAACCGCCTCTGCCGTATAGGTAGGATTGAAATTCTCCAGGATTCTGGAACTGCATGTGGTAAGCATTCCTTTCGTACACATATTGTCCTTGATTGCCACCGGGACTCCTGCAAGCGGTCCGGTGTAAGTCCCGTCCTCGATTCCTCTCTGAACCTCTTCCGCTCGATTAAATGCTTTTTCTCTATCTATTGTCACAAAACTATTTACTTTATCTTCAACTTTATCAATCTGTTTCAGACACGCTTCTACCGCTTCTTTCACAGTGATCTCTTTCGCTTTTATTTTTCTTCCAAGCTCAAGTGCTGTCATACTCAAGATATCCATTTACGTTCTCCTCCTATGCAAATGTTTTCGGTACTTTGTAGCTCTGCTCTTTCTGCTGCGGTGCATTTGACAGCATGGCCTCATGGTCGTCTCCGTTTTCCACCGTATCTTCACGGAACACATTATGGATCGGGAATACATGGGACATCGGCTCGATCCCCTCGGTATCCAGTTCATTTAAAGTATCTATATAATCCAGCATTGTTTCCATGTCGGATTTAGCCTGCTCTTTTTCTTCTTCGGAAAGCTCCAGCTTCGCCAGAATTCCAACATATTCGATTGTCTCGTCGGAAATTTTGTTTGCCATTTTCTGATTCTCCTTCACTTATTAAATTCTGATTTTATATCATTTTAGAAGCGTATCTTGTAGCCACACGTTCTTCCGTTAAGGCGTAAGTCTGCTCAAATCTCTCGGGAAGAGTGTGGTTTCCCTGACATTATCCTCTCCCAGAAGCTGCATAGTCAAACGTTCCATTCCAATACCAAGTCCTCCATGCGGTGGCATGCCGTGTTTAAAAGTATCCAGATATGTCTCCAGCCCCTCCTCGGTCATTCCACGTTTTTCCAGTTTTGCAAGAAGCATATCATACTCATGGATTCTCTGTCCTCCTGTCGTAATCTCAAGACCACGGAACAGGAGATCGAAGCTGAGCGTAAATCTCTCATCTTCCGGATCGTCCATCGCATAAAACGGGCGCTTCTTGGACGGATAATAGGTAACAAAAACAAAATCACTTCCCCATTCTTCTTTTGCATACTGTCCGATCAAATGCTCTTCCTCCGGCTCCAGATCGAACGGATTGCGGATACGGCGGTTATATTTTTCAGAGACAAGCTGCTTGACCTCATCGAAACGTACAGCCGGAATCTGATCTACATTCGGAAGTTCCACTCCCAGAATCTTCAGTTCCTTTGCATATTCTTTTTCCAGAAGCTTCATCGTATACTGAAGGAAACCTGTTTCCATTGCCATGATATCCTCAAAGCTGTCAATATACCCCATCTCAAAGTCCAAACTGGTGTATTCATTCAAATGCCGCTTCGTATTGTGCTTCTCCGCGCGGAATACCGGTCCGGTTTCAAATACCCGGTCAAATACACCGACCATCATCTGTTTATAGAGCTGTGGGCTCTGCTCCAGAACTGCCGGTCTGTGGAAATAATCCAACCGGAACAAGTTCGAACCTCCCTCTGCTCCTTTTGCTCCGATCTTCGGAGTATGAATTTCGGTAAACCCTTGTTTATACAAAAATTCGCGGAAACCTCTTACGATTCCTTCCTGTATTTTAAATTTTGCCCGCTCTCTTACATTTCTCAGTGAAATAGAACGATAATTCAGCTTTGCCTCCAGAGATGTATTCAGTTTCCATTTGGAAACCTGAAGTGGTAACGGCTCTTTGGGTGTACTCAGAATACGAATCTCTTCCATCTTAAGTTCTACACCATTCGGTGCCTTCTCGGATGCCTGAAGCGTTCCGGTCACTTCCACTGTAGCTGCTTCACGGATTTCTTTTAAATCAAAATCAGAACTTCCCTCCTCATAGACACATTGAAGAAGCCCGTCTCTTTTTCTCAATACAACGAATGCAACGGTTCCCATATCACGTACCGTATGAACTGCGCCATTTACACGAACCTTTTTCCCCAGCATATCTTCTTCCAGAAGCTGTCCGAGCTCCAGTGTTTCTTTTTCTTTTACACCTGTCATAAATTCCATGGTTTAAATCCTCCTCAATCACTTTTCTTGCCGTCCTGGCGATATTCCGGATCCTTTTTCCTGATTTTGCATATAAAAAGTCCCGGAATACAATGTATTCCGGGACGGATATCCATATCCGCGGTACCACCCGCATTAACTTCCCTCCTTGGAAGCCCAACTTCATGTGCGTAACGTGCACTTACGTACTGACTTACTGAAATTCTTTTTATATGAAGCCTTTTCTCCATTCACTGATCATTCCGCATTCAGCCAGTCTGCTCCGGAGTGTTCCCTTCGCCTCATTCCTCAAACAGCGCTCTCAGTCGGTGACGCCGTATTCCTGTCAAGTTCCAGAAGCAAGAGTCTCTTTCATCGCATTGCAAAATAAATTTTTTCAAATAATATCACAATCATTTTCATTTTTCAAGGGTATTTTTCAAAAAAACCGAGTTTTCTCTATTTTTCACTCTTATTTTGTATGTCTGTCCACATATTTATTTTCTGTCTTGGAATACACAATCCGCTGTTCCTTGTACAGACTATAATATCCTGACACCAGATAGCTCACAGCCACTACGCTACAGTAAAATGGCATTCCAGTAAATCCAAACATTTCAAAAGCAATCAGCATAGAACTGATCGGGCTATTTGTAACAGCGCAGAATACGCCGACCATTCCACACGCCGCACAGATATCCGGAGGAAGTGCAAGAAGTGCCGACATGGCCGATCCCAGAGTCGCACCGATGAATAACGACGGAACGATCTCACCGCCCTTAAATCCCACACATAGAGTCAGACAGGTAAAGACCATTTTCAGAAGGAATTTCTCCGGTGATACGGCCCCCTTAAAGCTTGCCTGGATCACGCCTCCACCAAGTCCAAGATAGTCCTCTGTTCCCAAAAGGAACCGAAGTACAATGACCGCTGCCGCACCTGCCACGATTCTCAGATAAGGATTCGCAAACCATTCTTTAAATTTGTGTTCGCAGGTATGGAGCATGACACAAAACAGAACTCCGGCCAAGGCAAACGCAATCGCAAGAATGAGAAATTTGAGGGTCTGAAAACTATAAAAATCAGGTACATCTTCGACGGGATATGGATGTGCCAGCGTCCTTACTTTGAAGAGGAGTGCAACATACTGAGCCGTAAATGATGCAAACATACAGGGAACCAGTGCTGAGTAATACATAATCCCCACACTCACAACTTCCATCGGGAAGATTGCGGCTGCCATCGGCGTACCGAATAATGCCGCAAAAGCCGCACTCATGCCCGAAAGGATGATGATCTTTTCATCACTTTCATTCAAGTGAAGACGCCTTCCGATCCAGCCGCCCACACTGGCGCCGAACTGAAGAGCCGCTCCTTCTCGTCCGGAAGACCCTCCGAAAAAATGTGTGATTACCGTTGAAATCAAAATCAACGGCGCAACACGGATCGGTACATCTTCATCCTGCGAACGGATAACGGAAAGTACCAGATTTGTTCCGGTGTTTTTCTCTTCTCCGGCCTTTTTATACAGCCACACGATCAAAAGTCCTCCAAGTGGCAGGCCGAAGATCACCCAGAAATGCGCCATCCGAAATGCGGTCGCCCATGAAACTGCGTAGGAAAAGATACTGGCGATCGTTCCCACCACCCCTCCGGTCACGAGCGACATCAGTATCCATTTTACAAGAACTGTCAGCTGGTTTTTCCAGATTTCCAGCATTTCATTCATTTTTTCTCCCATGTTTATCTCTCCCTCTTCCTTTGTAACAGTCCATTCACTATAATTATTAAGTATACTCTTTTTATTGGGCTACTGCAAACCTGTTTTATCCTGTTTTACCCTTTTCTATTCTTTCTCCCCCTGATTCACCAGCAGCCAATTGGCCCTGAAGCTTCGCATCAGATTCCAGTATCCGAACCCTCTTATCCCCTTTTCTCTGACAAGCTCCATTTTAGCACGAATACTGCGCACATCTTCGAACCATACCTCATGCTGTTTTCCTCCGGACCAGTATGTGAAATACGGACTTTGGACCTTTTCGTCATATTGAATCTCAGCCCCATTTTCCGAAGCAATACGTACCGCTTCCACATTTCCAATCAGTTCCGCCCGTGTTTCACCACGCTTATAAGGGAGTTCCCAGTCGTACCCATAGTTCGGAATCCCCATCATGATCTTCTCACGCGGAATCTCTGTGACTGCATACTCCACAACTTCCCGCACTTTGTTTAAAGGTGCAACCGCCATTGGCGGACCATACATGTATCCCCATTCATACGTCATGAGAAAAACCGTATCCGCTGCCGCCCCAAGACGTCTGTAATCCATACCTTCATAGAGCAGTCCTTTCTGGTCAGCAGATGTTTTAGGGGCAAGCGCAACAGAAACGGAATATCCGTTTTCCGCCATTACATTTTGCAGATGTTCCACGAACTTAACATATCCTTCTTTATCTTCCGGCAGAATATATTCAAAGTCAACATCCACTCCTGCATATCCTTTTTCCTGCACGACAACCAGAATGTTTGCAATCAATGTGTTCTGCATTTCTGCATTTTCAGTCACAATCTTGATCAGCTGATTGTTGAAAACTCCCGCTTCCGAAAAGGGAGTCAGCACCAGAAACGGCTGAACCCCGAATTTTTTTGTCTCTCTTAGGATCCAGTCTTCTTTCACTTGCGGCGGCACCAGCTCTCCATCTTCTGTAAATCCATATGAAAATATCATAATTTCATCTATATATAATAATGTTTCTCTCAGGATATATCCTGCCACATACGGGTACACATATCCGCTGACCTTTTTTTCCGGACTGTTCTGGTCCTCATATGAGATAATCAACTGCTGACCTGTGATCAGATAGGTTCGATCCAACAGGTACGGATTATTTCTATACAGCTGCTTTTCACTGATCTGATACATGGAGGCAATCGTTCCGGTCGTCTCTCCCGCCCTTACGGTATGTATGATCTCCGGATAAAGAATCAGAAGTGCCTGCCCCGGCACCAGATATTCCTGACCGGCTGTCTGGTTATCATACGCAAGTCTCGCCGGAGACACCCCATATCTTTGTGCGATTCTGTAAATCGTATCCTGTGGCTTTACTACATAAATTTCCATACTCTTTTTCCTGAATGCTCTCTGTTTCCTTTGATTTTATGCAGGAAACATGATATACTATACCCAGTTACACGTTCTGATTGCAAAGGGTTGAACCTGAGCAAAAAGGCGCATTTATCCGAATTATTTCATACATTTTCATTTCTTTATTCTGACAACATTTTTGAGGAAATTCTTTCTGTCTTTATCGCCAAACGTGTACAATTTATAGCATCGTCACACATTTGTCTCGAGAAAGGAGGTTTTACTCATATGTCTGAAGCAGACTCACGAATCGCTCTGATCGGAATTATTGTTTCCAGCCACGAATCCGTAGAACAACTGAACGCACTTTTAAGCGAATACGGTTCCTACATTGTCGGAAGAATGGGCATTCCCTATCGGGAAAAAAATATTTCCATTATCAGCATCGCCATGGATGCACCGAATGATATCATCAGCGCACTTTCCGGAAAGATCGGAATGCTGCCCGGCATCAGTACAAAGACAATTTATGCAAAAACAAAATAACCGGAGAACCATTCATGAGAGAACTCATTACAAAATTAGAAGAAACCGGGAATCTGAACCAAACCGAATGGATCGCTTTGATCAATAGCCGTACCCCAAAGCTTGCAGAGTTTCTATTTGAGCGGGCACGGGCTGTACGCCATCAGTATTATGGTCATGATGTATATATCCGGGGACTGATTGAATTTACCAATTACTGCAGAAATGACTGTTATTACTGCGGAATTCGCTGCAGCAATGCTTCTGTTGCCCGGTATCGTCTTACCGAAGACGAAATACTGGATTGCTGTCAGACCGGTTACCGTCTTGGTTTTCGTACCTTTGTCCTGCAGGGAGGCGAAGATGCATGGTTCACGGACAAGCGGATGGCCGTACTCATCCGGGCAATCAAAACTCGTTTTCCGGACTGTGCGCTCACACTCTCCATTGGTGAAAAATCCCGAGAGAGCTACAAGCTGTTCCATGACATGGGTGCAGACCGCTATCTGCTCCGTCATGAAACCTACAATGCCAATCATTACCGGATGCTCCATCCCGCCTCATTGTCCGCCATTCGCAGACAAAAGTGTCTTTTCGCACTGCAGGAAACAGGTTATCAGGTAGGGAGTGGTTTCATGGTCGGCTCACCGGGGCAGACTGCCGAATACCTGGCCGAGGATATGTTGTTTCTAAAGCAACTGAATCCTCATATGGTTGGGATCGGACCGTTTATTCCCCATCATGCCACACCATTCGCCATGGAGAAAGCCGGCACTCTTGAGCTCACTTTATTTATGCTCGGACTGCTCCGGCTGATGCTGCCAAAGACACTTCTGCCGTCTACAACAGCACTCGCAACCATCCATCCGGAGGGCAGAAAAATGGGGATTCTCGCGGGTGCCAATGTTGTGATGCCGAATCTGTCACCGCAGGAGAACCGAAAGAATTACAGTCTATATGATAACAAACGCTGCATGGGGGATGAAGCAGCAGAAGGCCTTGCCATTTTGACACAGGAAATGGAAGAAATCGGCTATCATATCGTGACCACAAGAGGCGATTCCCTGGTCACGATCCAGGATCATAATCAGGAATTAAATTTAAAAGATTTCACAGGAGGAAACGAAAATGTATAATCCAGCATCAAAAAAAGCAGATGAATTTATCAGCCATGAGGAAATTATGGAGACACTCCAGTACGCTGATGAAAATAAAAACAATCTTGAATTAATCGACCGGATCATAGAGAAGGCGAAGCTTCGCAAGGGGCTTTCCCACCGGGAAGCATCCGTTCTTCTCGCCTGCGAGAATGATGAGAAGAACCAGGAAATCTACCATCTCGCCGAGCAAATAAAGAAAGATTTTTATGGCAATCGAATTGTTATGTTTGCTCCGCTCTATCTTTCCAACTACTGTATTAACGGATGTACCTATTGCCCTTATCACATGAAAAACAAACATATTCCACGTAAAAAACTGACACAGGACGAAATCCGTAAGGAAGTTATCGCGCTTCAGGATATGGGACACAAACGGCTGGCGCTGGAGGCCGGTGAAGATCCGAAGAACAATCCAATCGAATATATTCTGGAAAGTATCAAGACGATTTACAGTATTAAGCACAAAAACGGAGCGATCCGCCGCGTCAATGTAAATATTGCCGCCACGACAGTTGAAAACTACCGCAAACTTAAGGAAGCAGGAATCGGAACCTACATCCTGTTCCAGGAAACCTATCATAAAGAAAGCTATCTGGAGCTTCATCCGACAGGGCCGAAACATGATTACGATTATCACACAGAAGCTATGGATCGCGCCATGGAAGGAGGCATTGATGATGTAGGGCTCGGCGTGCTGTTCGGTCTCGATAAATATCGTTACGAATTTGCGGGTCTTCTGATGCATGCAGAACATCTGGAAGCGGTCTTCGGAGTCGGCCCGCATACCATCAGTGTTCCTCGTCTGAGAAACGCAGATGACATTGATGCTTCTGCATTCACTAACGGAATCGATGATGATACCTTCGCCAAGATCGTAGCCTGCATCCGCATCGCAGTTCCATACACCGGCATGATCGTATCCACCCGCGAGAGCCAGAAATGTCGTGAGCGCGTACTGCATCTTGGCATTTCCCAGATCAGCGGCGGTTCCAAGACCAGCGTCGGCGGCTATGCCGAACCGGAGCCGGACGAAGAGTCTTCCGCGCAGTTTGATGTCAGCGATACACGTACACTCGACCAGGTCGTGAAGTGGCTGATGGACATGGATTATATTCCGAGCTTCTGCACCGCCTGCTATCGAGAAGGCCGTACCGGCGACCGCTTCATGTCACTCTGCAAAAGCCAGCAGATTCAGAACTGCTGCCATCCGAATGCTCTGATGACCTTAAAAGAATATCTGGTAGACTACGCTTCACCTGAAACCAAAGCAGTCGGTGATGCAATCCTTCAAAAAGAGCTGGCAAATATTCCAAACGACAAAGTTCGCGCCAAAGTGATCGAACATCTGGAAGCAATTGAAAACGGAACAGGAAATGACTTTAGATTCTAATTGAAATCGAAAATAAGGAGGCTATTATGGGATTAAATACAACTCCTTCAGCTGAGCGGATCCATATCGGGATCTTCGGAAAACGAAATGCAGGGAAATCCAGCCTGATCAACGCAATAACCGGTGAGAGTCTGGCGATTGTCTCTGATATCGCCGGGACTACCACTGATCCGGTTCTGAAAGCCATGGAACTACTGCCTTTGGGCCCGGTTGTTATGATCGATACTCCCGGTCTTGATGACGAAGGTGAACTGGGCCAGCTTCGTATTCAGAAATCTTATCAGATTCTGAACAAAACAGATATTGCTGTTCTGGTTACAGATGCGTCCTCTCCAATGACTGCCGAAGATATTGCAATTCTGGGGCGGATACGGGAAAAAGGAATTCCATACGTGGTTGCAAGAAACAAAATAGACACGATAGAAACTTTAAGTTCATCAGAATTCATCAAAGCGATTGCTGACACTCCGATTCCTGACGGGTGGCTGACCGAACAGAACTGTATCTCTGTCAGTGCAGCTACCGGCAAGAACATTTATGAGCTGAAGGAAATGATTGCAAAACAGGTGCCTGCCGAGAATATGACATTGAAAATTGTCGGCGATCTGTTAAAACCAAATGATGTTGTTGTTCTGGTGGTTCCGATTGATTCTGCAGCCCCCAAAGGAAGGTTGATTCTTCCTCAGCAGCAGACAATCCGTGACATTCTGGAAGCCGGTGCCGTCTCCGTTGTCACCAGGGAAACGGAGTTGAAAGAAACACTTGCTTCTCTAGGGAAGAAACCTCGCATGGTCATTACGGACAGTCAGGCATTTAAACAGGTATCGGCGGACACCCCGGAAAATATACATCTTACTTCATTTTCCATCCTGTTTGCAAGATACAAGGGCAATCTGGAATCCAATGTCCAAGGTGCCCGCATGCTGGAGCGTCTGAAAGATGGTGATAAAATACTGGTTTCTGAGGGCTGTACGCACCATCGGCAGTGCGAAGATATCGGTACGGTGAAACTACCGCGCTGGATCCGGAATTATACCGGCAAGGAACTGGAATTCGTTTTCACAAGCGGAACCGAATTTCCGGCCGATCTGTCCCCTTATGCTTTGATCGTCCATTGCGGTGGCTGTACACTCAGCGAGAGGGAAATGAAGTATCGTCTGAAATGTGCAGAGGATCAGCAAATTCCAATGACAAACTACGGCATCGCCATCGCCTATATGAATGGAATCCTGGACAGGAGCCTCGAGCCATTCCCGGATATCGTGTAAAAAAGGCATACCCTAACCTTGGATTCACCTGTCTAACGTATAAAAGTTTCGGATGACATGTTGTTATATACATTCTTCCGAAACTTTTTTATTCACAATATTCCTTCTACGAGAATCTCACAAAGGGATTTTCATATTTTGCGATTTCTCCCAGCCTTTCTTCGATTCTGAGAAGCTGATTATATTTTGCCACACGCTCAGATCGGCACGGTGCGCCAGTCTTAATCTGCCCTGTGTTAAAGGCAACAGCAAGATCCGCAATGAAGGGATCTTCAGTTTCCCCGGATCTGTGTGAAATAATTGCCTGATATCCCGACCTTTTTGCCATCTCAATCGCATCAACTGCCTCTGTCAAAGTACCAATCTGATTCACTTTAATAAGAATCGCATTGGCAATCTCTTTGAGGATTCCCGCATTCAGTCTTTTTACGTTTGTAACAAAAAGATCATCTCCTACAAGCTGCATCTCCAGCCCCAGCCTTGTAGTCAAAAGTTCCCAGCCTTCCCAATCTTCCTCGTCCAGTGCATCTTCGATTGAAAGGATCGGGAACCGATCAGCCAGTTCTTCAAAATACTCAATCATTTCCTCAGAAGAACGTTCCACACGATGTCCGTGCATTTTTCCTTCTCCTTCAAAAACATAACGTTTTCTCTTTTTGTCATATAACTCACTGGCCGCTGCGTCCAAAGCAATCACAATCTCTTCTTTTGGTTTATATCCGGCTTTGTCAATCGCCTCTATAATAAATTGCAGTGCATCACCGGCATCCGGAAGATTGGGCGCAAATCCACCTTCATCCCCGACCGTTGTCTGATATCCCTGCTTATTTAGCAAGGATCTAAGCGCCTGATATATTTCCGAACACATCTGAAGTCCTTGTTCAAAACTATATGCTCCCACCGGCATGATCATAAATTCCTGGATGTCGATCGTATTATCTGCGTGGCGTCCCCCGTTCAGAATATTCATCATAGGCACCGGCATCTGTTTAGCACCCACTCCTCCAAGATAACGAAACAGCGGAATCCTTAAGGCCTTTGAAGCAGCCCTTGCCACCGCAAGTGATACCCCCAGCATTGCATTTGCGCCCAGATTAATCTTGTTATCTGTCCCATCCAGTTTCAAAAGGACCTGATCGATTCTCGCCTGTTCAAACACATTCATTCCTTCTACTTCACGGGCGATTCTGTCATTGACATGCTCCACAGCTTTCTTAACTCCAAGTCCCTGATATCTTCTCTGTCCGTCCCGCAGCTCGATTGCCTCATATTTTCCCGTTGATGCACCGGAAGGTACCGATGCCCTGCCGTGAAACTGTTCCCCTGCAAGTACTTCCACCTCAACAGTCGGATTCCCACGCGAATCCAGAATTTCTCTGGCGTATACATCCGTAATAGGTAAATACTGATCCATGATTTTTTTCCTCCTTTTGAAAGATAGTATATCCGCTGTGGATTCATCTCATGCCCGCATTTTATTCCCAGAAAATACCTGATTTTTCTTTGGTTTTATGTATAATTGTATACTTCATAAACTTGATTCAAAACAGTTGACTTTCAAAATTTGCCGCGTTACAATTCGTTTGGAATGAGCCGTAATGCTGATTTTACGCGGTCTTTCAAATATTATAATCTTGGGGAATAAGCAAATGGATAAGAGTTTTAAAAATTTTGCCATGATGACAGGCGCTACACTGATCATGGCAGTGGGGACCTATTTCTTTAAATTTACCAACAATTTCACTTTTGGCGGAATCACCGGTCTCGCTGTACTGGTCGCGAAAACCGGACTAATTTCAGCTGCCGATTTTTCTTTTATAACTAATATGCTGCTTCTGGTTCTGGGTGCAGTGATCCTCGGAAAACAATTTGTTGCGAAAACTGCCTATTGCAGTATTCTTCTTTCTGTTACGTTGTCACTGTTAGAAAGGGTCTATCCTATGTCACACCCCTTTACGGATGAACCGATGCTCGAAGTTATGTTCGCGATCGCACTGCCGGCATTCGGCTCAGCTATTCTCTTTAATATCGGTGCTTCAAGCGGAGGCACAGATATCATTGCAATGATCGTTAAGAAGTATTCCAGCATCAATATCGGCAAAGCTCTGATCGTTTCCGATATTGCCATAACAGTACTCGGTTTCTTTGTCTTTGGTATGAAAACCGGACTTTACTCCCTTTTCGGTCTTTCGATCCGGTCATTCCTGGTGGACAACTTTATCGAAAGTCTGAATCTTTCAAAATATTTTAACGTTGTCTGCGCTAAGCCGGATCCGATCTGCGATTTTATTGTCAATCAACTTCACCGCGGCGCAACGATCTGTGATGCGCGGGGTGCATTTTCTGGTTCAGAAAAATACATTATTCTTACTGCACTGAATCGCCAGCAGGCAATTAAATTGAGGAATTTTATCAAGAAAGAAGATCCATCTGCATTTATCCTGATTTCCAATACCAGTGAAATCATAGGAAAAGGCTTTCATGCCATTTAAAAATATGTTAGAATATAGATGGGAAAGGTCAAAAGACCTGACGGGGGTTCCCACTAGAAATTTATAAAGAGGGTTGTTTTATGGAAAAAGCGACAGAAACAATTCCAGTGTCTTCCCATCCGACAACACTGGAGAAGCAATGGCTGAATGCAGTAAGTCCGGAAGATTTTATCCGCAACAATAAGAATTTCAATTCTTTGATGATGAAATATCGTTGTGCGATCCGGGAAATTCAGACAAAACTTGAAGTCCTGAATGATGAATTTTCCGTTGCAAATCAGAGAAATCCGATTTCTTCTATTAAATCCCGCATCAAAACTCCGGCAAGTATCTATGAAAAGCTGCGTCGGAAAAACCTTCCGTTTACGGAAGAAAGCATCGTGAAAAATCTGGACGATGTTGCCGGTATTCGAGTGATTTGTCCATTCATCGGCGATATTTATACGATGGCCAATCTGATTTCATCACAGGATGATATCACAGTTCTTAAGATCAAGGACTACATACAAAAGCCAAAGGATAACGGTTACCGAAGCTACCACATGATCGTGGAGATCCCGGTGTTCTTCTCAGAAGGAAAGGCTGCAATGCGTGCTGAGATTCAGATCCGTACCATTGGAATGGATTTCTGGGCAAGTCTCGATCACCAGCTTCACTACAAAAAGGATATCAGTTCTTTGGTAGATATCGCCTCCATTGAGGACGAACTGCGCAGATGTGCAGAGACTGTCAATCTGACAGACCGGCATATGGAAGAGATCAAGGATTTAATTGGTGATGTCAAAGACATTTAAGCACACATTTTCCATGGAAAAAGGCACTCCTCTACGGAATGCCTTTTTCTCAGATTACTATTATGATCCAAAATTCTTATCGATCAACCTACAATACTCCATATAAACCGGTTCCCCCTCAAACTGTTCTTTCAGCGCATCTCGAATCCCCTTATAATACCATCCGATCATCTGCTTGTCTTTCATACGAAACCTGTTCCATAGTTCCTCACCACAGAGCGGATAATCCCTGTCAATATCACGCATATTGGAGAGCTTGTCCGCAAGTCCGATCATCTGAACTTCTCTCGGAGCTGTTCGGATACGCTCAATCGTTGCTCCCTTTCTTTCTTCCCAGGAACGGGATTTGTCCTCACTCTCCTGTGCTACAAAAAATGCAACTCGGGCCGAAAACATCTCCGCAATCTTCTCCACCGTTACATCCTTGCAGTCTTCAACCGTATCATGCAAAATTGCTGCACTGATAACCTCTTCATCGCGCGTCATAGACGAAACGATATCCCCCACTTCGATCGGATGCACGATATACGGGCGTTTCGTCCCCTTTCGAAACTGCCCGTCATGTACTTTCGTTGCGAATTCAATGGCTCTGTCTACCATATTCTCCTCCTCGCATATCACAATATTACGATCTTTTCTTTATCATATCATCTTGCACTTTAAATAACAAGAAATAACGTGTATAATTATAATAACCTTTTTTTATAAATGTTACAAAGGAGCGCTAATTTATGACCAAAAAAACTGTTCTTGTAACCGGTGCTTCACGTGGAATCGGCAGAGCATGTGCACTCCGATTTGCCGCCGGTGGATATCATGTTTT
This sequence comes from bacterium, assembly GCA_022774325.1. Lineage (GTDB taxonomy): Bacteria > Bacillota > Clostridia > Lachnospirales > Lachnospiraceae > Allocoprococcus. The sequence continues at coordinate 17,929 of JALFNN010000023.1, read as the reverse complement.
CTTAAATTGCCGAAAATCATGGAAAGCTCTTCATCAGGTACGTGCCCAAATCGAAGAGATGCCTTATGGTTCCTGTGAAATTGTAACCGGAGATGTCGGAAATCCCGACGATGTCAAAGGAATCTTCGATGCCGTCTCCCTGTCCTGCGACGGTCTTGATGTTCTGATCAACAATGCCGGAATTGCTTACATGGGATTGCTTTCTGATATGACAAACGAAGAATGGAATCACATGATTCAGACAGACCTTTCTTCTGTATTCTATTGCTGCCGTGGCGCACTTCCGCATATGATCTCAGTGAAGCGTGGACGTATCATCAATATTTCCTCCATGTGGGGAACCGTTGGTGCATCATGCGAAGCCGCCTATTCTGCCGCGAAATCAGGTGTAAACGGTCTGACCCGAGCACTTGCAAAGGAACTCGCACCGAGCAACATTCAGGTCAATGCCATTGCCTGCGGTGCAATTGACACTTCCATGAATGATCTTTTAAGCGAAGAAGAAAAGCTTGCATTTGCTGAGGAAATTCCCGCCGGACGTTTTGGCTCTCCGGAAGAAGTGGCTCAGCTCGCATGGGATATTGCCCACGCACCGGAATACATGACCGGCCAGATCATCGGTCTGGACGGCGGATATATCTAAAAGATCTGCATATGTAAAACGGGTTGAAACACCAATCGTGTTCACAACCCGTTTTATCTTATCATCATTTATTCCATATCCAGTTCAATCGGACAATGATCTGATCCAAAAACATCAGTCAATATCTTTGCATCCCTAAGCCGCTCTTTCAGGCAATCCGATACACAAAAATAATCAATACGCCATCCTGCATTCTTCTCTCTTGCTTTAAACCGGTAGGACCACCAGGAATAAATTCCCTCCACCTCCGGATAAAAATAACGGAATGTATCTACAAAACCATTCTCAAGAAGTGCTGAAAATTTTGCTCTTTCCTCATCCGTAAAGCCGGCATTTTTCCGGTTTGTCTTCGGATTTTTCAAATCAATCTCCTGATGCGCCACGTTCAAGTCTCCGCAAAACACAACCGGCTTCTTCTCTTCCAGTTTCTTCAGATATGTTAGAAAAGCGTCCTCCCACTCCATTCGATAGGGGAGTCTCGCCAGCTCATTCTGAGAATTCGGCGTGTACACAGTTATAAAATAAAAATCCTCAAATTCCAGTGTAATAACACGTCCTTCCTGATCGTGTTTCTCAATTCCAATTCCGTAAGAGACGCTGATCGGCTCTTTTTTCGTAAAAACAGCTGTCCCCGAATACCCTTTGCGCATAGCATAATTCCAATACTGATGATATCCCGGCAGTTCCAACTCCAGCTGTCCTTCCTGCATCTTCGTTTCCTGAAGGCAGAAGATATCCGCATCTGCCTCCTTAAAAAAATCCATGAACCCCTTCTGTACGCATGCACGGATTCCATTCACATTCCAAGAGATAAATTTCATTACTGTCTCCTCTTCCCTTTTTCCTCAGTTTTCCACGCAAATTCTCCCTGAGAATTTTTATTATAAATAACGAGTAATCCTTTCAGAAGGAGCTCATCATCCAGTATAATCTTTTTTCTGCAATGCGGAACGATCTTCTTTGCAAGTCCTCCCGTTGCAATGACCGTTGCAGGCTGCCCGAGTTCCTCTTCCAGTCGTTCAATGATACCGTCCATACATGCGGCATTGGAATAGATCACACCACTTTTCATACACTCCACTGTATTTTTTCCAATGATCCGTTTCGGAGCTTCCAGACTGATTCCACTGAGCTGTGATGCATTTGCAGTCAACGCATTTAATGATGTATAAATTCCGGGGTAGATCATACCCCCGATATAATTCTTATTCGAATCCACAACGCAGACCGTGTTCGCCGTTCCAAGATCGAAAATAATCAGCGGCGGCTCATACCCGTCTATTCCGGCAACCGCATCCGCGACGAGGTCACTTCCAAGCTGAGCCGGATTGTCCATCATAATATTGAGTCCTGTTTTTACTCCAGGACCAACGACCAATGTTTTTTTCTTGAGAATCTTTTCTGTTGCTTCTTTAACTACATTTGTTATCTGGGGCACAACGGAACTGACAATAGCGCCTTCCAGCTTCCCTGCATCAATTCCATGAAGATCCAGAACCATCTTGATATCAATCGCATATTCCAGCTCCATCTTCGTCTTGATCGTAGAAAGTCTCTCAATAAAATATGTCTTATTGTTGTCAATACATCCCAGAACAATATTTGTATTTCCAATATCTATTGCAAGAATCATTTTTGTGTATCCCCTTTACTATCTTCCACTCTGTGTCTGAGAAGATGCCGTCAAGCGCATCAATACCTTTCCGATGACAGCGACAAGGACAGCAGCAGCAAGTGCCTCCGGAATTCCCGATGCAGTCACCGTTCCCATAATCAGCCCAAATACCGCCGTAACCGCTACTTCTTTCGCTTCAGCATACTGCTGCGCCAACAGGAAGTAGATACTCCCCATCACCATGATCGTATTTACCATAGATCCAGCAAATCCCGTAATGGCAAGAGCCACGTATGTGTTTAATTTGATTTTTCTGAAAAGAATCCAAAGCCATCCTGCCGCAACACCGATCAAAATACGGCATCCGACAGAAATCCAGAGTGCTTTAAGCACTCCTACCAGATTCGAGGCAAGAAACGGTGAAAACGCAAACGACAGCAGTGTCGGTGCCATTGTATTGCTGATCAGCGAACAAATCCCGAAAACACCGCCCAGAATCGCTCCTGCAAGCGGTCCGAAAAGAATCGCCCCGATAATCACCGGTATATGTACGGTTGTTGCCTTTATAATCGGAAGCTGAATCATACCAAGCGGCGTATTTGCCAACACAATAATGATTGCAGCCATCAGTGCAACACTTACCATCCAACGAGTACCCTTTTTTTCTTTGTTGTTTTTCATTGTTTTCCTCCTGTTATTATTCTCATTTTGAGATACAATACATGATTTGTAACTGTTCAGAGCCAAGCAGATTTGTCAAAAAAGGGCTATGAATGCTTGCATTCGTGAGCACTTTTTTGTACAAATCTATTTGGCGGATACGCCACACTGAGGAAACACGAAGTGTTTTCGAGGTTGGCTCTGAACAGTTACCATGATTTTTATTTATGAATTCATCTGATCCAGAATCATATCCAGAATCCGCGCCGCCGTCTCTTCCTTACTCAGAAGAGGCAGTGCAGTCTCGTTTTCTCTGGTAATCAGAGTCATCCTGTTCGTGTCACCTTGAAAACCGGCTCCGGCATCCCTGAGATTGTTTGCCGCTATCATATCCAGATTTTTCTTTTCCAGTTTTGCTCTGGAATTCTCAACCATGTTCTCTGTTTCCATAGAAAATCCACACAGAAACTGTCCCGGTTTTTTATGTTCTCCAAGGTATTTCAGAATATCATCCGTTTTCTCCAGTTCCAGAACCATCTGCTCACCGGATTTCTTCATTTTTTGATCATTCACATACTTCGGGCGATAATCCGCAACCGCGGCCGCCTTGCAGACAATATCGGCATCTTCAGATTCTCTCCTGACTGCTTCAAACATCTCTTTTGCCGTCGTGACCGGAAGCACGTTCACAAACATCGGCTTTGGAATAGAAGTCGGTCCGCTCACCAGTGTGACATCAGCTCCTCTTGCGGCACAGACTTTCGCCACCGCATATCCCATCTTTCCTGAAGAATGGTTGGTGATATACCGTACCGGGTCAATGGCCTCCTGCGTCGGCCCTGCCGTAACAAGAACCTTCTTCCCAATCATATCCTTTTCCCATGCCAGCTCATGATAAATATATTCATAAAGTTCTTCCGGTTCTGGCATTTTCCCTATTCCACTCGTTCCACATGCAAGATGTCCCTCGGAAGGCTCGATCACTTCATATCCGTATTTTTTCAGGATCGCGAGATTATCCTGCACTACCGGATTCAGATACATCTCCGAATTCATCGCAGGCGCAATGAATTTCGGGCATCGTCGGCAAGCCATCACAGTCGTGGTCAACATATCATCTGCAATTCCGTGAGCCAGTTTCCCGATCACATTCGCAGTCGCCGGGGCAATCATTACCAAATCTGCCACACTGGCGAGTGCGACATGCTCCACGCTGTACTCGAAGTTCCGGTCAAATGTATCGATCAGACACTTATGCTTCGTCAAAGTCTCAAATACAATCGGATTGATGAAATTCGTTGCATTCCTCGTCATGAGTACCTGCACATCATACCCGTTCTTAACCAGCATACTTGCCAGCGACGCTGTCTTATACGCGGCGATTCCGCCCGTCACTCCAAGTACAACTGTCTTCTTTTGCTCCATCAAAGTGTACACTCCTTCGTCTGTTTACTTGTCCGCTTCCAGAACACATTATTCCAGAATTTTCTTCAGTTCCGCCATAAATGTATTTACATCTTTAAACTCTCTGTAAACAGATGCAAATCTGACGTAAGCAACCGCATCCAGTTCTTTCAGATGTCCCATCACGATCTCGCCGATCACACTGCTCGGAATTTCCTTCTCTTCCCGGCTGAAAATATCGGTCTCGATCGTGTCGATCGTCTTCTGGATCTCAGAAGTCGGCACCGGTCTCTTATAGCATGCCCTTAAAACACCGCCTTCAATCTTCGCACGGTCATACTGTTCCCTGGTATTGTCTTTCTTAATGATGATCAGCGGAATCGTCTCCACTTTCTCATACGTTGTAAACCTCTTGCTGCAGGCATCGCAGGAACGTCTTCTCCTGATCGATGTCCCGTCATCAGCCGGTCTTGAATCAATAACTCTGGTATCAATGTTACCACAATATGGACACTTCATCTTCTATCCTCCTGTCTCTTTCTCTCCCCACACACCCCGGAAAACGCTATGGTCCCGTGTGGCGACCTTTTCCTCAATATTAATAGTATAAATGTAGACTATTTTCTTGTCAAACAAAATTCCCCAAAATACTTACAGTCTGCTTTTCAGAATCTGCCATGCCTGTACAATGATTGCCGCATGGTCGCAGGCTATCTGATTTGTATCCATGACTTGGAAGTCTCTTTCCTGCACAATGTCCCCTTTTAAATCCTCTTCTACCACAGCCGTAAGTTCCAGTTCATATGCCTTATTCTCCAATCTGAGGAAATGGCTTCTTTTCCTGCCTCCGTCTTCTACATTTTCCCAGGCGCCGCTTTCACAGTAAATCTCGCACCACAGAGCCGCATCCGCATCATCTCCTGCATGCACCGTCACTTTGGTTTCCTCCACAACAGACATATATGCAGAGGTGATCACACGCGCTCGCGGATCCCGGTTCGCATTTCCATACACCGCGATCTGTTCCATGGGCAGGTCGTCCACACCGGTCTCTTCCATCAATTCCCGCTTCGCCGTATCTCTCAGATTCTCCCTCAGATTAATAAACCCTCCCGGGAGAGCCCACCATCCGATGCACGGATGATTCCCTCTCCTGATCATCAGAACCTTCCATACAGAATCCAGGTTCGGCCCTTTCGATTCCTCTCCCTTATCCGACCAGGAAAATACAACCGCATCCGTTGTCACACAGGGGTTCTTATATTTATATGGATCATATTCTTCCAGAAATTCTTCCAGATCCTGCCCCTTATCATTCTTCTTTCCGTTTCCCCTGAATGGGGCAATGTTCTCCAAAAATGCTGCCATTTTCAATTCCTCTCCTTCTTTTTCTTTTCTTATTTACACGTTTTTAAAAATTTCTCTTCGCAGATTTCTACCAGAATGATATCGGGCCCGATTCTGCAGATACATTCAAACGGAATAATATATTCCGCATCATATCCAAACAGCCCGCACACCTTCCCCGGTCCCGGCACTATGATAGCCTCCACTGTCCCGGAGCACTTATCCAGTATAATATCCGTCATACACCCCAGCCGTCTCCCATTACAGGTGTTGATTACTTCCTTCTCTCTCAGTTCGCAAAACCGGATCCGGTTTTCTTTGTCACATTTTTCTTTCACGGCACACACTCCGAACTCTTCTTATTGCCAGTATATGATGTTTCCCGGCTTCCGGACCTGATTCTTCCATGCTTTTTCTTGAAAACTGCAGATTTCATGCTATGATATAAGTATTAATTATCAGTACACTAGTATTTTACTACACATATACAATTATTTCATCATTTTTACATCAGGAGGACTTTACTATGGAAACCATTCATGTCAGTAAGATACATTTCACCTCCAAACCGGATTGTTCCAAACGCCTGGCGAAAGAAGAAAGGGTCTATGATTTTCTTGACAAACTGCAGATTCCCTATGAAGGTGTCGATCATGATATTGCCAACACCATTGAAGACTGCCGGGAAATCGAGAAGGAACTGCAGATCGGGGTATGCAAGAATTTATTTCTATGCAACCGCCAGAAAACAACTTTCTTTCTTTTGATGATGCCGGGTGACAAGCATTTTGAGACAAAAGTACTCTCACATCAGCTCGGTGTATCCCGCCTTTCCTTCGCGGAATCACGATACATGGAAGAATTTCTGGACATTACTCCGGGCAGCGTCAGCGTTCTCGGACTGATGAACGATGTCGAAGAGCAGGTCGATCTTCTGATTGATGAAGATTTACTGAAAGAAGAATATCTCGGATGCCATCCCTGCATCAACACTTCCAGTCTGAAGCTCCGAACCTCCGATATTCTTCAGAAATTCGTGAAAGCTACGGGACATTCTTATCATATAGTCGCATTATAAGGATTGCAATTTAATAAAAAAGATACTATAATTTTCACATACTCTAATTCAGAAAAACGAGGTATATTATATGAAGAAAAAAGTTGTCGTTGCACTGGGTCATCGTGCTCTCGGAAATACACTTCCGGAACAGAAGGCTGCAGTAAAAAAAGCTGCCGCATCGATTGCTGCTCTTGTTGAAGCAGGATACGATGTTGCAATCACACACAGCAATGCACCACAGGTAGGTATGATTCATACCGCCATGAATGAATTCGGCAAATCCCACGAAGATTTTACCCCTTCTCCGATGTCAGTCTGCTCCGCTATGTCTCAGGGATATATCGGATATGACCTGCAGAACGGCATCCGCGAAGAACTGATAAACCGGGGCATTTACCGCACCGTCAGTACAGTTCTGACTCAGGTCATTGTTGATCCTTATGATGAAGCTTTCTACACGCCAACCAAGGTACTCGGACGTATCATGGATGCAGAAGATGCTGCAATCGAGCGAAAGAAAGGGAATTATGTCGTTGAAGTTCCAGGTCAGGGCTTCCGGCGTGTCGTTGCTTCTCCTAATCCGGTAGAAGTAGTTGAAGCAGATGCCGTAAATGCGCTCCTGGATGCAGGCCAGATCGTAGTTGCCGGCGGCGGCGGTGGCATTCCGGTACTGAAACAGGGACACCATTTAAAAGGTGCCAGTGCTGTCATTGAAAAAGACCTGACTGCCGGACTTCTTGCAGAACAGATCGACGCAGATGAGCTGATCATTCTGACAAGCGTAGAGAAAGTATGCATCAATCGTGGTACCGATAAGGAAACGGAACTTGGCGTGATTTCTCTGGATGACGCAAAGAAATACATGGACGAGGGACATTTCGGTGTCTACAATATGCTTCCGAAATTCCAGGCCTCTGTTTCTTTCATCGAAAAAAGAGAGGGACGACGTGCGATCATCACTTCTATGGAAGCATTGAACGACGCATTAAAAGAACGTACCGGTACTGTGATCAAATAAAACACTCACGTATACATGACATTATAACAGGAGCGCGAAAACGGATTATTCATTTCCGTTTTCGCGCTCCTGTTCTTTTCATCGTTATCTTTTCAACCTATCCCTGCAGCTGAAGCAGCTTCCCTTTCAGCTCATTTTCAAGCCTCTGCATCTCCTGCTCCGCTTCATGACGTTTCTGGCGTCCCTCCTGCTGAATCTTCATCACTTCATCCAGCGTTGAAATCAGAGATTCATTTGTCGCTTTCAGGGTTTCCATATCAACAATTCCACGTTCGGATTCTTTTGCCGTATCAATCGTCGCCATCTTCAATTTCTCAGCGTTCTTTCTGAGAAGCTCATTTGTCATATCCGTCACTTCCCGCTGCGCAGCGGCTGCCTGAGCGGAATGTTCTACTCCAAGTGCGAGCACCATCTGACTCTTCCAAAGCGGAATCGTATTCACGATCGTAGATTGGATTTTCTCAACCATTAACGTGTCATTGCCCTGCACAAGGCGGATCTGCGGAGCAGTCTGAAGGGAAATCGTCCGAGTAAGTTCCAGATCATGGATCTTCTTCTCAAACCGTCCGCACATAGCCTCAAGATCTCTTGCCTCCTGCGCATCTTCCGCAAGTCCTGACATCTGTGCTTTCTGAACAAGCTCCTGCAGTTTCGTCGTGCGAACCTCCTGCAGCTTTTTCTTTCCCGCAAGGATGTACATGGTAAGCTCTTTAAAATACGTAAGATTCAGTTCATACATTTTATCCAGAATCGCAATGTCCTTTAGAAGTAAGACCTGATGATTCTCCAAAACTTTACAGATCTCATTGATATTCGTCTCTGCTTTCGCGTATTTTGCTTTCATGGACTGTATCTTATTGGACGTTTTCTTGAAAATTCCGAGAAATCCCTTTTCTTCCTCCTCGTCAAAGTTGCGAAGTTCCTTTACTACACCGGAAAGAAGGTCCCCCACCTCTCCCAGATCTTTCGTCTTCACATTCTCCATTGCAGTCTCAGAAAAATCCGCCATCTTTTTCTGGGTTCCGGCACCATACTGAAGAATCATCGTGGAATTGGTCAGATCGATCTGGCTTGCGAATTGATCGACTGTACGTCTCTCGTCGTCCGTTAAAATTGATTCATCCATAATTTCCTGTTTTTCAGGTGCCGGTACCGGTGTCTGCATTTCTTCTTTAAACGGCTCCAGCGTTAATTCCGGTGCCGGTGCAAATGTTTTGAATTCATCATTCATGTTCCTAAACCTCCATTTTCCTCTGCATTCTGCCTTGTCTATTTGCTATTTCCCGGATTTCCGTTTCCATTCTTCTTCTGTCAGCCCTTCCTGCGCAAGCATGGTATGCAGAACAGAAATGTCCGAAGACACATCCCATGCCGTATCCTGAAACAGGCTGTCCAACAGCTTCTCAAATGCAAGATTCAACGTATCAAGGGTCGCTTCGATCTCCGCTTTTGCTGTCTGTATGTTCTCTCCTCCTACCGGCTGACGGTCCATCTCTTCATATGCCTCCAGCAGCTTAACCGTCGTTGGAAGATAATATTCCATCAGCTTCCGGATATCTCCTACCGTCTCAGGATTTTGTTCTACACGATCAAAAATCCGATCCACGATCATCTCCATTCTGGAGATTTTAACTGATATCTCCTCACCCGGAATCGCATCATTGCACGCATGAATCTTCCGGATATATGCATCACCCTGCTCAATGATCTCGCGTACCTCCGGAGTCAGACCTTCTCTGGCCTTTTCCGTTTCACGCTTTACCTGATCCTGCTTTTCCTTTTGTATCCGGGCTTCTTTCTCTTTCTGCTGTTCGCGATAAATCTCATCCCGCTCCTTCTCCCGCATCTGTTCTTCCAACTGCAGATACTGGTCATATGCCTGATTGGTCACCATCAGACAAGTCTTCTGACCATCCAGATGTCCCTGGCGGAACCATCCGCTTTCGATCATCTTCCGGAGATCCTTTGCCACATACTTTGCCGTTTTCCCCGTCTTTTCCGCAAGTTCTTTGATATCACAGTATTCTCTATCCTGAAGGAAACTCATATATTTCTTAAACCTTCCAATTCGTTTCAAAATTGAGGTTCCGGCACCTGCCATCCCGCCAAATACCCCCGTAAAGACAAGTGAAACGATAAGCACCGCAAGCGCCTCACCCGGTTTGATCAGAAACAGTCCGGCAATTCCCAGAAGGAGTAAAATCCCGGAAATGACCGCAACCGGATACCCAAATGCACAAAGAAGAATTCCTCCTGCCTGTGCACCGGTCATCGATGCATAAAGAGCCGGCTGGTTTTTGGAACGACTCTCATATTTCATTGCATTGCTGTTCTGAGTCTCAAATGGCTGGCTCTGACGGCCATAATTATATTCAGTTCCCGCATTTCCGGCCCCATATTGATAATCTGTCCCGGCATTTCCACTTCCATATTGATATCCTGTCCCGGCATTTCCGGCACCATATTGATAATCTGCCCCGGCGTTTCCGGTCTCATAGCGATAATCGGCACCCTGATCATGATTCTGCCAGTCATTGCCGTAAGAGCCGCCTCCCTGCCAGTTTGGTCCAAAATCCCCGTTCATTCCATCCGGATTCTGCCATCCATGCCCGAAAGCTCCCCTGTTTCGTGCATTTCCCATATTCCGCATACTCCGTGCTGCCTCATTCAGCGCCTGATTAATCGTATTCGTGATCGTCTGATTCAGTCTGCGATAATCCCTGGAATCTACTGCGTCCTGCACCGTTCTGCGGATATCCTCTCCAAAGCGTTCCCAATCCTGATTGTTCATTGTCTTCTCCTGCCATTCTATTTCGTATATTTTATACGGTTGTCAATTCCATTTGAAATGATGTATTCATATACACTTTTCGGCACCAGATCGTTCCATTTCTCATCCGCCAGAATTCTCTGTCTCACCTGTGTACCGGTTATTCCTTTCTCACTCTCATTCCTGCGCCAAAGCACTTCTGCCGCATACCCCATACTTCTTAATACTTCTTCGTCCCTCTTCGTCTTTTCATCACAGATACTCAGAAAACACACCACATCTTTCGGTAAATACTGCTTCAAATACTCCGGACGTTCAATCGGAAATGGGATGATGTCAAATGCTTCTCTTGGAACTTTGAAATCGAGAAGGCAATCCCGTATCATTTCAAATCTTTCAAAATATGTCAAAGGGTTGGATGACTTCTTTCTTTCTTCATCCATCTCCGGGTCTTCCTGAATATAAGACTCATCGGGGCTCGATATCCCCACATAAAGCTTTCTGCAACGCATCTTTGCCGCCAGTATATATTCCAGATGCTTCAGATGTAAAATCTGAAATCTACCGTAAACTACCCCAATATCGATCATTGTTCTGCTCTCCCTCCATGCAGTTCTTTCTTTTGTATCTGCATCTTCCAGATTATTCATACATATAACTCATTATACTTCATTCTCAAATAATTGAAAATACCTTTGAACAGAAAAATAACCGTCAGTGGGACGGTTATTCCTCTTACCAAAATACTTTCTTTTATTCGACATTACTCGCCTGGGTCTACATTTGCAGCACATTGATGATCAACACCCAGGCCAGTCCATAGTAAGTAACTACAGCAACCAGGTCGTTGATCGTAGTAATCAGCGGCCCGGAAGCGACCGCCGGGTCCACACCTAACTGTTTGAACAGCATTGGCACGGTAGTACCTACAATACTGGAAAGAAGCATTGCGACCAGAAGTGCGATTCCGGTACAAGCCGAAATCGAAAAAGCCATAATCAGCACCTGCCCTTTCAGAAGATACAGGTATAGTCCGATAAACAGAAAAGACAATACTCCAAGAATCAAACCGTTGCACAGCCCGACTCTCGCCTCCTTGGAAATCAGGTATAATTTCTGTTTTTTGCTGACCTGCTCGTCCATCAGAACACGAATGGTAACAGCAAGTGACTGTGTACCGACATTTCCCGCCATATCGAGTACGAGAGACTGGAAACATACGATCAGCGCCAGATGTGCGACTACTTTTTCAAAAATTCCCACAACAGAGGAAACGACCAGTCCTAGTCCCAGAAGTACCAACAGCCATGGAAGCCGTTTCCCGATACTTTTGCGAAGCGGCTCTTCCAGATCCTCTTCCGCAGAAAGACCTGCCAGCTTTGCATAGTCATCTCCCAATACATCATGGATCATCTGACCTACATCCTGCGCTGTCAATATGCCTTTGAGCTTATTATTTTCATCCAGAACGGGAATCGAATCTTCGGAATAATCCTGAAGACGCTCAATGCAGTCTTCAATCTGCTCTTCCGCATACACGTACGGATAGGATGTCATGATAATACTATCCAATTCCGTATTCTCTCTGGCAACGATCAGGTCCTTCAGATCGATTGCCCCGACCAGCACCTTGTCTTCATCCAGCACATAAATCGTGGAAATATTGTCATTATCCGCCGCCTGATCCACCAATTCCTTCATCGCCTGACGCACATTCAGTCCCGCACCGATTGCAATATAATTCGTCGTCATCTTACTTCCGATTTCATCCTCATCGAAAGCACTGGAAAATGCAATCTCCTTTTTCACACCGTCTTCCATCAGATCGATCAATACACTTCTCTGCTTCTTATCAAGCTGGCGGAGATACTCCACAGCCGTAGTCACTTCGAACCGGTTCAGCACCTCAACCCTTTTTCGGATCCCAAGCTCACTCAGCCACTCGTCTCTCCTGTCCGAATACTCCAGAATATCGGAAAGCATATCGGTATCAAGTATACTGTAAAGCCTCATACGCTCATCCTTTTTGAGCAGCTCCAAGGCATCTGCAATATCATTCTCATGATAATCTCCAATCTTCTCCCGCATCAGCCTTGGTGTCAGATTGCTGCGTGCAATTGCCGCTATTTCATTGCTGTAGTCCGGGTGCTGTACAACAGCCGCATTTTCATTTGGGAAATTCTTCTTTGCGCTCATTGTCTGTTCCTCCTTTACGCATCAAAATCAAGTACACCTCTGTTATCCGCCGGTGGCTTTATCTTGGAATGAGATTGGATCTCCACCAAGACTAACTTGTCGCAACTCGCACCTATAAAAGTGGGAGTCTTATCTTCTTTCAAGATAAAATTCAAGCCATTCAGGCATGCATGGTAAAGATGGACATAGAAAAACGCTTCAGGATAAATGGGCAAAAAAATACCATTGTCACCTGCAAAACACTTTTTCTACACCCGCCTTACATTGATGTAGTGTGTTCTTTGAAACGGACAACGGCAGCCATTTTCTGAAACGGAGCAAAATTCATATGCTCATAAAGAAACGGCAAAGTGGTCTCCCTCTTCGCCTTATAGATTCAAAAACCAGGTCAGAATACAGACGGCATAAAACCGCAACAATTCTGACAGGTTATGACTGCCCTGTCCCTACTTCGTGCACTACTACCGTCCATATTCTCACCTCACTTGTTCATTTATTCTCAGATATGATATTTTATAAGGAATATTTTAACAGATGGAAATATTCCCCCATTAACGGAAGTATTATACCACACCTTAAAGAGTTTAGCCAGTATTAATTTTTTAGCTATAAGGCAGTTTATTGTCTCTTCTTTCTCTCTGATTCATATGTTTCTCCCTTGTCGATCCGTTCGATAACCTGATGCTGCATGGTCTTGCCCGCCCCTCTCCCAAAGCCCAGGAAATCACCGAGACACCACCCACACCGAAAATCGTTCCTACCGCCGTAAAGAGGAGGAATACCGGCATAGCCAGAGACACGGCGGCAATCAGAATATCGTCATGGGTCTGACCGATAAAGAAGGTATCCGCCAGATTATAGATTAGCACCATAATCATCGCAGCCATTGCAGGCAACACATTTTTCAGCACTGCCTGAGGAACAGGCGCATTGCTGAACACTTCCAGATTTTTGTTTTCCTTTTTCTTTTCCATTGAAACCACCTTTCTTAAACAATCGTATGCTTTCAATCTCTAGCTATTGAATTACCCAAAATAAATACTCACTTTTTGTGAGCACTTATTTTAAACTATCCTTAATTTTCTTAAGGAGTGAATAAAGGATATCACGCTCTGTCTCGGTCAGCCCCGATAGAAGCATCTCTTCCGAGTGGATCATGTCCCGCTTCGTTTCCAGGACCCTGTCTATTCCCGCCTGCGTGATGCGCACCAGCTTAATCCGTTTATCCTCTGCATCAGCATATCCTTCCACCAACCCTTTCTGCTCCAGCCGGGAAATGATACCGGCAGTCGTGGACTGCGCAATACATAGAACCTTCTCCAACTGCTTCATGGAAAGCTGTTTTTCCGGGGCATCGTTCAGTGCCAGCAGGGCTCCTGCCTGTGCCATTGTCATATCCCATGAACGCATCTTATTGTCTGCCCTTTTCTGCATCTCGTCGCCAATCTGCTTCATCAGTATCCCGCAGGACACATGGTCTGCCATATCTATGCCCCCTTTCTGCCGATAAATATAGCACACTACTATCCCTATATCAATAGCATGCATTTGATTTTATGCACATTTTATGTTTTGAAAAATGCAATCCTTTTGTAATACACAGTTACCAGCAGCACACAGGCCCCCGACCATGCCAGAATCTCTGCATAAAAAATTCCTTCCTGCCCTATAAACCGCGGCAGAAATATGGCAGCAGATACCCTCATGCCAAACTCCACCATTCCGGATACCATGGGTATGACAGTATCTCCCATCCCCTGCAGGGCGCTGCGATAAGTATGCAGAGCATATAATATAATCAGGAAAGTGCTCATAATCATCAAGTAATGATGGGCAATCTGCAATACCTGTTGCGCCTGTACTTCTTCTGCTGAAATGAACAAAGAAAGAATATCTTTTCCCGCCCCTTTATTCTGAGCAACAAAAGTAGAAATTGCATATCCGTATGAAATAGCCGCCGTCTCTAAAATACCATACAATTTATTTGTTGCCGTAAACCCCGCTACAAACAATACGCCAAACCCATTGATGACTGACTGAAGCACCATCCCTCCAATGCTGATGATTGCATCCTGGAACATGACAGGCATCCCCAGCCTTAATAGCCTTTTTGCCAGACTGATATCTATCGCAAAATCCTGATGCTTCAACTTCAAAAAAGGAACTCTGCGCAGGACAACAAAACAATAGATACATGAAATCCCCTGTGCCATCAGCGTTGCCACAGCAGCACCGGCAATACCCAAACGGAATCCCATCACAAACAGCAGATCCAAACCTATATTCGTGCAGGAAGCAATCACCATGGCTGTCAAAGGAGACCGTCCATCCCCTAATGCCCTTAAAAGAGAGGCTTCAAGATTATAAAACATGATGACCGTAAGCCCGCCTATCATAACCCGCAGATATGTCAGAGAACCTACAACAATATTTTCCGGTGTTTTCAAAAGCGCCAGCATCGGCGACGCCACAAGTTCCCCCGCCGCAGTCAGCACAACTGCCACCCCGATGGTAAGGATGACTGCATTTCCACCCATTTCCAGCCCGATAATATGACAAGCCGGTTCTATTTTTACAACCGCTTCCCAAATACCTGTTAGATTTCCACATCAAAAACTCTCTTCTTAAAATAGTATTTCCGGTCTTCTTCCGTGATCTCGCGGATCACCCTGCAGGGATTACCCGCAGCAACCACCCCGTCCGGAATGTCTCTGGTCACAACACTACCGCCGCCAATCACAACATTATTCCCAATCGACACTCCCGCGATAATCACGACGCTCCCGCCTATCCACACATTATCTCCGACAGTAATTGAAATACCGTATTCATAGCCGGAGTTTCTGGATTCATGATGTAACGGATGTCCGGCAGTATAAAAAGACACATTTGGTCCCAGCATGACATTTTTCCCTATTGTCACCTTTGCAACATCCAAAACTGTACAGTTATAGTTTGCAAAGAAATCATCTCCGACCTCTATGTTATAACCATAATCGCAATGAAATGGAGGCTCTACAAAAACAGCTTCGCCGGTTTTTCCAAACAATTCCTTTAGCAACCCCGGGATCCTGTTATACTAATCCGGATGGACTTGGTTCAGTTCATAAATCCTTCTTTTACATTCCAGGCGTTCCCTGCTCAATACTTCATCAGATGCAATGTAGAGAAGTTCTGCAAGCATTCTTTCTTTTTGATCCATTTTCGACACTCCTCAAATTCATATTTTTCATTATCGTTAGCTTGCTATTATATTCCTGAAAATTTATTTTGTCAATTATCTCCCTAGATAAATTTCTATCTTGTCGTTAAGAAATGCATCCAAATGGATACTATCTCAGCATTTCCGTAAATGCTTCTCTCCTTTATTCTGGGAAACAAACACAATGCCCCTGATGATGTCAAGTCATTGCTACAACAAAAATTCGTCCACTGGACGGATTTTTGCACACATAGCGAAAAATATGAGGCTTTTTTACCACGAAAATGGCTTAAAACCGCATTTTTCCCATATTTCTTCAACTCTTCCATTAACTTCCATAAATTGCAACCGATATTATCTATTTATATACTTCGTAATCGTTCAGCAGATTCTGGATCTCTATTCTGGCACTTCCAGGTGCTTCTGTACTTCCGATGCTGTACTCCGCACCTGATACCAGGGTCCTTGCCCTCTTTAAACCAGCGCCTTTCAGCTTTGCATCCCTCCATACCTGATTTACACCATCTACGCCAAGTTCTTTTATGTCACATGGCAACGGTGCCTTTTTGATCACCATCATCCCGCTTGCAGCATCCGGATTTTTATAAACGTCTTTCATTTTCGTACAATAAATGCTGGACCATCACGCAATCCAGTTTTTAATCCTTGTGATTTCTTCCTGTGTCTGAATACGAAGGTTTGACAGATTCCGGAGTTCTGCGTATATCCCTGTTGGAATATATGGATACAAAAATCTTCCTTCATTCACCAGTCCCGCAATCGTTTTTGGATCCTTACGGTCATTCTTATTCGGGTTATTATCATCCAGTTCTTTGGACTTCTTTACATGATGCGGATTCACATGCACCGGCTTCATGCCCTGTTCCTGCAGGTACGCTCCAAGGTTCAGCCAGTAATGACCGGTAGGTTCCATACCTGGAATCACTGTCTCTTTCCCATGTTTGTCTGCAATGTCGTCCATCCATGCCTTAAATGAAGCAAACCCGGCTTCATCGTTGCTGAAAGCAAAAGGCTTTTTTGAGTACTCATAATTCCGCCAGTCAAAGGACCTTGCATAATGAGTTTCACTTCCAATATCGATTCCAACGATTAAAGTTTTTTCCGTAATAAATGCAATTTTTGCGTTCTGAGTATTATATTTCATTTCAGATACCTCTCTGTTCAATAAGATTTTTCACTAAACTCTCAAAATCAGTAATCTTATTTTACACTGAGTTTTTTTCTCAACCTTCTTTCTCGGAATTCCCTATATTTGTATTATGCAAGAAGCTCCTTTATCGAACAAAACAGCATCACACTTACGTGCTCATTCTGTACCAACGTACAGCTCACGCCCTATCCTTCCTGGTGTAATCTATTCTTTAAGTGTAAATACCTCTGCTTTATTGATATTTTTCATTCCACACATTTTTTTGACTCTCCTTGCATATAAAATTTTACTATTTCCACTATAGCACAGATTGTAAATTCAGTTGTTATAACTACAAAATACAGCGGTTGATTGATGGATTTTTTATCATCCCATGGACCAATGTGCAGACAAATGGACAATGGACAAAAGGATTGTCCCTTATGAAAAATGGTCTTATTTCATATTGGTAAACTGTGTCCTATTTCTATTCATGCCCCTACGAGAGGGGCTTCAACTCCGCATTATCGTACACACTTACAGGCTTCTAGCAGAGTGAAACATTTGCGGACAGTCCGCTCTCAGACTGATACGCATGGATGATTTCATGTCTGAGGACGTCTTTATCGCATCGGTCCCACCAGACAGCTGTTATGTCTTTGTCATTGCGTCTTTTAATCCAAATATCTCTGTCGTGCCTATTGCAAAGACCACCGGCATTCTTGAATATTCCGGATGAGTTTCCATCAGCTGTCCGGTGATATGGAAATCACTTTTTGGATTTAATTTTGTGCATACCGAATCATAATTTCTATGAGAATATTAGTAAAGGCTGCTACGCACCGCAGATGCGGCAAGGCCTTG
>JALFNN010000070.1 GCA_022774325.1 bacterium | reverse complement strand
AAGGTTTACATCGTCCAACGCCTTTACGCCTGAGAATTCTTTGGTGATATGGTTCATTTCCAGAATGTAATCAGACATTTTCTCAGCTCCTTTTCTTTTATATTTCCAAAGCCTTGCGGCTTCGTTTTCAAACTCAAACTCAAACTCCCCCTGCTCATGCCTGAGGTTTCTTCTGTTCCCCGAATCACTTCCAGGGACCTTACTTCGTAATAAGGATTTCAAAAATCAGGGCGGCAGCAATATCGCCGCCGCCCTATCTTAAACATTATTCAGATTATTCTGCGTTCTGAATTTCTTCTTCTGTGTAGTATCCACTGTCTACTACGAGTTCTTTGTAGTTATCTTTATCAAGAGCTACTGGTTCGCAAAGGTAAGAAGGTACAACCAATTTGCCATTGTCGTATGTTTCAGTATCGTTGATTTCCGGTTCTTTTCCTTCAAGCACTGCCTGAACCATTGTTACACATTTTTCTGCAAGAAGTCCTGTGTCTTTGAAGATTGTAGCTGTCTGTTTACCAGCAATGATATTCTTAACTGCCATAACTTCTGCATCCTGTCCTGTGATGATTGGCCAGTTTTCTTCAGTATATCCAGCACCTTCAAGAGCAGCTTTGATACCATATGAGAAGCCATCAAATGCTGAGCAGCAGATGTCAAGATCTTCGTCTGCATAGAATCCTGATAAGTAGTTCTCACAGTTCTGCTGAGCTGTTTCCTGAGACCATCTTAAGATACATGTATCCTCGAATGATGTTCTTCCTGATTTGCATACAAGCATTCCATTGTCAAGATACTGCTGAAGGACGCCCATAACACCTTTGTGAAGAAGAACTGCGTTGTTGTCATCCGGAGATCCCATGAAGAATTCAATTGTCTGAGGCTCTGTGGCTGTCTTAAGTCCAGCTTTTTCTTCGATGTATTCACCAATCTTTCTACCAACACCTTCATTATCGAAAGATGCATAGTAGCTTACTGCATCTGTATCCATTAACAGACGGTCATAAGCGATAACCGGGATGTCATTGGACTTAGCCTGAGCAAGTACGTTAACCAGAGCTGAAGAGTCGATAGCTGCAACAACCAGGCAATTAGCACCTTTAGCAATCATGTTCTCAATCTGAGAAACCTGTGCCTGAACATCGTCTTCTGCGTACTGAAGGTCTACTTCATATCCGATTCCCTCCAGTTTTTCTTTCATGTTCTTACCGTCTCTGATCCATCTCTCTGAGCTCTGAGTCGGCATTGCTACACCTACTTTTTTACCATTATTCTCCGTCTTGCTTCCGCTGTCTCCGCTTCCACCTTCTCCAGACTTGTTACCGCATCCTGTAAACGCAAGCGAAAGTGCCATAACTGCTACAAGAGCTACACTGAGAATTCTCTTTTTCATGCTTCTTTTCCTCCTTTAAATTCTCTTAATGAGCGGATTATAAATTTTTTGTTGAATTTGTATAGTTTTCCGTCTCATCAATTTTGTTTATGGTATTAATATACAACACAACTTTTCATTTAGCAAGACGTAATATATTACAAAATCAAGTACAACTTTTTGTACAAATTTTAAACTTGTATTTATTTGTATATAAGTTGTATGTATACATATTTTATTTTTTTCGCGGCAATACATCAAAATATGTACAAAAACTATCGTATTATTTCTACGTTTTTTTACTTGACATGATATTATTAAGAAAATCTGTATTAATCCATACATACAAAACAATTCTATTAAAAAAGCCACAAAACATCTCTCTTATATTTTCCAGATGCTCTGCAGCTTAGTTTTTATATTCTATTCCTATATCAACTACTATTCTATTGTCGTTCTTCAATCGCCATGATCATATCCACTCGATCCTGATGACGTCCGCCCTTGAATTCTGCATTCAGCCACTCATCAAGAATCATCTTTGCAGTCTCTATACCAATGACTCTTGCACCAAATGCAAGTATATTCGCATTATTATGTTCTCTTGCCATTCTTGCTGTATATGGTTCCGAACATACGGCAGCCCGAATACCATGTACTTTATTCGCAGCAAGTGAAATTCCCAGACCTGTTCCGCAAATCGCAATTCCCAATTCAACTTCTCCATTTACAACTGCATGCGCAATCTTTTCGCCGTATTCGGGATAATTGCAGCTTTCATATGAATCTGTTCCGTAGTTTATGACTTCGTAACCTTTCTCAACCAGGTATTCGACGACCTGTTTTTTCATGTCAACAGCAGAATGATCATTCGCAACTCCTATTTTCATATTAACATTCTCCTTTTTTCATACTCAAAATGATTTTACAAGCTACTTTTATTATAAGCATACAGTTCTTCGTAGTCAAGAATGTGAAATAAAGAGTTTAATATGATCTTTTTTCTATAACTTCTTCAAGATCGTTATTGATATCGTAATAGCTTTCTTTCACATATTGCTTTTTATCAATATTGATTCCTGCCTCTAATTTTTGAATAATTTCAGCTGTTTTGGGTGCTAGAAAAGGTGTACATTCAAAAGATATATTGATTTTCCCTTCCTGCACTGCTTCAAGGCCTTCTCTACTCGCATCAAAAGAAATTAGAATGACATCCCCGCCCGATCCTGAACTCATATTTTTTTCTCCCAGTGCATCAATTACGCCCATGGCCATTTGATCGTTTTCCGCTATAACAACATCTATTTTATCCTCATTTTCAAGAAACATCAACATGACTTCTTTTGCAGTTGTTCTATCATTTTCAGCTGTTTGCTGTCCTACGATTCTCCAGTTTGAATGCTTTCCGAGTATTTTCTGATATCCTTCCGCTCTCTCCATTTGCTCCGGCGAACCGATACTCCCCTGAATCATCGCAATGTCCAATTCTTCTTCGTCCTCGGCTTTATCTTCTTTATCCAGATGATCTTCAAGCCATTTCAGTGCCTGTTTACCTTGTTCTTCATAGTTACTTCCAATCCAGCATTCATACATGGAAGCATCGCTTTCATCAACCTGCTGATTGACAAGAATAACGGAACTTCCAGCGCGTTTTACGTCTTCCAGTGCTTCTTCCCATCCCATTTCCGCAACCGGATTCAACAAAATATAGTCCACGCCTTCTTCCGCAAATGCACGAATAGCCTCAATCTGTTTTTCCTGATCATTTCCGGCATCCTTAAATAAAAATCTATATCCGTTTTCCTCTGTAAAGATTGATTGAAAAGATTCTGTATTTGCCTCTTTCCACGCGGAGTCCTCTCCTCCCTGAACCATTCCTACCGTTATTAGATAATCAAATTCTTCCTGCTGTCCACTTCCATTTCTTCGTTCTCCAGTGCATCCAAGTCCAATTTTTGAAATTGCAAAGGCTAAACATATTGCCGTCATAAGAGCAGCTGTTTTCCATTTCATCAAGGTTCACCCTTTCGCAAATATTATTTCAAATTTGAAAAGACCGCACATCATTATGATATGCGGTCACATTTTTATAGTTAAGTTCTATACTAATTCGATAAGAACTTCCATTGCAGCGTCACCTTTACGCTGTCCAATTTTAATAATTCTTGTATATCCACCATTACGATCTGCATATTTCGGCGCAATTTCTGTAAACAGTTTATCTACAAGATCTACTTCTTTCGTATTTTTTCTTCTTCCTGCTGCAGCAGTCGGTACTTCTGTTACAGGATAAAGAACTTTGAGCATCTGACGTCTTGCATGAAGTCGTGACGGATTATCCTTTTTGATTGTCTTTTCAACTTCATCGTAAACGGTTACTCTCTTACCGTCAACAACTTCTTTTACTCTCTTTCCGTCTTTGTCTTTTCTTGCAACTTTCGCTTTGATAGTTACTTCTTCATAATTATCTTTTTCTTTTACAGCAAGAGCAATCAGGCCTTCTGTAATCTTGCGGATTTCTTTTGCCTTAGCTTCTGTTGTTTTGATCTTTCCATGCTGAAGTAACATCGTTACCTGATTTCTTAATAAAGCTTTTCTCTGACTTGATGTTCTGCCAAGTTTTCTATATTTTGCCATTTTCTTAATCCTCCATTTATTTGGGACATATCACGTGCTTCTTTGGACTTACCGGGATATGCCATCTGGTTATGCTTTCATCGGGCTTACTAGCCAGATAGTTACCTGAAAGGCAGAGCCATATGCTCTATTCCTCTCCCTGACTTAATTCCAAGCCAAGTTCTTTTAATTTAGCCAGAACTTCTTCGAGTGATTTACGTCCGAGGTTACGAACTTTCATCATATCTTCAGGCGTTCTGTTTGTAAGTTCTTCTACCGTATTGATACCTGCTCTCTTCAGACAATTGTATGAACGTACTGAAAGTTCAAGTTCATCAATACTCATTTCAAGTACTTTTTCTTTTTCATCATCTTCTTTTTCAATCATAACTTCTGCAGCCTGAGCTACTTCAGAAAGATCAATAAATAATTTCAGATGTTCATTGAGTACTTTTGCTGCCAGACTGACTGCTTCATCCGGCAAAAGTGTTCCATTAGTCCATACATCCAACGTAAGCTTATCAAAATCTGTGATCTGGCCAACACGCGTATTCTGTACTGTAAGGTTTACACGTTCAACCGGGGTGTAAATGGAATCAATCGGAATCACGCCAATCGGCATATCTTCCGTCTTATTCTTGTCAGCGCCCACATATCCCCTTCCCTTTGTAATGGTCAGTTCCATGTAAAGTTTGCTGTCAGTTCCGCCATTCAATGTAGCAATCACTGTATCAGGATTCATGATTTCAATATCAGAATCAGCCTGAATATCTGCTCCCGTTACGACACCTTCACCTTCAAACTCAATATAAGCCGTTTTCGGTTCATCTGTTTCGGAAGTATTCTTGATTGCCAGGGATTTCAAATTCATGATGATTTCAGTTACATCTTCCTTAACTCCAGGAATGGAGCTGAATTCATGCAGTACACCGTCGATTTTAATCTGGCTGATTGCTGCACCCGGTAAAGAAGAAAGCATAATTCTTCTCAAAGAGTTACCCAACGTCGTACCATATCCTCTTTCCAAAGGTTCTACTACGAATCTGCCATATTTTTTATCTTCAGAAATTTCTGTAATTTCAATATTTGGTTTATTAAAATCAAACACTATTTTGGTCCCTCCTTATGGGTTTTTGAATGTTGAGGGTTGCTTTGTCCCGGACCCTCCTCCCTGCAGGATAGCCGGGTATTCTTTTCAACAGCACCTTAACGAACCCGAAAATCAGGTTCGTTAAGTACTGCATCTTCTTAAATGAATGCGTTTTATTTAGAATATAACTCGACAATCATCATTTCGTCTACCGGAACATCAATTGCTTCGCGAAGCGGAAGTTCTTTTACCGTTCCCTTTAAAGCTTCCGGATCTGCTTCAAGCCAATCCGGAACCATGCGTCCAGCAGTCACTTCCATAATGTCTTTGTATCTCTGAAGGCTCTTCTTTCCTTCTTTGATTTCGATAACATCACCGGCTTTGATCTGGTATGATGGAATGTTTACCTGTTTTCCATTCACAAGTACATGCTTATGATCCACAATCTGTCTTGCTTCACGTCTTGTTCTGGCAAATCCGAGACGGAAAATTACGTTATCCAGTCTTGATTCAAGAAGAACCATCAGGTTATCACCTGTCATACCTTTCATACGATCTGCTCTTTCAAAGTAGTTTCTGAAAGGTTTCTCTAATACACCATAGATAAATTTAGCTTTCTGCTTCTCGCGTAACTGCAGACCATACTCGCTCATTTTTCTATTAGATCTTTTCAACTGTCTGTTAGACTTTTTATCAATTCCTAAATATACCGGATCCATTCCTAACGAACGGCATCTTTTCAGAACCGGAACTCTATTTACTGCCATGCTCTTTATCCTCCTATAATAATTCGACTAGACTCTTCTTCTCTTCGGTGGGCGGCATCCATTGTGCGGTACCGGTGTTACGTCTCTGATGCTTGTTACATCAATTCCGCATGCCTGAAGTGCACGGATTGCTGCTTCTCTTCCTGAACCAGGTCCTTTTACGAATACATCTACTGATTTAAGACCATGAACTAAAGCTGCTTTAGCTGCCGTCTCTGCTGCCATCTGAGCTGCATAAGGAGTAGATTTCCTTGAACCTCTAAATCCCAGACCACCTGCACTTGCCCATGATAAAGCATTTCCCTGAGCATCTGTCAAAGTAACGATTGTATTATTGAAAGATGACTGGATATGTGCCTGTCCGCGTTCAACGTTTTTCTTGACACGTTTTTTTGTCACTTTTTTTGTAACTTTTTTAGCCATAATAAAACTAACCTACACTTTCCTATTATACTGTTATCTGTTTCTCAAATTATTTCTTTTTGTTTGCAACTGTTCTCTTCGGACCTTTTCTTGTTCTTGCATTCGTCTTTGTCTTCTGACCACGAACAGGAAGTCCTTTTCTGTGACGGATTCCTCTATAGCATCCGATTTCCTGAAGTCTCTTGATGTTCAGCGCGATCTCTCTGCGGAGATCACCTTCTACCATCTGAGTTTCGTCGATTACTGCACTGATTTTCTTAACTTCGTCATCTGTTAAGTCTCTGCAGCGGGTATCTGGATTAACTCCAGCTTCTGCAAGAATACGGTTTGAACTTGTTCTACCGATTCCGTAGATATAAGTCAATCCGATTTCTACACGTTTGTCTCTTGGTAAGTCTACACCTGCAATACGAGCCATTTGTGATTTCCTCCATTTGATTCATTTTTTGATACTGTCTTAAATTGAGGCTGAGGGTATCCCGTTATCAAAAGCACCCTACCGGACATTCCTTCACCTTACATGACTTGTCCGATATACCAGCCCAGATGCGTCGGTATTCGCATCCTTTCCGGCAACCGATCTATCGGCTAATGACCGCCGGTATTGTAAGCAATATACTTGAAACCACCGCTTTAGCTTTATGGCAGATGGGGTGTTTCCCTGTATATTTGAAATAGCATCCAACGCCCTACACACTTCCAGGCGTATCGTGCTATCAGCCGCCTAATTCATTATAAACATTCGTCATTATCCCTGACGCTGTTTATGTTTCGGATTTTCGCAGATAATTCTGACGCTTCCTTTTCTCTTGATAACTTTGCATTTTTCGCAAATCGGTTTTACTGATGATCTAACCTTCATGTCAAATCCTCCTTTCATACCTTGCCAGTTTGCATTTTCCCACCACTGTCTATTAATACCCGACAGCAGTTCGCCTAATATTATAGCATTACACAAAATATAAAGTCAATAGTTATTTTACTTATCTCTCCAGATAATTCTTCCTTTTGATAAATCATATGGCGAAAGTTCCAATGTTACTTTATCTCCCGGTAAAATTTTAATAAAATTCATACGAAGCTTTCCGCTGATATGTGCCAGGACCTGATGACCATTTTCGAGTTCTACCTGAAACATTGCGTTTGGAAGTTTTTCAACAACCGTCCCTTCAATTTCAATTACATCTGCCTTTGACATATTAAGATTCCTCCTTCATTCCTGTCAGTGATTTACTGTACTCTTTCAATATCCTTTTTACTTTTTCATCATCTGCTGAATTAATTTCATGTTTTATCCGAATAAGCTGCACATGCTTTTTCTTTTTCTTTTTTGGATTATCTGTTTTTCTGTTTTTTCCGTCTGACAGATATACATATGCATCTTCTATCTTAGTAATGACATAAACTTTTTCTTTATCATGCCCCGCCAGTGACCTGGCAAGCATACCTTCTTCCCATCTTTCCATATCTTCGCGCCTCATCATGTTACACAGATTTACTTTATTTTGCCGCCAAGTGTCAAAAGTATGGGCTCTCCCTTTGTAATCAGCACTGTATTCTCATAATGTGCCGAAAGCTTCCCATCTCGCGTCACAACCGTCCAATCATCATCCAGCCATCTGACTTTCTCAGTACCAAGATTGATCATAGGCTCGATCGCAAGGGTCATTCCGGCTTTTAATTTAGGTCCGCGTCTCATCATCGGAAAGTTCGGGATTTCAGGATCTTCATGCAGGTGGGTTCCGATTCCGTGTCCGCAAAGTTCCCTTACTACTCCATAACCAAATCCGGCAGCATATCTTCCTATTGCACCGGAAATCTCAAATAAATAATTGCCTTCTTTTGCATATTTTATTCCTTCAAAAAAGCTTTGTCTGGTCACTTCGATCAGTTTTTTTGCTTCTTCACTGATTTCTCCTACTGCATGCGTCCTTGCCGCATCTGAATGATACCCCTTATAAATAAGTCCCGCATCCAGACTTACAATGTCTCCCTCCTGAATGATCCGATTTCGTGATGGAATTCCATGAACAACTTCTTCATTAACCGATACGCAGATAGATGCAGGATACCCGTTATAATTCAGGAAAGAAGGTTCGCAGCCGTAGCTGCGAATCACTTCCTCTCCAATTGCATCAATGTCCAGTGTTGTCATTCCCGGCTTTAATGCTTTTTCCATCTCCTCATGTACGATTTCCAGAATCCTTCCGGCCTGGGTCATCAGTTCAATTTCTCTTTCTGATTTAATCGTAATTGCCATGAGCTATTCTCCCAAGATAGAAACAATGGCAGCAAATACGTCTTCCATATCTACTGTTCCATCTACAGTTTTTAAAATGCCTTGATTCGTATAATACTCGATCAGCGGCTGTGTCTGTTCATGATATACGCCAAGACGTTTCAGAACAGTCTCCGGTTTATCATCATCACGCAGAATTAATTCACCGCCACATACATCACAAATTCCTTCCTGTCTGGTCGGTGCATATTCAAGATGATATGTAGCGCCACATCCCACACAGGCGCGTCTTCCGCCCATGCGGCGAACAATATTTTCATCCGGAACATCTACATCGATAGCATAATCCATTTTCTGTCCCTGGGCAGCAAGCGCTTTATCCAGTGCTTCTGCCTGAGGAATTGTTCTCGGAAAACCGTCAAGTACATATCCATTCTCACAATCTTCTTGATTGACACGATCTACTACAAGATCCACAACAAGTTCGTCCGGAACGAGAAGTCCCTGATCCATATAAGTCTTTGCTTTCTTTCCAAGTTCCGTACCGTTTTTGATATTTGCCCTGAAAATATCTCCGGTTGAAATATGCGGAATTCCATATTTTGCCGCTATTTTCTTAGCCTGAGTTCCTTTTCCTGCTCCAGGAGCACCTAACATAATAATCTTCATACTGCTACCTCCTTTTTTAACATGTTCAAATAGCTCGTTGCAATTTATCTATTATGTAATGATAAACAACAACGAGCCACTGTGTTCTAAAATCCAAGGAAACTGTTCTTCATTGCATTTCCTTTGTTATTTAAAAATCCTGTATAGTTTCGTACGAGCATCTGTGATTCAATTTGTTTCACAGTTTCAAGTACAACACCAATAATAATGATCAAAGATGTTCCACCGAACGATACCTGCGCTCCAAATACTCCATTAAAGAAGAACGGAATCACCTGCACAATTACAAGACCACACGCACCGATAAAGATAATATAATTTAAAATCTTCGTCAGATAATCTACAGTAGGCTTACCAGGACGAATACCTGGAATAAATCCGCCGCTTTTCTTCATATTATTCGCAATTTCAAGTGGGTTAAATGTAATGCTCGTATAGAAATATGCAAAAAATACTGTCAATGCAATGTATACGATCAATCCCCATGAATATTGAAGATGAGACGGGTTACACCAGTTTCCTGAATTTAATCCACGAAGTATTTCACTTCCAATGCCAGTTCCATTGCCTTTTCCTAAAAAAGAAGCAATTACAATTGGAAACTGCATAATAGATGAAGCAAAAATAACCGGAATAACTCCTGCTGTATTTACTTTAAGCGGAATATTTGTTGACTGTCCGCCAACACTTCTTCTTCCCTGTACTTTCTGAGAATACTGAACCGGAATTCTTCTTTCTGCATCCTGCAGCACAACTGTAAACACTACAAGTGCAAGAATAATTGCCAGAATGATAAGCGCCGCAAGCCCACCTTTTGCAAGGCCTTTACCTTTGACAAAAGTTTCATACAACGTAGTCAGATCACTTGGTACACGCGACAGAATATTAATTAAAAGAACGATAGAAATTCCGTTTCCTACGCCCTTCTCCGTAATTCTCTCACCTATCCACATCAAGAATGCAGAACCAGCTGTCAGTGTCAGAACTACGATTGCTGCATTTACAAAATTGTATTCTTCCAGAAGTCCCCGACGTCCAAAACCAACTGCCATGGCAGTTGATTCAATCAGAGCCAGACCAACTGTTACATAACGTGTAATCGTAGCAATTTTCTTTCTTCCGTCTTCTCCCTCTTTCTGCATCTCTTCCAATTTCGGAATTGCAATCGTGAGGAGCTGCATGATAATGGAAGAAGTAATATACGGTGTAATACTCAATGCGAAAACGGACATCTGTTCAAAAGAACCACCGGTGAAAGCATTAAAGAAATTAAATGTTTCACCGGTCTGATTTGCAAAGAAATCCTTAATGTAGTTCGGGTCAACTCCCGGGGTAGGGAGTTGTGACCCGAGGCGTACTACAAACAACATCGCAAGGGTATACAGTATTTTTTTCCGTATATCTTCAATTTGAAATGCCTTACGGAATGTCTGTAGCATTAGATCACCTCTGCTTTTCCACCAACTGCTTCAATCTTTTCTACAGCACCTGCACTAAATGCATCTGCCTGAACAGTAAGCTTTTTGGTTAACTCTCCATTTCCAAGAATTTTAACACCATCTCTAGGATTCTTAACGATTCCTGCCTCGATCAAAGTCTCAACGGAAACAACTGAATCATTTTCAAATACTTCTAAAGCACTGACATTAATTCCTACGATTGTCTTAGAGTTTCTGCATGTGAAACCTCTCTTAGGAATACGTCTGTATAATGGCATCTGACCACCTTCGAAACCTGGTCTGGTTGCTCCAGAACGGGCTTTCTGACCTTTGTGTCCTTTTCCGGCTGTCTTACCATTTCCTGAACCGTGTCCACGGCCTCTTCTGAAATTATCGCTATGTTTTGCTCCGTCAGCAGGTCTTAAATTTGATAAGTCCATTGTGACACCTCCTTATCTATAAGATTTATGCTTCTTCTTCAACTTTTACCAGATGTCTTACCTGCTGCACCATTCCTCTGACTGCAGCATTATCCGGCAATACAACTGTTTTATTTACTTTTCTCAGCCCTAAAGCTTCTACTGTTTTTTTATGTTTCGGAACAGCACCGATTGTAGATTTCACTAATGTGATTTTCAAATTTGCCATCTGTAATCTCCTCCTTAGCCTAAAATCTCTTCAACAGATTTTCCGCGAAGTTTAGCTACTTTTTCTGGAGCTTTCAGTTCACTTAAACCATTGATTGTAGCAAGTACTACATTCTGCTTATTGTTTGAACCAAGAGATTTTGTACGAATGTTCTTGATTCCGGCAAGCTCGATAACGGCACGAGCCGGTCCACCAGCGATAACACCGGTACCTTCCGGAGCTTTCTTCAGAAGTACAGAAGCACTTCCGAATTTTCCGATATAGTCATGTGTAATACTTTCATTTTCATCTAATGTTACTGTGATGAGTTTCTTCATGGCATCTTCTTTTCCTTTGCGGATCGCTTCCGGAATTTCTGCTGCCTTTCCTAAACCTGCACCAACATGGCCGTTTCCATCTCCGACAACTACTAAAGCTGTGAATCTCATGTTACGACCACCCTTAACAACTTTGGTAACACGTTTAATTGATACTACTTTTTCGGTAAGTTCTAACTGTTTAGCATCAATACGTTCCTGTTTCATGTGTGCGCCTCCTTACTAGAAATTCAAACCAGCTTCTCTAGCTGCGTCTGCTAATGCTTTAATTTTTCCGTGGTAGATGAATCCACCTCTGTCAAATACAACTGTTGTAATACCTTTTTCCAATGCCTTCTTTGCAATAACAGTTCCAAGGTATGCTGCTGCTTCAACGTTGTTGGTCTTTTCCAGTTCAGCTTTTACATCTTTCTGAAGAGTGGAAGCTGAGACAAGAGTATTTCCAACAGTATCGTCAATGATCTGAGCATACATATGATTATTACTTCTAAACACAGCAAGACGCGGTCTTTCAGCTGTTCCGCTGAAACGGTTGCG
This sequence comes from bacterium, assembly GCA_022774325.1. Classification (GTDB taxonomy): domain Bacteria; phylum Bacillota; class Clostridia; order Lachnospirales; family Lachnospiraceae; genus Allocoprococcus. Next base: position 41,719 of record JALFNN010000070.1, on the reverse strand, counting down.
TAATTTTCTATGCTTATTTTCACGAACTTCGCTTCTAGATTTTTTACTAACCATTTGTTCACACTCTCCTTACTTATTTTTTACCAGTCTTACCAACTTTACGTCTAATAACTTCATCAGCATATTTGATACCTTTACCTTTGTAAGGTTCCGGTCTTCTCTTATCTCTGATTTCAGCTGCATACTGGCCAACTTTTTCTTTGCTAATTCCCTTAACGATGATTTTGTTCTGTCCTTCAAGAACCGTTTCAATTCCTTCTGGATCTTCCATCTCAACCGGGTGAGAGTATCCCAAACTCAATGTTAATTTATTTCCAGATTTTGCTGCTCTGTAACCAACACCGTTGATCTCAAGAACTTTCTGATAACCTTCTGTTACACCAATCACCATGTTATTAATAAGAGTTCTTGTAAGACCATGTAAAGATTTCATCTTCTTTAAGTCATTCGGTCTTGTTACTACAACTTCGTCGCCTTCTTTTTTGATTTCCATTTCAACCGGAAGTTCTCTAACGAGAGTTCCTTTTGGACCTGTAACGGTCACTACATTATTCTCTGCGATTTCAACAGTTACACCTGCCGGGATCGCTACCGGATGTCTTCCAATACGTGACATGCCTTTTACCTCCTACACTTACATTCTCGGAATGAGTGCTGTGCTCATTCTGTTTTCAGTTGCTACTTTATATTACCAGATAAAGCAAAGAACTTCTCCGCCTACGCCAAGTTTTCTTGCTTCTTTATCAGTAATGACTCCCTGATTTGTAGAAATAATAGCTGTTCCAAGTCCTCCGAGTACCTTCGGGAGTTCGTCTTTACCAGCGTAAACGCGAAGACCCGGTTTAGAGATTTTCTTCAGACCAGAAATAACTTTCTCATTTTTATCTGCACCGTATTTTAATGTGATGCGGATTGTGTTGAAGCTGCCTTCTTCTACGATATCGTATTTTGCAATATATCCCTCATTCAGAAGAATATCTGCAATAGCGATTTTCATTTTAGATGCCGGAACATCAACTGTATCATGTTTTGCAGTATTTGCATTACGGATTCTTGTAAGCATATCTGCAATTGGATCACTCATAGTCATCTGGATTGTCCTCCTTTTCTACCAACTTGCTTTCTTAACGCCCGGAATTTCACCCTTGTATGCCAGTTCACGGAAGCATACACGGCAGATTCCATATTTTCTTAAATATGCATGTGGACGTCCGCAGATTCTGCAGCGATTGTATTCTCTTGTAGAGAATTTCTGTTTGCGCTGCTGTTTCAGTTTCATTGCTGTCTTTGCCATGAAAATTTCCTCCTTACTTTGTGAATGGCATGTTGAACTGTGTTAATAATTCACGAGCTTCTTCGTCAGTTCTTGCAGTTGTAACGAAGATAACATCCATACCTCTTACTTTATCCACTTTATCGTACTCGATTTCAGGGAAGATCAGCTGCTCTTTGATTCCAAGAGCGTAATTTCCTCTTCCGTCAAATGCGTTCGGGTTAACTCCTCTAAAGTCACGAACTCGCGGCAGTGCAAGGTTAATCAGACGATCAACGAATTCATACATCTTCTCGCCTCTTAATGTAACCTTACATCCAATTGCCATACCTTCACGGATTTTGAAGTTAGCAACAGATTTCTTAGCTCTTGTAAGAACCGCTTTCTGTCCGGTAATTTTTTCCATATCAGCTACTGCTGAGTCTAATGCTTTTGCATTATCTTTTGCTTCGCCAACACCCATGTTGATTACAACTTTATCGAGTTTTGGCACTTCCATAATATTCTTATAACCAAATTTCTTGATCATTGCATCAACGATCTCATTCTGGTACTGTTCTTTCAGTCTACTCAAAGCTCTGGACCTCCTTCCTCGAATTAATCAATCACTTCGCCTGTTGATTTAGCAAAACGAACTTTCTTGTCTCCTTCAAGTTTAAAACCAACTCTTGTGGCTTCTCCCTTGTGCACATACATTACGTTGGACGCATCGATCGGTCCTTCCTGATGGATGATTCCACCTTCCGGATTGGAAGCGCTCGGTTTTGTATGTTTTGTTCTCATGTTAACATTTTCCACAAGGACAGTTCCGTCTTTTTTATTAACAGCGATTACTTTGCCTTCTTTGTCTTTGTCTTTTCCGGCGATTACTTTAACAGTATCACCTTTCTTGATCTTCATTGTTGACATATTCGAACCTCCTTACAGTACTTCCGGAGCCAGGGAAACAATTTTCATAAACTGTTTCTCACGAAGTTCTCTGGCTACAGGTCCAAAAATACGAGTTCCTCTTGGGTTTTTGTCATCTTTTATAATTACTGCAGCATTCTCGTCGAATCTGATGTAAGAACCATCTTTACGACGTGTGCTGTTTACAGTACGAACTACAACAGCTTTTACTACATCACCTTTTTTAACAACGCCGCCTGGTGTTGCATCTTTAACAGACGCAACGATCACATCGCCGATTGCTGCATATCTTCTTGTAGAACCGCCTAATACACGGATACAGAGTAATTCTTTAGCACCTGTGTTGTCAGCTACTTTTAATCTGCTTTCTTGCTGTATCATGCAGGTAAACCTCCTTATACTTATTCAAAGCCAAACTATTTAACTTCTTCTACGATTTCAACAAGTCTCCATCTCTTATCTTTCGATAACGGTCTTGTTTCCATAACTTTTACTCTATCGCCAATATTGCATTTATTCTCTTCATCATGCGCTTTTAATTTATAAGTTCTTTTTACGATCTTATTGTAAAGCGGATGTTTTACATGGTCTTCTACTGCAACAACGATTGTCTTATCCATCTTGTTGCTTACAACCTTACCAACTCTCGTTTTTCTCAGGTTTCTTTCCACGGTTTTGCTCCTTTCTAGAACACTCTAAGCTACGCTGCTTATTCGTTGCCTTTTTCAGTAATCACTGTCTGAATTCTTGCGATGTTCTTTCTGACTTCTTTGATTCTGCTTGTATTATCTAACTGGTTTGTTGCGTTCTGGAATCTCAGGTTAAAGAGTTCCTTTTTAGCAGCTACTAATTCTTCGTTCAGCTCCGCAACTGATTTTGCTTTTAAATCTTCTACGAATGTCTTAATTTTCACTGTTATCACCGCCTTCTAAATCTGCACGAGAAACGACTTTACATTTGCATGGTAACTTGTGCATAGCCAGACGAAGTGCTTCTCTTGCAACTTCTTCAGGTACTCCTGACAGCTCAAACATAACACGTCCTGGCTTAACAACTGCTACCCAGTATTCAAGAGTTCCTTTACCAGAACCCATACGAGTTTCAGCCGGTTTTGTTGTTACTGGTTTATCCGGGAAAATCTTAATCCAAACTTTACCACCACGCTTGATGTAACGTGTCATAGCAATACGGGCAGCTTCGATCTGATTGGATTTGATCCAACATGGTTCCATTGCCACAAGACCATATTCACCGTTCGTGATCTTGTTTCCTCTTAATGCTTTACCCTTCATGGAGCCACGGAACTGTTTTCTACGTTTTACTCTTTTTGGCATTAACATTATTTATCGCTCCCTTCCTTACTAGCCTTTGTTGGAAGTACTTCGCCTTTGTATACCCATACCTTAACACCAACTTTTCCATAAGTTGTGTCTGCTTCAGCGAAGCCATAGTCAATGTCTGCTCTTAATGTCTGAAGCGGAATCGTTCCTTCACTGTAGAACTCTGTACGAGCCATATCAGCTCCGCCAAGACGTCCTGATACAGAAGTCTTAACACCAAGCGCTCCTGCTTTCATAGTTCTGGACATGCAGGACTTCATTGCACGACGGAATGAAATACGGTTTTCCAGCTGCTGTGCAATATTCTCAGCTACTAACTGTGCGTCCTTATCCGGTCTCTTCACTTCTTTGATATCAACGATAACTTTTTTATCCGTCATTTTCTGAAGTTCAGCTTTTACTTTTTCAATCTCTGAACCGCCTTTACCGATTACGACACCCGGTTTAGCAGTATAAATAATAATCTTCACACGGTCAGATGCTCTTTCGATTTCAATCTTAGAAACACCGGCACTATATAATTTCTTTTTAAGAAATACTCTGATTTTATGGTCTTCTACCAGGTAATCAGCGAAATCTTTCTCTGCATACCATTTTGAGTCCCAGTCTTTGATAACACCGACTCTCAAGCCATGAGGATTAACTTTCTGTCCCATGATTGTCCTCCTTATCTTTCATTCAACACAAGTGTAATATGACTCATTCTCTTTTCGATTCTGTAAGCTCTACCCTTTGCTCTCGGTCTGATTCTCTTCATTGTTGGTCCTTTATTTGCGTAACATTCCTCGATATAAAGGTTTTCAACATTCATACCATTGTTGTTTTCAGCATTAGCAATTGCTGACTCTAATAATTTCTTTATAATGCTTGAAGCGTATCTTGGGTTATATGTCAAAATACCAAGCGCTGTCTGTACATCCTTACCTCTGATGGCATCTAATACGAAGCATGCTTTCTGAACAGAGACTCTAGCGTAAGATAACTTAGCTGATGGTCTGGTGTCTTTATTTGCATTTCTTTCTCTCTTAATTTGACTTCTATGTCCTTTTGCCATGGGATGAAACCTCCTTTCAATACGTTAAATATTATCTAACTTTGGATTTCTTTTCGTCTTTTCCATGTCCTCTGTAGGTTCTGGTTGCAACGAACTCTCCGAGTTTGTGTCCAACCATATCCTCTGTTACATATACCGGAACGTGTTTTCTTCCGTCATGAACTGCAATTGTATGTCCAACCATAATCGGGAAGATTGTAGAACGGCGAGACCATGTTTTAATAACACCCTTGTCTCCTGATGCGTTCATTGCTTCCACTTTTTTCAGCAGACTTGCATCTGCAAATGGTCCTTTTTTAAGTGAACGAGCCATAGGTTATAACCTCCTTCAAAATTAACTATTTGATTCCTCTACCGTCTTTTCTTCTGATGATCAGCTTATTAGACTGTTTGTTTTTCTTACGAGTCTTAAGGCCAAGTGCCGGTTTACCCCAAGGTGTGCACGGACCCGGACGACCAATTCCAGTCTTACCTTCACCACCACCATGTGGATGGTCATTCGGGTTCATTACAGAACCACGAACTGTAGGTCTGATACCCATATGACGTTTACGTCCTGCTTTACCAATATTTACCAGGTTGTGATCACCATTACCAACTACACCAACTGATGCGCGGCATTCGATCGGAACCATTCTCATTTCGCCTGAAGGAAGACGAAGTGTTGCATATTTACCTTCTTTAGCCATTAACTGAGCACTGTTTCCTGCAGAACGAACCATCTGTCCGCCTTTTCCAGGATGAAGCTCAATGTTGTGGATCTGTGTACCAACCGGGATGCAGCTGAGCGGCAGGCAGTTTCCTACATGTACTTCCGCTTCCGGTCCGTTCATAACTTTCATTCCATCCTTAAGTCCTTCCGGCGCAAGGATGTATGCTTTCTCGCCGTCTGCATAACAGATCAATGCGATGTTAGCTGTTCTGTTCGGATCGTATTCAATTCCGATTACAGTAGCCGGGATTCCGTCTTTTTTACGTTTAAAATCCACAATTCTATATTTTCTCTTAACTCCGCCTCCGCGGTGTCTTACAGTAATTTTACCCTGATTGTTACGTCCGGCTGTCTTATTCAAAGATACAACTAAGGATTTTTCCGGAGTTGTCTTTGTGATTTCTGAGAAATCAGAACCGGTCATATGTCTTCTGGATGGTGTATATGGGCGGTATGTTTTAATTCCCATTACTCTATCTCCTTTCGTTACTTCTAATTATTAGTGTCACGGAATTGCACCGTTTAATCAGTTTGTTCTTACAGTCCCTGGAAGATTTCAATCTCTGCTGAGTCTTCTGTTAACTGAACAATCGCTTTCTTTGTTTTCGCTGTCTTTCCAAATGTCATGCCACGACGTTTTGTCTTGCCATCAAGATTCATTGTATTCACTCCGGCAACTTTTGTTCCCGGGAACATTTTTTCAACAGCTTCTTTCACCTGATTCTTTGTAGCTTCTGTGTGAACTAAGAACGTGTATTTCTTATCAGCCATAAGCTCCATTGTTTTTTCTGTAATTACCGGTTTAAGGATTACATCATAATACTGAACGTTTGCCATTATGCGTACACCTCCTCAATCGCTTCAACAGCAGCTTTCGTAGCGATCACTGTGTTGTATTTCAGGATATCATACACATTGATTGTATTTGTTTTGGCTGTCTTAACATCAGCAATGTTTCTTGCAGAAAGTTCTGCATTCACATTTCCATCTTCCAATACAACTAATGCTTTAGATACTGACAGGTTGTTTAATACTGCCTGGAATTTCTTTGTCTTGATTTCATCAAAATTCATCTCATCAACTACGATGAATTTGTTTTCTTCTACTCTGGAAGTAAGTGCAGACTTAAGAGCTGCTCTCTTTTCTTTCTTGTTCATCTTGAAAGAATAGTCTCTCGGAACCGGTGCGAATACTACGCCGCCGCCTGTCCACTGCGGAGCTCTTGTAGATCCCTGTCTCGCATGACCGGTACCTTTCTGTCTCCACGGTTTTATTCCACCACCGGAAACTTCAGAACGAGTTTTCGCTTTCTGCGTTCCCTGGCGATTATTTGCAAGCTGGTTAACAACTGCCATGTGTACAAGATGTTCGTTAACTTCTACACCGAAAATAGCGTCGTTCAGTTCGATTGTACCAACTTCTTTGCCTTCGATATTGTAAACAGATACGTTTGCCATCTGTGTGTTCCTCCTTTCCTAGTGCAAATCTTAGATAGATTTTACAGATTCCTTAATAGTTACTAAAGATTTCTTTGGTCCCGGTACGGCACCTTTTACTAAGAGCAGGTTGTTTTCAGCATCTACTCTTACAACTTCAAGGTTCTGAACTGTAATTCTCTTTGCTCCCATGTGTCCCGGCATTCCTTTTCCTTTGAATACCTTGCTCGGGTCAGAACAAGCACCGTTTGAACCTGCATGACGATGGAATTTAGAGCCATGCGCCATAGGTCCTCTGTGCTGATTGTGTCTCTTGATTGCACCCTGGAATCCTTTACCCTTTGAAATTGCTGTTGCGTCAACTTTGTCGCCAGCCTCAAAGATGTCAGCTTTAATTTCCTGAGCCAGCTGATATTCATCAGCGTTCTCGAATTTGAATTCTCTTACGAATCTTTTTCCTGTTACGCCAGCTTTGTCAAAATGTCCTTTTTCAGCTTTTGTAACACCGTGTCTATGCACGATTTCTTTCTTTCCGTTCTTGTCCACGTTAACGATCTTTTCTTTCTTGTCAACGAATCCAACCTGAACAGCACTGTAACCGTCATTCTCAACAGTCTTGATCTGTGTCACAACACAAGGACCTGCCTGAAGAACAGTTACCGGAGTCAATACTCCATCTTCGTTGAAGATTTGAGTCATTCCGACTTTTGTAGCTAAGATAGCTTTCTTCATTATAATTACCTCCTGTGATTTACAGCGGAACATCGGATTGATGTTCATCCTAAATTTTAGGAATTACTGTGTTCTTATTTTGTTTTCATTTTGATATCAATATATACACCAGCCGGCATTTCCAATCTGGAAAGAGCATCAACCGTCTTCTGTGTCGGTGCAATGATATCAATCAGTCTCTTATGAGTTCTCTGTTCGAACTGTTCTCTGGAGTATTTGTATTTGTGAACCGCTCTTAAGATTGTTACAACTTCCTTCTTTGTCGGAAGCGGTACCGGTCCGCTAACCTGTGCTCCATTCTTCTTTACAGTTTCGATGATTTTCTTGGCAGATGCATCAACAAGCTGATGGTCATATGCCTTCAATGTGATTCTCATTACTTGACTTGCCATAAAAAAAGTCGCCTCCTTTTCGTACTTAAACCTCAGTACGACAAGCGGTGACTGTACACTTCCCCGTGTGTGTCGTGAGAAACTCACACGTTGTTACCGCATCTCAGCGGCTGTTATGATTCAGTACAGTGACTTGTCGCCAGTTTCCTAACTTGACATTCGCTCCACGGAAAACCTGCCATATCAGGCAGCAACCTCACGCTTCACAGCTATCATGTCACAGCTTTTTCAGTATACAAGATATCTTTCTTATTTGCAAGGCTTTTCCGAAAAATATTGTATTTTTTTAGGTACAATCCCACCAACCGTATGCATTTATAAAAATACATTTTTTTGCATTTCGCTTATTGACACCATCACAATAAAGTGTTATAGTGTAACCAACTTAATCGAAAGCAATAAACCAAGGACGGTTTCCAAGAAAGTTGGATATCGTCTTTTTTTATTTTTTCAATTAGGTATAAACCGATTGGTTGCTGTTGCAGTTATATCATTGCCGATTGTTTCCCCCAAGAATAATCCTGCGATGGTAAAACTCAATTTATATATACTTCCTCTTTCGAGGAGCATTCCCCAGCTTTGTATATAGACAAGACTGCAAGGCAACGAGGAAAAACCTCTCAATGACATACCAAAAAGAAAAGGCACGACTACAGTCGTGCCTTTTCTCTTTTAATCAGGCCTTTCTTAATGGTATGTAATTTACATTTTTCTAACATTGTCCGCTCTCCGGTGCAAGAAAATATACATGGTATTTTTGCGTATCTATTTCAGGAAAAGGAACAAACTCAAGTCCTTCCACTTCAAAATGCAACTTTTCTTTCATTGGTCGGATTTTCTCAAGATCCGGGAGTGGAAAGAATTCTTCCACATCAGACAGCGCCGCAAGAATATAGGGCCCATAGGCGAGATTCACAAACCTGCAGTCTGACGGATTTTTCACAACACGTAGCTGCATCGGCAAATGCAGAACGATTTCATCATCCGACCTGCATTGTTCCCCGACACAGAGATATCCATCTTCCAATGTAATTCTGCTTATTTCTCTCCCGTTAAGTTCCGCCCGGAGTCCATCTTCCGCCCAGGATGGAATGTGAATCTTAAGTCCCTTGTCCATATCATTTCGGCATACCACTTTTACGATTCCGTCCGTTTCCGAAGTGTCAACTTCTATTGAAGCCTCCCCACCCAAAACCGAATCAATCAAAAGATTAACATACACATATTTTTCATCCGTTGCATAGATATTTTCCATATAACGGAATCTACTTTCCATTCCCGTTCCATGACAGCATGTATTTTCTGTTGTCGAATACGCTTTTTGTTGTCCCGGTCCCAGCGGCATGAAATAAGTGGTTCCTCCGTCATCAGCATGGCTGGCCGATGTAAGGATATGATTGCGGAGCGTATTATCATAATAATCCATCATCGCCCCATCAACAGTATACTCAAACAACTGCGCCGTCAGCCTAAGCATATTATAGCTCGCGCAACTTTCAGCTGCTTTTTCTGTCAGATAGTCGCATGTCGTTCCGGCACAGTGGAACATTTCCGTTTCTCCCACACCACCGATACAATACGCATGATCTGCGGTCACAATTTTCCAGAAATTTTTTCCGATTCTCCACCATTTTTCTTCTTTCGTCACCCGGAATAACTCCATCGCTCCTATAATTTGAGGAATGTGCTGATTTGCATGCACATCTTCCAATGTATCGCACTTTTCCAGCATCGGATAAAATAGTTTATCATTCACAAAAAAGCACGCAGCTTTTAAATGATTTTCTTTCCCGGTAATCTGATACAGTTTTACCATCGTACCCAACATGCCACCAAATTCTCCAGCAATGTACATTGACCACATTCGATCGAGTACTTCCCTCGAAAGACGCGAAAGCCTGTCATAAACCCAGTCCCCCATCTTTTCTAATATTATTTTCGCTTTTTCACATCCGGCAATCTGAAAGCAATCATACAGCCCACACATAATTTTATCCAAAGTATAATAAGGTGCCCATATTTCCGGATAACGCGTGAATTGTTCTAACAGATCAAACTGTTCTTCATCATAGGCGCTCAAATACCCTGTATGATGTTCTCCCGACTCAGCAAATGCCACCTGACATTCCTCAAGTCCGTCCACAATATAATTTATTTTCTCCCGGAATTTCGGGTTCCCTGTAGCCCCCCAGGCCAGTGCCAATCCTGACATATAATGCCCTGTCGTATGCCCTTTTAATTTACAGTTTTCTTCATCCCAACCGGTCATAGGCGCCGCACCATGCGTATCCAGACCGGATGCTCTCCGGAAATTATACAACATTTGATCATCGTCTATGTTCAAAAGATAGTTCAGCATATTCTGCTGGCGTTCATAAAAGATCGTCCCCTCTTTAAGCCGCACTTGCCCAATCGGCAAAAACTCCACCTTTCTTTTTGGTATGTCATAATGAGTTTCTTCTATATTATAATAATGTATACTGGCAATTGCGCTCTCCTTATATTTTTCTACAATCCCCCGCACATGTATGATTCCTTCTTTCCAAAGTGGTTCATATTTCTCCCACTTAACAGGTAGTGTGGTTCTACGTCCGTCCGTAGTTCTCGCAATCACCACTGACGGTAGTGCCGCTTTTTCTCCTGGCATCGCTTCCAAATTCACTTCCAGAATTTCCGCTACAATATTTTCTTTCTTTTCCTGCAGAACCGTTGCCTCAAATTCACGCTCCTCGCTGTACCCTTCGTACACTGCTTTTACTTTCAATTTGACATTCCGATTTCCCATGCCATATAGCGGCCTGTGAACTTTACCGTCAGCCCTGATAAATCTTTCCTCTTCTGTAAACCAATTTAATACAGAACCATATTTCCCATGCAGCGGCAGACTCAAATCTTCATCTACCGTATTCAAATTCCCGATATAGATAGAATCTACATCCATTTTTACAATTTCTTCCGGTTTTAATTTTGCTAAATACTCACTCATATATTTCTCCTTTTCAGCCGCATTCGATACTCAAAGCCATTCTTCCACCATGTTCGCATCAATTACACTGTAATATTGGATTCTTATCACAAATACCTCATTCATTGTACCAAAGCATTTCCACATTGACCAGATATCTTTTCATCCATTACTCCAAAATACTCTCTTAATTCTTACAGCGAATATTAATTGACCGAAAGTCATTATTTTGCTTATATAAATTGACTTTTGTCAATTTTGCATTTATAATACGAATTGCGAAATCATTTCCGACAATTATAATTTCACTTTGACAAGGGGAGAATATACCATGGGGAAGGTAGACGAAAACAAACAGCAAAAATCCGATGCCCTCTATCGGAGCGCCTATGATTTGTTCATAGAACAGGGCATCGAGAAAACCTCCATTAGCGACATCGCCAAGTATGCAGGTGTAGCAAAGGGAACATTTTATCTTTATTTTACAGACAAATATGAATTACGCGACCGGCTCATAGCCAAAATAACAGGGAATCTTTTTCTTGCCGCCTGGCAGGCTCTGGAGTCTTCTCACACTCCCCAGTTTGAAGACCGAATTATTTTTATTGTAGATTATATTCTGGAGCGTATGAAGGAAAATAAACCAATGCTTCGCTTTATTTCCAAAAATCTGAGCTGGGGAATTTTCAAGCAGGCAATTTTACAAAGTAACGACGAAGAAGAGATCAATGTAAAGGAACTGTACAGAAACCATCTTCTAGAGAATCCTGTCGTTAAACTCAGAGATCCCGAAACAATGATGTTTCTAATCATCGAGCTTGCAAGTTCTACCTCTTACAGCACAATTCTGGAAAATGATCCAATGCCTTTTGAGGATCTCAAACCTTATCTCAACGCGAGCATTCGCGCAATTATTAAGAATCATGTGATTTCATAAAGAAAGAAAAGAGACGCTTTACGTGTCTCTTTTTCGCATTTTCAGCTTCAAAAGCGCCGTAACCTTTCTGGCGTCAAGCTGTGTCACATTATTTTCCCCGACCATATTGGTCTCGACACCTTCTGCGCTTTTATTGATATCCAGAATTCCGTCCAGATAGTCATTCGTCACAACAAACTGTCCAACCGTTCCGCTGAATTTAAGGCCCGCAACCGGAATTCCACGGATTTCCATCTGCTCCACCGTATTTGCAAAATCCACATCACTGTTCCCCCATCCGTCAGAGGAAAGTATCACTCCGTCAGCGCGCATGGCTTCCGCCCAAACAGCAGCGCGAGTTCCTACCAGCAATTTATCGGCATTGTCATCCGGAGTTCCCACAATCATGATCCCCATCAGATCCAAATCCTCGTCCGCCGAAACCACATCCAGCAGCGGATCCCGAAAATGATGTAACGACGTTTCTTTTGTAGATGGCCCAATTCCCATATTCTCTACCTCCTACTGCATAGAACGGATGATCCCGTCCCGATATTCATTCGGCGTTACGATTACCGGCATGTTCCCCATGTCAATGATCGAATGTCCGCCTTCTGTTCCGGAAGGTTCTTTTCCGAAGAGCGATGTATCATACATAGCCCCTTGCCCGGCAACCTGCTTTATGATTAATACGCGTTTTTTTCCCGGCCGCGCGACATCATGGTATTCATGCCGTTCTGTACACAAATCACCCCGAAATTTTTTCATCTGTTCCCGGAATATTTGAATAAACTCATCGCACGCACGATGCGCTGCAAGAACACCTTCCCGCTCCTGACCCATCCCCGCTTTCAGTACCACATCAAAGGACAGAATATAATCTTCATCCCCCGGGGTCCCCGCACGATTCAGATATAATTTCTCTTTTAGCTTTCCTTCCGAAGAGCCAAATTCATGCGTCTGCTTTCCATTTACATCCACCCCTGTCAAAATTACATACGCTCCGGTAAGAGTATGTGTGATTCCATCCCCCAATTTTCCAAGTACTTTTGTAGAAATCGGAATGATATCCATCATTGTATTGGTAAAACGATCATGATCACAAGGAGGAATAATCTGTATATCCATTTTCTCGAGCTGCGGATGTTTTTCAAGGATTCCTTCAAGAACCGAAACATCCACCGTCATCACCCCATCCGGAGTCACTCTGTTCTCTTCACCGTAGGACACATCCCGAACGTGAAATGCCTTTATTACAAGGCGGCGTAAATCTTTTTCCATAGCGTCCTCCTGCCATTTTTCTTTCCAACCATTATAAATCATTTTTAGCAAAAACTCCACAGCATAAGCCATGGAGTTTAAAAAATAGTTCTATACTTTCGCTACATATTCATATGGAAGCGGAACAACTTTTCCGGCAGACTCAATGCTCACCAGAGCTTCAAGAGTTGCTTTGACAATAGCTGTCTGCATTTCCACATTGTTCGGCTCTCCTGCATTTGCTCCCATCGGAACAAGCGGAGCTACCGCACGTGGTGAACCGGTCTGACGTACAACCGGCGGAAGTGCCGCGATAATGATAGTCGGAATGCCAGCGGCTTCAATTGCTCTCTGCACCAGAACTGCAGAGCGGTGGCAGGTACCTCAACCAGCGGTGAGGATAACCGCATCCACGCCTTCCTCAACAAACATCTGAGCGATCGCAGGACCGGTTTCACCCTTGAATTTCTCCTGATTTCCGCCGCCGCCCATGAATCCTGCATGAACCGGTGCACAGGCTTTGATAAATCCTTCCTTTGCCAGCTCATGGATTCTATCAATTGGGAACATACAGTTGATGTCTTTGTTCACATCACTGTTGTCATATCCTCCGTGTGAAACCATAAGCTCACTTGACGGCATCGTATCGGTAATTTTTCTCCAGGTAAAATCTCCTGCAAGATTAAATCTTTCCTGTTCTTTATGGTGCACACCTGCCGCCGTAGCAAGTGCAATCGTCATATCTTTTAATTCTTTCTTTACAGGCGCCCATACCGGCGGCGGAGTAATCGGAACATAGATTTCTGACTGCAGCCCTTTAACAACTGTTAAACTCATGTTACTACCTCCTCTAATTGCTATTCACATTCTTCTTTATGAGACTTCATTTCTTCCTGACGTCTCTGATAAGTATCCAGGTTACTTACATATTTGTCATTGGCCTCGGGACCTAACTGTTCAATAAAACTCATATTCCATCCAACTTCCTGTCCCACCACTAATGGATAATCGGTAATCAGCATTCGCATCGGAATCTTCAGATAGCCCAGACGTCCTTTGAGATCGATCCCAACACATCCATCATGAATTTCTACGATTACCCCTTCCATATAAATGATCTTATCGCCATATTTCATGTTCTTCACCTGTTCTTAGTCGTATTTTTCTTTTCTCTTCTGGCTCATCGGCAAAGACTGCTCATTCTTTACCAGTTCCAGCGTATCGTCCATCGTCTCGGAAATTAATTCCACATTGGTTGATTTCACGTTCGGATTCCATTTTCTTTCCGGTTTCTTTACTTCTTCGCCAGCCATTGCAGCTTTCAGCATTGCAAGTGCGCGTACTGCGTCTTCCTTGCAAAGCGTGTTGCAGGCAAGAACTTCATTTTCAATACCAGACTCAGATTTATTATTATCAATCATATGAGTCATATATTTATTTCCAACAACCAAAGCTCCCTGAACTGCGCAGAAAGACATCCCGACAACAGAGATTCCTCTCATACCGATCTGTTCAATATGACTTGCAAAGTCAATGTGGTTGTTTCCAAAGCCTTCTGTTGTGACGAAAGCTCCGTCAACATCCAGTGCTTCCACCATCATGCCGACACGTTTGGATACATAGAATTTTTCCGCATTGATCTGTGGACTTCCCACGAAAATAACACCGCAAAGGTCTACTTCTTCGTCATGGAGCACTTCCGTAACCAGAGGTTCTCTCCAGTAATGTCTTGACATTTCCTTAGAAGCAGGTCCAATGCAGGTCAGTGCATGGATACATCCGTCCAGTACCTCAAGCGGAGAAACCATAACCGGAACATTTCCAAGGTCTACGTTCGGTTTTGCCCCAAGAACGCCGACCGGCTCAACCGGAAGGATCAGGTTATCATGCATTGCGCCCTGTCCCATGATCTCTTTTACGATTACAACCTTCTTCTTTCCAGGTCTTCTTACCTGTTCAAATGTTTCTGTATTTACTACAAGGCTTTCATCTTCAAGCGCTTTTAAAGCCACCCGGATTTCCTGTGTGATCACATCTGTTGCGGTATGTGCTGCAAGCGGGCCCGGTCTTTCCATATTGGTTCCTTCTTTGATCACAACTTCTGTCTTGATAAAGATCTCGCCTTTATCCGGTGCACCCGGACGGTTCCACATGATGTTTTCGTCCAGATAGCCTTCGGAAGAACCGAATTCACCAATCTGTACACCATTGTCATCTGTTCCTGTGACCATCATAACAACACCATCAAGTACTCTTGTTGTTCCGCTTCCGATCTCGTCATCGCCTTCTTTTGCAGCGATTGGCTGAACGTCCATAATTGTCTCAGAATAGGTATGATACATATCCGGTGTAATGATATCAATTTTAAGGCTGTGTACCAACTCCTGAGAAGCAACTGCTTCTTCCTCAATTCCTTCTCTGATGTAAAGAGTCGTGCCTTCAATCTTTGTCTCCGGGCCGCGTTTTACTTCTGTAATCTTATAGTGCTTTCTTGTTACACTTCTTACAACTTTCGGTTCCGGTTCTTTCACCGCCGGTGCTGCCTCCTGAACCGGAAGCTGTGCAGGAACTTCTGCTACTGCAGCACCGCCATTAAAACCCACCGGAAGTTCAATATTGATATCTTTTCCTTCTCCGATATGTATTTTCAAAATACCGGATGCCGCAGATGCCTGGCATACCTGTGCCGGTGCTGCAGCAGATGCTTCTACCGGAGCCACTTCTTCCTCTTCTTCTACCGGTGCTTCTGCAACTACATTGGCTCCTTCTACCAGATCAGCGGTAAGCGGTGTAAGAGAGTCACAAGTCTTAACCAGAGTTGCTCCCAGAACCTGTTCGATCGTAAGCGCTCCTTCCAGATTCAAAAGTCCTGAATCTACCAGATCATCGAAAATAGCCGGATCTTCCAGATTTGCTGCCTGAATTGTAATTCCGCCTTCTGCTCTGCAACATAATACGGCAGGGTCTTTTGCATGTTCTTTTGCTGTTTCAGCTGTAATTGACATAATATTACCTCCTCGTTACTTGTCCTATTATCTCATTCCGCGGCCTATTTGCCGTCCGGAAGTTGTTCTACCTGTTTCGATACCCGCAGATATCTGTAAAGCGGATGCCCGATCGTCCTCATTACATGATCCGTCTGGTGGAATACTTTCAATCCCATCTTCGGAGCAGATCCCATTACTGTATTGGAACAGTCAGAGCAGTTTCCTATAATAATGTATTCACATCCGTCTTTCTTAAACTGAATGTTATTCTTTGCCTGTCCCGGACAATTACCGGGGCGTTCGCACTTCAATGGTGCTCCCGGTTTATTCTCAATCGCCTGTTTACATCTTGCGACAGACGCAACTACACCATTCATCTTAGCACAAATATCACGCATTCTTTCTTCACTTCCTCCGCAGGCACATACCAATAAACCTACTTTTGCTCCGTGAAGATCCGGAAAATCAATCGTAACAATGATTCCTCCGGTTGTCTTGGTGATTGGTTCTTCTTCAGTAGTGGCCTTTCCGGTAAATGGTCCTCCCATAATAATTTCCCCATAAAGGCCATCAATACCGCCAGCCCTCTCAATCAGATCACCAACACTCGTTCCTACAGGAACATCCATAAAAACATGTGGTTCATTTCCACCATTAATCTTACCAATCACAGTAAGATTCTTTGAAAAGCAAGGCTTTCTTTCATCAATTGCTTCCGATACCCTTGCCAGCGTCTCTACATTGCAGACGATCGCATTTGCCGCTGAGGGCAGCTGAGTCGTTTGAAGTTCAATTCCCAGACACTCTCTTACAACCGCACGTTCTTCTCCCATCGGATAGATATCCGGAAGCAGATGAATCGTAATCGCGTCCTCATCTTTCAGTGCTTCGCGCAGTCTTGCAACAGCTTTCTCATTCTTCTTTTTAATTGCAAAGATTGCTTTTGCCGCATTTGAAATTTCCATGCAGTGTTTTACGCCGCGGATGACTTTCTCGCAATCTTCTTCAAGCTGCTGAATATTGTGCCTCAGTCCAGGCTCACATTCTGCCGCATTCACCAGAATATATCCACCCTTCAGGTCAGTTCCCAATTTCACACCTGTCGGAAATCCAGCTCCGCCCATACCAACTACGCCCGCTGATTTCACCATATCCAGCTTGCTGCCTTCCTGGATCGGAACAAATTCATCTTTCTGAACTTCATCAGGCCTGATAATGATCCGATCTTCCTTCACTTCCTCAACCACGCCATACGCACTCGAGAAAATATTTGCGCCAAGGCCCGTCGGTGTCGCGATCAAGGTGCCTTTTTCAACTCTGTCACCAGCCTTTACCACCGCCGCGCAGGGTGCCCCAACATGCTGACGCAGTAAAATTTGTAAGTTTCCCATGACCCTTCTCCCTTTCACTTATAAATATTTTCTATATATAATATGAAAAGCGAACGTATAAAAATACGATCGCTTACTTTACAGGTGTCATCTTAAGTCGGAAAGCCAATCTTTTCTTGGCGAGGGCATGTGGGAATCGAACCCACCCAGGACGCTCTTAACGCCCCACACTAGTTTTGAAGACTAGGAGGCACACCAGTTACCCATCTACCCCCATATTATTTCCGGCTTTCTAACTGTACCACAGTTTATTTCATTTTTCAACATTTATTTCGTTTTTTATTGTAGCAAATTTCTATTGACTTTTCAAGGCTTTTCGTAGATAATATTTTCAGAAACTGTACTTCATACTAGAATCAAGTCTAGACAACATTTATTTCACAGCGGAATGCTTAATGCCGCACAGGTTTTGTCGTCCATTTTATTACATAATACATAATAATATTTAGCAGACTGCAGAAATATATTTCCAAAGGCTGCTCTATATTCTATTTATCATTTTGGTTTCTACTACTATGCTGCCCGCTTTATGCTGACAGCTTATAGATTATTTCTATAACTTACTTTAAGGAGGGAATTGGGAAATGGAAATTCATCCAAAGCTTAACCTTGACGCTTTTGAAGCGTCTTTTCATGCAATTGATACTCATACAGTGGGGGAATTTACGCGTATCATCATGTCCGGTTTTCCGGAGCTGAAAGGTGACACCATGATCGAACGCAAGAATTTTCTTGCAGAGAATTATGATCAATACCGCCGTGCCTTGATGTTCGAACCACGTGGACACCATGATATGTTCGGAGCTCTTTTAACAGAGCCGGTGCATCCGGAAGCTGATTTCGGAGTAATCTTTATGGATACAGGCGAATATTTAAACATGTGCGGACATGGCACGATTGGATCTGTAACCGCAATTATCGAAACGGGGCTTGTCCCGGCCGTAGAACCATATACGGAAGTCGTTCTGGATGCTCCTGCCGGAATCATTCGCACCAAGGCCGAAGTAAAGAACGGAAAAGTTTTGAACGTTACTTTAACGAATGTGCCTGCTTTCCTTTATAAGGAGAATCTGACTACCACCGTAGACGGAAGGGAAGTAAAATATGACATTGCTTTCGGCGGAAGTTTCTTCGCCCTCGTAGACGCCGAGCAATTCGGTTGGACTGTTGATCCGGATTCTATTCCAAAGCTTACCGATTTCGGTATCCATATGTTGGAACAGGTCAACAAAGAAGTAGAAATCAAACATCCAGAATTGGATATCACAACAGTAGACCTTGTAGAAATGTACTGTTCAACCGACACTCCTGGCTGTAATAAACGCAACGTTGTTATTTTCGGCGACCATATGGCAGATCGTTCTCCGTGCGGAACAGGAACAAGTGCTAAACTGGCGACCTTATACAAAAGAGGCGAAATCGGGATCGGAGAACCTTTCGTATATGAAAGCTTTATCGGCTCCCAATTTAAAGGCGTCATCCTGAAAGAAGCAAAAGTCGGAGAATTTGATGCAGTTATTCCTCAGATTACCGGAAGCGCCTACCTGACCGGCGATGCAACTTATGTGATCGACCCGGACGACCCACTGAAATACGGCTTTAAAGTCGGAAGCAAACGTTAGGAAGTGAGGTTATTTAATGCCTAAGAAACGCCGTTCCACAAAAAGCAAAATTGTAAAAGCTGCGTGGACTCTTTTTCACAAAAACGGATACGAGCAAACAACAGTAGATGAAATCATTGCCGCCTCCAAGACTTCGAAGGGTACATTTTATCATTATTTCAAAGGAAAAGAAGCATTGCTTAACACGCTCTCATACCTTTTTGATGATAAATATGAGGAGCTTGCAGGAATCGTCGATCCTGACTTATCAGCCTACGACAAATTGCTGTTT
This sequence comes from bacterium, assembly GCA_022774325.1. Taxonomy (GTDB): domain Bacteria; phylum Bacillota; class Clostridia; order Lachnospirales; family Lachnospiraceae; genus Allocoprococcus. Next base: position 22,459 of record JALFNN010000070.1, on the reverse strand, counting down.
TTCAATCATGAACTGTTCTATATGATTGAAACTACAATTGATGTGAATCTGCTCGCATCTTTATATTCTTCACAATTGATTACCAAGGACAAGCGATCTCTCCTGGAAAGTGACCGTTATTATTTCACTTGGCTTACCGATACGATTTCCGGCGCGATCGAATCCGGTGAATTCAAAAACACCAGCACTCCGCAGGAGTTGTTGAAGATATACGCAATGTACGAAAGAGCTTTACTCTACGATTGGGCACTTTGCAAAGGGAATTACTCTCTGACCGAATATAGCGACAAATTATTGCCGCATGTTCTGGATCAGTTTGTGGAAGGATTTTAAGCATAATAATGGGCAGCATCCCGAAAAGATGCTGCCCTTGCTTATTTTTTCTTCATTTGCGTTATCCTTTATACGATCAAAAAACTCTCCTGTTCAATCCCCATTCCGGTTTCAATCATTTTGTCAATCAATTCCTGCAAATCAGGGATCTCTGTTTTCTGCAATTTTGCCATTGTTTCCTTACTGATCGGCTCTGCAAAAGAGGCATATTTTTCAAACGTCTCCACATCCATCTTCAGCGGCTGTACGTCCGGAAGAATCTGCTTCTTAATATACTCATAAATTTTCACTCCGCCATAGTCCAGATCTCCGCTGTGAAAATACTCCACCGGCTTCCCATTCAGCGCTCTTCTAAGCTTTTTCAGGAATTCTCTGTCCAGAGGCGAGAAATATCCGTGACTGAATACATACAATGTGTCCGGCTGATACGGCATCGACACATAATTTGCTTTATTTTCAATTGTCACCACTTTTTTCAGTCCCGGCTGATCCAGCTCTACTACAGCATGCTTCAGCGTCTGGCTGTTCAGTACAGTACCATAAACAAAGTCAGAAAGATCCACTCGCTTTGCCTCTGAACCGCGCCATATTTTAAGTTTCAGAGGTCCTTTCACTGCCAGTTCCTGGGAATATTCCTCAATCATAAGCTGTTCCAATACCGTAGAAGAATCCATGTCTTCTGTAATGGTATCGCAGTATTTTCTTGCCACACTGATTACATGTCTTTCAAGTTCACGTTCAAACATCTTGGAATCTTTCAGATACTGTTTACTAAAAATTCGTTTCAATACCGGTTCTTCCAGACTATCGATCCCCCGAAAAGCCGCAAGCGACATTTCCAGCTTCTCCACCTCTTTCGGGAACTCACCTTTACCCAGACGTGCTCTCAGACTCTCAAAATATTGTTCAATCCATTCTTTCTGGAAACCTTCCGAAAGTTCTTCCTCAATTTTTCTTGTATAATAATTCACACGCGCCTGTTTCGGCCAATACTCTTCCCCACTTTCGCTGTCCGCAAGCCGGTAGAATTGCGAAAGTTTTTCAACTCGATATGCAATCAATTCAATATCACTGTCCGGTATCACCCACTTTTTAATTGTAAGAAGGCCTGCCGACTCCAGTTTTCTCGCCTCATCGATCAGTTCTTGCTTCCCGCAGAGGTCATAATCCTCCTGGGTGATCCTCAGTGTTCTGCCGCCGGTTGCTCCCTCGCGCCAGTCACGACTGCTGTGTTCACATTTCTCAATAATCTTTTTTACAAGATACATACGTTTTCCCCTTTATTCCTCAACATCCGCAAGCTGCGAAAATTCCGTTTTTTCAAATTCCTGAATCGAAATATGACGCTTGTTCGGATTTGCATATACAAATGTTTTATCTACATTTTCCAGATAGTTCTGAATCTTATCATTGGTCGCACTGATAATTGCCTGGAATCCCAGCCCCCTTATCAGAGAGATGCAGCTTGCCACTTTCTCCGCATCCATCTTCGAGAACGCCTCATCCAAAACAACCAGCCGCAGCGTCGGACGTCTCTGCACTTTCGGCGACAGATTGATTCTGTAAACCTGGGCAAAGCTTGCCAGCAGCGCCACATACAGCGGATTTTGTCCCTCTCCTCCGGAATTTTTCTTGATCATCTTCCCGAGACCGATGGTCATATTTTTCTCCCCTTGCACGATCTGCTGCATATCAAAAGAAAGATATGTCCGGTAATCCGCATATTTTTCCATGTTCTTTCTGGCTTCATCCAGCTCTTCCCTCGTCGCATTCTCCGGTGGAATAAAGATATTGATCAATTCATTCATCATCTCTCCATATTCCTCTTCATGCTCCATTGTAAACATATTAAGCTGGTTATCCATCGTATTACCAAGATCAGCCGGATTGATCTGCAGAGCGTCATCCATGAACATCTTATAATATTTTCCATCCGCTCCTTTATTCCGTGTGATCACAAACTGATACTTATCCTTTCCGAAATCCAGTCCGCTTATGATCCGGTTCAGCTCATCTCTTCGCTGGTAAGCCTCCCGGATTGCGCTGCGGATTTTGAAAATAAAGTCATCTTTAAAATGTTCCACGGCCGAGCGAGCCTGTTCCTTTGCCGACTCACGGTATTTCTCCAAGTCATCACACTGAAGGCTGTCCAGCAGTTTGTCATAGTCTGAATTTTCTTTGACACTGGTGGAAAAAGTTCGATTCGGATATCGTCTAATATAAACGCTTCTCCTGTCTACCAGCCTCTGATAAGCATCGTCCATTACATTTTTTAATTCACCAAGCCCCTTGGCAACCTGGCTTTTCAGATACTCATAATTCACCGATTTTCTTGCTTCCAGGAACTTACGGAACACTTCCTCATACTCTGTATTCTCTTGAAAATCTTTTCTGAATTCTGCCAGTTCTTCCTCCGAATCGACAATCTGATCTTTCAACATCTCGATCTTATCACAGCATTTTTCCGCCTGCACTTCGGCAGCAACTACTTGCTTCTTCTTTTCCTCTTTCCGATTTGCGAGTTCCTCCATCTGCCTTTCCAGGGCTTCTACTGAATCCTCCCGAAGCTTTTTCATCTGCTCAGTCAGCTGCTCTTTACGGCGTTCTTTTTCAGGAATCATTCTGGCATCCTGAATCTGTGCCATATAGTCTTCTTCCGGCTGTATCAGGCTTTCCAGATCCAACAGTTTCCGAATTTCCTCAAGCTGATCCTGCAGAGGCAAACGCTCTTCCTGAAGCTTATTACATCGTTCTTCAAGCTGTCGGATTCTTTGTCTGAGACTCGTCTCACCAATGTATGCACGCCTGGTATAATTCTCGGGATTGATATGCTGCAACCGGTAACTATGATACAGCATACAGTCCGGAGTCACTCCGATGCGCTGATTTCTGAGTTCCTCTATATTCTCACATTTCATCACATTTCCAAGGAAGAAACGGATGTATTCCCGGACATAGGATTCCTTTGCGATCACTTCCTCTACCAGAGCCCCCGGACGCACCTCGTGCTTTTCCTCCAATACTTTTTCTGTATCCAGCACGGCAGCACGATAGTATTTCTTCTTATCCATCTTCTGATAGATTTCCATCGCTGTCTTCGCATACTCCGGCTCAACAACGAGAAGCAATTTGTTACCTCCCATATAACCTTCTACCGCGTTGTGCCATCGCTCATCACGGATATCCAGAAGATCCGCAAGAATCTTCACATTTACGAAGGTACCGGTTCTTTTATAAATCTGATTCTGCAGTTCGATCCTGGCCGCTTCCAGCTCCTTTGGATACGCTTTTCGTCCTTGTTTCAGCTCCTTTAATTCCTCACGTGATTCCTTCTCTTCCTTCTTGATTCGCCGAAGTTCTCCATCAATTTCCCGGCGCTCTTCTTCCAGTTCATTTCTCATCTGAGCCAGCGCATTTTTAAGTCTCTTGAGTTCTCCCAAAGTGATACCGCCGGATGCAAATCGGTCAATATCCCAGATTGTCTGGTTAGAAGTCATCTCCTTTGTCTTCCACTCCTTCAGCCGGTTAGCAGTCTGCGTCCATCTTGCTTTGCTTCCATCCAACCGTTCCAGAGCCTCATTAAGCCCTGCAAGTTCCGTCTCAAGCATTTTATACCCACTGTTATTGAGCCGAATCAAGAGTTCATCATATTCTTGCTGAAATGCCTTCTCTTCCGTTTCCAGCATTGCCTTTTGCTCCAGGAATTCACGATTATCCTGAGAAAGGCTCTGAATTCGATCTCGTTTCTCCTGAACCTCTGCCTCACGACGCATCATTTCCAGTCTCTGAAGCTGGTATTCTCCAAGCTGTACCTTCTCTCTTCTCTCATCAAAATTCCGATACATCTCTCCTATTTCTTTGAGACATGTTATTTCTTCAAGCGTCTCTTCAATCCGTTTCCGCATCCTGCCGTACTGCATAACGCTTTCCTGCATATCTTCAATATGAATATCCTGCTCCATACAGATATATTCCTTCACGAAATCTTCCAGCTTGATATTCATTTTAAAAGGGATTGCCCGTTTAAACAATCTGGGAAATTTCTCCATATCCAGTCCACCCAGGTACACATCATAGAGTTGCCTTCGGAACCGCTCATTGCTCGGCCCGCAGTAATATCCCTCCTGTGGAAACGACCGCTGCAGGTATTCTCTGACTTCCATAGTCGTAAGACATCTTTTGTCTGCCCGATAATGATTCTCAAGAAGTCCTCCTGTATGCCAGAAAAACAGTCTTCCGATTTCATTCGTCGCAGTTTCCACGTCAAACACAACGCCGACACATTGTTTTTCCTTTGTGTTTGTCTGTTCAAGCTCCAGCACGATTGTACTGGAAAAATTGGAATTTCGCAAATATTGTGCTTCATTATTTTCACTGATATTGACCATGCCCCTCAGGTACTCAATCAGTGAACGATCTGAATCATCGGCTGCAGCCTTGTTGAAAAAACCTCTGCCATCCGTGTTAGCATAGAGCACAATCTGCAGTGCATCAATCACGGTCGATTTTCCGCTCCCCGAATGTCCGGTAAAGAAATTGATTCCCTCGCTGAGTGACAGTATTTTTCTGTCTATATAATGCCAGTTATTCAGGCAGATCTTCGAGAGTGCCTTGAACGGCTGCTGTTTCTCCTTCTTTTCCAAAATGTTCCTCCTCACTGAACGTCTCCAATAATTCTCTGATGTCGTCTCCTGCAAGCACTGCATGAATACTCGGATAAATGACAATCCGGGTACTTTCATTTAGTTCTTCCAGAAGATCCAGCGGTTCAATCAACTGATATTTTTTCAAAAGTGCAATCGTCTTGCGCATCTCCGTAGCTGACGGGATGCCCTGAAGTACTCTGAACTCTCCTGCTTTGCCGTTCACGGCACCCAGCGTCGTCACGATCTGACTGCTTGTGGACACATTCTGCATCTGCTCATCATAGATCAGCTTTAGTACCAGTATATAGATAGTTGCAAGTCTCGGAAGTTTTTCGCCCCAGAGCGTCTCTCCCTGAATATACAGCATACCTATATTGTTGTTTTCATAAAGTGTGATTCCCGCCACTCTAAAATATTCTTTCAGAAACGGCAGATGCTTCATCGCAGTCCGGTACTCTTTCCCATACTGAAGCCTGCCCGTCCGTTTGTCGTATTTCCGCTCCAAAAGGAAGGTCTGCCTGAAAAGAGTCTGAACCGCTTCTGTGATTGCTTCCTGCTCCTCCTGTGTGAGCTGTTCATAATAATCAATCATTCATTTCTCCCATCTTCATGATGTATTACAGACACCAACTTGTTAAACCTGTCTTTTTACAAATTTCAATGCCGGATAGCGATAACCGTTTTTCTCCACCATCCTTACATCCTCTTCCAGCACCATATACTTGCTGTTCCTTCGTGTGCTGAGATCATACGCAAGAATCAGTTTTTCAAATTCATCTTCTTCCCGCATAGGAAGGGACAGCGCATCCATAACGCCTTCCTGTATATTCTCCTCTATAAAATCTTCTATCTGTCTTCGGCTGTACCGATGCTGAATCCGGTTCAACTTCAGCACATCTTCCTTGTCCAGATCCTCCGTGGTCTCCTCTGGCTGCATCTGACTGATAAAGTCTTTCCTTCCTTTACGCCGCTTATAAAGTGATTTCTCCGAAACAATCTCCAGAAGTGAAAGATTCATCTTTGCACCAGTCTTCTGTACAATTTGCTCATAATCCGCTGCATCTCCCATGCGGTTCAGCAACTGCACCACAAGCCCTTTGGTGTCCGTTTCTCCACTTAACAGATAATTAAGTCTTGTCACGGTTGCGCGCACATATTTCGTGTGTTCCTTATCCATATTGGCAATACGGTGCTCAATATCATCAAATCCCCGTTCAATCTGATCCAGAAGTTCCAGAACATCCTCCTTCGTATCTCCCATCGCCCTGGAACGCTCCCGAACCGTTTCGATCCATTCTTCATTTTCCCGCATATCGCGCAGGCACTTCTTGATATCCATTTTGTAAATATAAAAATTATCGGAAGTCTTCAGTATATGGTATTTGCGCCTCACGATTTCTTCCACATACCCATCTAGATGCTCTTTCAGAAGATCTCCGTAAAATCGCTGATCCAGAAGTCTCTCAAAAAACTTGTCCATATTATGCAGCATATCCTGCAGTGCTTTGTTCAGCCGCCGGGTATTGATCAGCGCCGTGCGCAGCATATTCAGATTCACCCTGGGATCATTCCGGAAGGAAAATAAAGTCGCGTATACATTCTGGATATAGATTTCCGTCTCCTCCATATCTTCAGAGCTGAGACGTTCGAACGCATCGATGAAAACCGCCGAATAATCCGGTATCACAATATTCGTCGCCAATGTATGATAATCTTCAATCTTTTTCAGCCATCCCGTTCTGATCAGCCAATTCAGCATACGAAGTGACGGTGTTTCCAGCATATCAAACTCCGTCTCATTTTCTTCACGCACCAGTCGGAGCTGCTTCTTTGCATACATATCTCCAAGCACCTGTACGCACACTTCTTTCGTGAGGAAATAATTACTGTACTGGTATTCTTCATTAATAACCAGAAGGGCTTCCATATAAGCCTCCCGGTTCACGGAACGGAACAGACTCCAGAACGAATCCGGGATTTCAAAACGCAACTGCATATCCGCACTCCAATCAAATAAATGTTCTCTTTTATTCTATCACATATCGCGCCCCTGCACCACGCAAATTTCAAATGTATAACTCAAAAAATGATCCCCCGGATCATTTTCTCATATAAACGGCAACATAAAAAAGACTGCGCTTACGCGCAATCTTTTTTATACCATGCATTCATGCATCTCTTCTTCTTCGATTCCAACACTTGACATGATCTCTTTCAGTGCATCCCTGTGTTCCAGTCCGGCACACCATGCAAGCCCACAGCCTGCTGAGATCTCCCGCGGCACCGGAATCAGTCTTCCGTCCGCATTCTTTGCCTTACAGGCTTTCTCCATCGCCATGGCATCTGCCGTAGTGTGGAATGTCACGACCAGTTTTAACTCTTTCTTTCTCATTATTCGATCACAATTTCGAATTCGGAGCCTTTCTCTGTCGTTGTTGCTTTTTTTCCGTGGTCCTTTGCAAACTTTTCTACGTTCGTTCTCTGATGCGGTTCACTGACCAGCACTTTGATTGGACCCTTCGCATCTTTTAATGCTTCCGCTGTCATCATAAGCGGTTCCGGGCAGGAAAGTCCTCTTGCATCTACTTCCTTCATATTATTTTACCTTCTTTCTTAGAATAGCATATTATTTTGTTAATATCTACCCTTTGCTTTTTATTTTGTCTTTGCAGTCTCTCTCTTGTTTGTGAATGCAATCACGAAACAAACAATGATGCAGATAATGCAAGCCACTTTACCGTTTGTTGTAACAGCTCCTGCAACCAGTTCTTTTGTCTCCGGGTTCAGGGATGTTCCGCTGGATGCCAGACCGAAGTTATGGCAAAGAGCTGCTCCAAAGAACAGACCCAGAACGGTAACTGCCGCATCGGAAGAGCCCTGTCCTGCAAGGATCAGCTGACGAAGCGGGCATCCTCCTGCCAGTACTGCAGCAAATCCTACTGCATACATACCAAGAATATTCCACAGATGCTGAGAATGTGCAATGATTCCCGGTGTATTGAATCCAAGAACAAATCTTCCTGTTGCCACATTAAAGATCAACATAACTACAAATAAGCTTCCAATTACGGTAAACAGATCAAAATTCTTCATAAGCACGATATCACGGATACTTCCTGCAAAACACATTCTGGATTTCTGTGCAACTGCTCCAAAAATGAGTCCGCCAACCAGCGACAGAATCAGCGGTGCATGGATACTTCCCGGACCAGCTTCACTTGCCTTCAAAAGTGATGTGCATGTTGCAAGAATCAGGATTCCAACCATGATGACCGGAAGCACTGCTCCGCTTGTTTTGTTCGTCTCATGAGACCGTCCAAGACTGAACCCTTTCTTCAGTGCAAATGCACCGGTCGATACACCCAGAACAAATCCGATCAGTGCTACCCATGCATTCAGATCACCTGCTGACATACGGATAATCATACGAAGCGGACATCCCAGGAAAATCAGGGAACCGATCATAATAATCATACCCAGCACGAAACGAATCATCGGTGATGAACCTGCTGTAGAACGATATTCCTTCGTTGCCACAGAGATAATAAAAGCGCCCAGTACAAGTCCGATGATCTCCGGTCTTGCGTACTGCACAACTTCTGCCTGATGCATTCCCAGTGAACCTGCCATATCACGTACGAAGCAGGCAATACAAAATGCCATGTTTGCAGGGTTCCCGAAAAATGCAAGACATGCCGCTACAAGTCCGCAGATCACACCCGCAATCGCGAGTTTCTTTTTTGAATCTGATAAATTCATGTTACTTCCTCCTTATGCCTTTTACTCTCTTCTTCAGAGTTACTCTTCGGCAGCCATTTCTTTCACTGCCTGAATGGCTGTATTTAATTCTTCATCCGTGTTGTAATGCGAAAAGCTGAATCTCACCGCACCCTGTTCTACCGTCCCCAGTGCCTCATGCATAAGCGGTGCACAGTGTCCTCCGGCTCTTGTAGATATTCCATATGTCATAAGAAGCTCATCACTCACTTCTGAAGAATCATAATCTCCGATATTCAGCGTCACGATCGCACATCGCTCCCGCGTACTGAAATCTCCGTAAACTTTTACTCCGGGGATATCCTTCACCCCTTCGTAAAATCTCCACATCAGATCCTGCTCTCTCTCTCTGATCGTATCAATTCCTGTCTCCATCAGATATTCCACTGCCGCATCCAGACCGGCGATCCCGTGTCCGTTCAGTGTTCCGGCTTCCAGAGCAGTCGGCATCTCAGAAGGATGCTTTTTATTATAAGTCTGCACCCCGCTTCCGCCACATAACAGAGGACGGACTGTCAGTCCTTCTCTCACATAGATCCCACCTGTTCCCTGCGGTCCTAAAAGTCCTTTATGACCGGTAAAACACAAAATATCGATCCCCATCTCCTGCACATCGATCGGAAATACCCCCGCCGTCTGAGATGCATCTACGATAAACAAAACTCCATGTTTCTTCGCAATCTCGCCTACTCGCTTCACATCCACAAGGTTTCCTGTCAGATTTGAACCATGTGTACACACGATTGCTTTGGTGTTTTCCTTGATCGCCTTCTCAAAATCCTCATAATCCAGCGTCCCCTGCGGATTGTTTTTCAGAATGGTAAGCTCCGTTCCCTTTTCCTGCAGTTCATACAGAGGGCGAAGTACTGAATTGTGTTCCAGCATCGTTGTGATCACATGATCTCCCGGATTCAGGACCCCCTTCAGCGCTATATTCAGACTTTCCGTTGAATTCATCGTAAATGCAATCTGTTTCGGATTTTCCGCATGAAAAAAACAAGCCAGCTTCTCTCTGGCATCATAAATCGTTCGCGCCGCGCCGAGTGATGCTGCATGTGCGCCTCTGCCCGCATTCCCCATAGAGCACATTGCCGCTGCCACCGCATCGATTACCTGTTGCGGTTTCTGCATCGTCGTCGCCGCATTATCCATATATATCATATGTACCTTCCTCCAATTTCCTTTTCAAGTACAGCTTGTATCTTCCCAAATGATACCTATGTATTTTTTCCCGTACAATTTGACTATCTCTAGTATAGCCTTTATTCCCGCTTTCGTCTAATCGAAAAGTACAATAAATAAGCCCATTTATAGTTTTTATCTATAAACAGGCTCATTTCTTATATGTTATACATCTCTTTCACGACACGAATAAAACGTTCCGCAGAATTAGAAAGCTGGTAATTCTTGTTATAGACCAGATTCAGATCTCTTCCATCATCTTTACTCGAAAGCGGGAAATCCAGCACTTGCCCGGATTCAATCACATCCTGCACCGCAAGCCGCGATATCATAGTAATACCTATTCCGCTTTTAACTGATTTCTTAATAGCTTCCGAATTCTCAATGCTTGCTACAACATTCAGTTTCTCCACATCAATTCCGGCACGGCGAAGCTGCTTTTCCGCTTCTTTCCGCGTTCCTGATCCCTCTTCCCTCATGATGATCGCTTCATTTGCAATCCAGTCAATTGTCGTTTCTTCTTCCTTGATACGCTGGTATTTTTCATTATTTGGCATAATAATCACCAGATCATCTTTGTAAAACGGTATGTATTTACAATACTTTTTCTCAAGAACGGTTCCCGTAAACCCAATATCCACAATATGTCCGGCAACCTTTTCCACAACTTTTGCACTGTCCGTTTCCATCACACGAAACTGTTCTTTCGGATATCTGGAACTGAATTCTGCCAGAATATCCGGCAAAAGATACTGTGCGGGAATCGTTGATGTCGCAATCGTAATACACTGAACATCTTTTTTCGTTTCTGTTGAAAAAATCTCGGTAATCTTATTCTGCAATTCAACCATCTGCCGGGCATACTCATAAAGTACCTTGCCCTGCTCTGACAGAATAACCTCTTTTGTATTTCTCACAAACAATCTGACGTTCAGTTCTCTTTCCAGGGAGGAAATATGTGCACTTATGGTAGGCTGAGTCAAAAACAGAGACTTTGCCGCCTTTGAGAAGCTGCCTCCCTCTGCCACCTTCACAAATGCCTCCAATTGTTTTAGATTCATAAGTATGCTACCCTTTCACTTTCTGCTCCGGTCTTCTTTGTAACCTTAATGCTGTCCATATATTCGAGTATCGGCTTGGCACTTTTTCGGCTCGTGGAGAACATATCTCTTACCTGTGCGATCGTAATCACATCCTCATTCTCCAAATGCTTGCGAATCTTCTCCTCTGCCTCATCCATCAGATACTTCATCGTAAACATTTCTTCATTGATCCGCACAACCCGTTCTTCATCTACAAGTAACAGAAGAACATCCTCCGCGGTTTCCCTCGGGATTGTTCCGAGATCAATTTCCGAAAATCTCACGAAATCAAATCCTGCCTTTTCAAAAGCATCGACCAGAGTCTTTTCCGTCTTCAGGAACATTGCGTCTTTCGACACTTCAAATTCTGCCAGATGCAGGTATTCGTCCTTGCGTCCGATCTGATTTTGTGCCACAAGCTGCTCGATATAAGCATCAAACACGATCGGTTTCACCTTTTTCAGATAGGTGTTATGGATCTCAGCTTTCTTCATACCATAACGGTAAGGATATCTCTTATGATAAGCCTCAAGCGCCTCCTGTATCTTCTGGCGCAATGCATATTCACTGTCTCTGTGCCAGAGATATACATCTTTCTTCATCGCAAAGACATGAACAATTCCTTCTTCTTTCAATTCTTCCAGGTATTCCTGAAGTTCATCCACAGAATGTGCCATAATCTTCGCAAGTTCAGCCATCGTAATCATTGTATCTGCATGCTGTTTGATATGCAGCTCCATAACATCTGCAAGCGAACCGGATTCTTTCTTCTTTAATTCTTCAATTGCTTTCTCATCGAATCGTTTCTTTCTCACCGGATTCGGCTCCAGCACCACGCCGCCTCCAATGGTCTCCATCGGCGAATAGAAACGCACCACAAATCGGTCGCCTCTCTTCAGCGCGATTTCTTCTTCCAGACGCAGCTGCACCAGTCCGCTTTCTCCCGGCCCGATTTCTTCCTTATCCAGCAGCACGGCACGACAGAGGATCTCGCTGGTCCCCGTATACAGATGCAGTCTTTCATGATTCGTCACAATTCGCATAGAATCCGGCAATACCGATAATTTAACATCCAGCAGATCCGTGTTCTTCATACTGTTCTTCGGAGCGATCACGCAGCCTCTGTGAATCTCTTTCTTCTTGATATTGGAAAGATTAATCGCTACCCTCTGCCCGGCATAGCACTTATCCTTGTCCTGTCCGTGTACCTGGATGCTCCGGATCTTGCACTCTTTCCCGATCGGATACATTTCGAGTACATCCTCTTTGGAAATTGTTCCGGAAATCAAGGTTCCCGTGATGATCGTTCCAAAACCGGAAAGTGTAAACACACGGTCGATCGGAAGTCTCGGGATCGTCTGCGTATCTTTCTCTTCCACCTCATCCGCCATCACTCGAATGATCGTATCGGTCAGTTCTTCGAGCCCCTGTCCGGTCGCTGCTGAAACACGTACCACCGGCGCATCTTCCAGAAATGTTCCTTTCAATTCTTCCTGTATTTCCTCTTCAACCAACTCCAGCCATTCCTCGTCCACCAGATCACATTTATTGAGGACGAGAATGCTTTTCTTAATTCCCAGAAGTCCCAGAATGTCCATATGTTCCCTTGTCTGCGGCATGATTCCTTCATCCGCCGCCACAACCAGCATGACGAGATCCATTCCCACAACTCCGGCAACCATGTTATTGATAAATTTCTCGTGGCCCGGAACATCAATGATTCCTACCCGGTCACCATTTTTCAAATCGAACCAGGTAAATCCCAGATCGATCGTAATTCCACGACGCTGTTCTTCTTCCCAACGATCCGTATTTCGCCCGGTCAGAGCCTTGATCAATGTTGTCTTCCCGTGGTCAATGTGACCTGCGGTTCCTATGATGATATTTTTCATAACAGCTCTCCCAGCATTTCTGTAATCTTCTTAAACCAACGTGTTTCTATGGTTCTGACATCCAGATAAATCGTATCATTCGCCGTTCTCGGGATGATAGGCACCTCCAGATGTCTCATTTTTTCTTCTAACTGCGGCACACTCATTTTTTCAGGCTTTATCGTAACCGCCATACTCGGGATCCGCTCCAGAGGGAGTGATCCTCCTCCAATCTGTGACTCGCATTTTTCAAGTCCAAATTCCGCCGCAAGACCTGCTCGTCTCAACATCCTTTTCAGGTTCTGGGCGCGATGTGCCACTTCTTCTTCGGTCTCCGTGATCATACGAAGAACCGGAATATTCTGAATTGCTTTTTCCTCAGATAAATATTCTTGAAGAACGAGTTCCAGCACCGTCGCCGTAAATTTATCGATACGCAGTGCACGTGTAAGCTGGTTCTTCTTCATCTGATCAATATATTTCTTCTTACCGATAATAATTCCTGCCTGTGGCCCTCCCAACAGCTTGTCTCCGCTGAAACATACCACATCTGCTCCTTTGCGGATGGAATCCTGAACCGTCGGCTCATAAGTCAGTCCATATTTGCTCAGGTCGATCAGCACGCCGCTTCCCAAATCCTCAATAATAGGAAGGTCGTGTTCCTTTGCCAGCGGAACCAGATCATCGATCGTGACCGTATCGGTAAAGCCTACGATCCGGTAATTACTGGTATGTACTTTAAGGAGCGCTTTTGTATTTTCAGTAATCGCTTCTTCATAATCGGAATAATGTGTCTTATTGGTCGTTCCGACCTCTACCAGAGATGCGCCGCTTTGTTCCATCACATCCGGAATACGGAACTTTCCGCCGATTTCCACCAGCTCTCCTCTGGATACAATAACTTCGCCGCCTTTTGCCATAGAACTCAAAATCAGCATCACTGCGGCTGCATTATTATTGACGGCCATTGCCGCCTCAGCTCCCGTGAGTTTACACAGAAGCTTCTCAAAATGGGAATATCTCTCTCCCCGCTTCCCGGCCTCCAGATTATACTCCAGATTGGAATAGCCGGTGACAATATCAGCCAGTTTTGATACATGCTCCTGACTGATTGGTGCACGTCCCAGATTCGTATGCAGAATCGTACCGGTTCCGTTAATCACCATGCGCATGTTCGGTGTATGGAGTCTCTCCACATGCCTTACGATCTGCTGCGGCAGATCCTGAATCTGCCGCACAATCTTCTCTTCTTCTTCACATGCCCCGATAAATGCTCTCAGGGCCTCCATCTCCTCCCGGATTGCTTCCATGACAGTCTCTCTTCCGTACTGTTCGATCAAAAGCTGAATGATCTCCATTTCCAGAAGCACATCCACTTTCGGGATATTACGATATAATTGATTCTTGTTCATCTTCTTCCACTTCCAAATACTTTATTATCTTTCAGGCAGCGCCCGGCATTTGCTCTGCCGGGCGTATATTGTCCTGCATAAATGCTCTGTTATCAGTGCAGACGTATAAGCTTGTCACTCTTCTCTTCCACTGTTCCTATGATAGAAACCTTCGTTTCCATGTGTTTCTTCTCAAATGTCTCCATGATTACTTCCACATACTGCGGTTCCACACTGAGCAGAAGTCCGCCGGAGGTCTGTGGATCATAAAGCAGATCAATAAAATGTTCCTCTACGTTTCCCATATCCACTTTCATCTGGGAATATCCACGATTCTTATAGGCTCCCGCCGGAACCAGTCCCATCTTGGCGTAGGCGATCGCCTCGTCAAAATATGCGATATCGTGGACATTCAGATTGAACGTCACTTCACTGGCTTCTGCCATCTCCACACAATGTCCCAGAAGACCAAAACCTGTAATGTCTGTACATGCATTTACCGGATATCCATCTACCACTTCCTTGGCTTTTTTGTTCAGCGAAGACATAACCATTTCCACTTCACGAATCGCCTTGTCGGAGGCCATCTGCGCCTTGATCGCCGTATTAACGATTCCGCTGCCTACCTGTTTGGTTAGAATCAGAACATCTCCCGGTTTACATCCGTAATTTTTGAAAATGCGCTGCGGGTGAACAAAGCCGGACACGCAGAGTCCATACTGAGGTTCGTCATTCTGAATCGTGTGACCTCCCACCAGAACAGCTCCTGCTTCTTTCACTTTGTCAGCTCCACCTGCCAGGATATCCCCCAAAATAGACGGGTCAAGGCAATTCGGGAAACCAACAATATTCAGAGCCACTTTAGGCTCTCCTCCCATGGCATATACGTCACTGAGAGAATTGGCCGCTGCGATCTGTCCAAACATGTACGGATCGTCAACGATCGGTGTAAAGAAATCCACCGTCTGAATCATTGCGATGTCATCTGTCACTTTGTAGATTGCCGCATCATCAGATGTCTCGATACCAACCAGAAGGTTGTCATCGTGAAATTTCGGAAGCTTACCCAGAACCTGGGCAAGGGTCTCCGGACCTATTTTAGCGGCTCATCCCGCGGTTTTTGCCAATTGCGTCAATTTGATATCCTTACTCATTTTCCCATTCTCCTAAAGTTTGTTATTTTGCCGTGAACCATCTACGGTCTGATGATTCTTCCAGCCTCGGCCATAGCTTCTACGATCGCATACATATTGGTCACAGAGCCAACGGCCAGTTTTTCTTTCAAATGGTAGTAATCCAGACATGTACCACAGGTCAGGATCTCTACCCCCTGTGCCTCGAGAGACTTCAGATCTTCCAAAGAATCAGAACCTTCTGCAGTCAATGTAGCACCGCCATTGTAGAACAGCATCTTCTTCGGCAGTGTATCAAGCTGGGTTACTGCGAAAATAAATCCCTTGATCAATACTTTTCCAAGTTCATCATTGCCGGATCCCATACGGTCAGAAGAAACAACCACGATCGTGTCACCCTTTCTGTCCGGAGTGCAGACAGCTTCTTCAGCCTCCGCACTTGCCGGTGCTCCCTGCATTTTGATCGTAACCTTGAATTCTTTTTCTCCAAGCTTCTCAGAGCTTACTTCTCCGCCCTGTGCAGCTGCCATCTTCGTTACATTCTGAACAGCGATCTCATTATCTACCAGAACTTCGATCGTCTCCGGGCCGGTCAGCGCCTGCATTGCTTTTTTTGTCTTAATAACTGGAATCGGGCAGTTATCACCCATTGCGTTTACTGTAATCATTTGTCGATTACCTTCCTTTCTTTTGATGTTTTATGTCAAAATTCCCTTCTTCTCATTTATAGATACATTCTATCACTGAACTATACAAAGGTAAACTGTTATTTTTGAAATTTTGTGAGGAAGGGAGTTCAAGGGGGACGCCTTTGTCCATGTGGGGTGGGTTCCCGGACTCGCTCTCGCTCGGGGGAAAACGCAGCGGTACTAAGCTTGCAGGGCGCCGCTGTCTGCGGCTGCTGCAAGCAAGTGCCGGCGTTTTCCACGGTCCGGGAACCCACCCCGCATGGACGAAGGCTGTGCGCTTGAACGAGAGCCGGGGAGTAAAATTCCAAAGGGGAGGGAATGTGATAAATTGTAGGGGTGTGAAAGACGTGCCTTTGAGTGGCTCCTACTTTGTAGGAGCCACTCTCGGCACTTGATATTGTATTGTTAGGGCTTTTGTTTTTTGTTTGTGACTGATTCTTGTGTTGTGGGTGCGAATAGTCAGCGGGATTGTCTCTGTGTGTGTAGCGGAGGTTAAGTGGAGCGTTCCGAAGATACATGCCGAAGATGTTAGGCGGCGGGAGGGGAGCTGCTTTCAGCGACCCTTCCGGCACCTTACATATTCGTGCATGAGCTGAGGTAGAGCGCAACGTCGTAGCTACACACATGGAGACAAGCACGCGTCCCTATTCCACCCGCCACTCCCCGTGCATGAGCTGAGGTAGAGCGCAACGTCGCATCTGCACACATAGAGACAAGCACGCGTCCTATTCCACCCACCATCTCCCGCTTGCTCCGCAGGGGAGGACGAGTCCGTTGGACGTTACGGGCAATCCGATTTCCTGGGAATCGACGTGACCGTTGTATTTTTTTAGTTCTGTTGCAAGCATATAAGTCAGGACTGCTGGCGCAAGTCCGGTAGTGTAGGAGTTGATGAGGAAGAAGAGGGGATCCTCCGACAAGATCTGTGTGCAAAGTTTGATCAGGGGATGGATGGCATCTTCTATTTTCCAGATTTCTCCTTTTGGTCCCCGTCCGTAAGAGGGGGGATCCATGATGATCGCGTCGTAGTGATTTCCACGGCGGATCTCGCGTTCGACAAATTTCATGCAGTCGTCTACCAGCCAACGGATCGGTGCATCACCAAGGCCAGAGGATACCGCGTTTTCTTTGGCCCAGGTCACCATGCCTTTGGAGGCATCTACGTGTGTCACTTGTGCACCGGCTGCAGCTGCTGCAAGTGTGGCGCCGCCTGTATAGGCAAAGAGATTCAGCACTTTAACAGGACGACCTGCCTGTCTGATCTTCTCTGAAAACCAGTCCCAGTTTGTCGCCTGCTCCGGAAAAAGTCCGGTGTGTTTAAAATTAAACGGCTTCAGGTTGAAAGTCAGATCTTTATAGTGAATCTGCCACTGCTCCGGAAGATCGAAGAACTCCCATTCTCCACCGCCTTTTTTGCTGCGGTGATAATGCGCATTCCGGTTTTTCCATCCTTTATGTGTCTTCGGTGTATTCCAGATCACCTGCGGATCCGGACGCACAAGGAGATACTGTCCCCATCTTTCCAACTTTTCTCCATTGGAAGAATCAATCACTTCATAGTCTTCCCATCCATCTGCAACCCACATATTTGTAATTCCTTTCTTTAACCGATATTTGTTTCGCATGAATCAATCATCCGCAAACATTCATTATTACTTTGTCACTATTTCTTTAGTTAGTATATCGAAAAAGTGCTTCCAGTACAAGCACAAATCTTTTCATTAACCAGAGTCCTTATCACCAGCGGTATTTTACTGCAGAAGTGCCACTTGTCTCAAATCAAAAAGAGATGTATGCCTCATCGTTATTCACGCAATGGGGCACACACCTCTATTTCATTTTCTGTACTATCTTTTCAGACAGCCGGAATTTATTTCTCTTTCTTTGCCACAGCCGGGTTATCCTCTACAGTAATAACACCTTTCTTCCAAAGAATACGTGATGTAATGATTGCGATCGGAAGCATTGCAATGATCAGGAATCCGATTGCTCCGAACAGAGATCCGCCGGATGTAATTCTTACGAACAGTGAAAGGAGTGTTACGATAACAAGTACCGGAATAACACCCTTTGTACCGCCTTTTACGATCTTGCTTCCTGAACTGCTGCTTGAGAACAGACCCAGAGTCAAAGAACCGAACAGAGCCGGAATGATATATCCAGAAGCCGTCTTGATCTGCGGGATTTCGAAAATGAAACCAATCTGTGAGCTCAGCAGAGCTGCAAGTGCCAGGATAACAATTGTCATGATAGATGAAACGGCTACTGCTACAGATGCAACAGCATCACCTTCCGGTGTATTCTGCTCTGTTTCTGTCAGCTTGATTGCATTGATTGCAACCGGGAGTTTCAGGTTCATGATATTGCCGGTAATAAATGTCAGGTAAGATGAACTTCCCAAAATCGGGGTATAACTGATTGCTTCTGAAATACCAACCGGAATATAAATAAGCAGGATACTGATCGTTGAAACATTGATAACATCACCGAATGACGGCATTGCATCATAAACAGTCAGCACAACAAACGGAATTGCTGTCATATAGATCAAAGCGATGACCGTTCCGAGACGTCCTACACTGTGAGACCATTTCTGAAACGGATCCATTACTACACTGTTTTTCTCTTTACTCATAATAACTTCCTCCTCTATTTAAAGATGCTGGTCCACAGTACGGATGATGCCATACCACCGATCATTGAGAACGCCATGATAAAATCGTTCAGCCATTTCAGACCCGGTTTCGCAGCCAGGACACCAAGAACAACAGCGATAATAAGACCGGTAACCATAACTAACGCCTGAATTGTATCACCGATCAGAAGAACCGGAACATAAACTGAGAACAGACATAACATAAAGCATCCGCTCAGAACGTATTTCCATGTGCTTGCATTTTCACTCTTGGAAACACTCATACATAACTTCTTTCCTAACGGAATCAATACGAAGAATCCACTCAGCATACCGATCGTCATAAGGATCATAACAACACCGAACTGGCTTCCTGTTGCCTGTTCCAGCATCTGTGAACTTGTCTCAAATCCGATTGCAGAAGCAACGCTGCTTGAGATCAGAGTCTCATAAGACAGTGAACCGATAACGGAAAGTCTCCACCATGACCATACAGTTCCGAGAACCGGGATCAGTGCAAACAGACCTACAACGATTGATAAACTTGGTACAATTGAGAAAACAAGGCTTGATTTGATAACTTTGCTCAATGCCTCTTTTGAAATTCCCATTTCAAGGCAGCGTGCATACGCTTTCTTTAAATACAGCAGCGAAAATGCTACAATGTACAGCAAACCGATTATAATCATAATCAGCAGCAATGGGCTAGTAATAATTTCTTTCATACGTCTTCTCTCCCTTTCCTTTTTTGAATCTTTGGTTATTTGTGTTCTTCCAGCCATCTCATGGCTGCATATGCATAAACGGCACTTCCCTGGGCAAGTACGGCATCATCGAATTTTACCATCGGATGATGTTGTGGATATTTGTACCCCTTGCTCGGTTCACCTGCCGCAAGTGCAAGCATAATTGAAGGTACTTCATGGCTTACATAAGCGAAATCCTCAGAACCTGCTGATTTGGATCCGCTTCCGCCACCGGACATCGCTGCAAGCTGTCCTGTTGTAAATGCTTTCGTCGGTCCAAGAAGTTCTCTCATATAAGTAGCAGTTGCTTCTGAGAGCTCATAGTCATTCTTAAGAACCGGACATCCCTTACCGAAATCTACCACCGCAGAAGCACGGAAACTTGCCGCTACGCCTTCTGAGATTTCCTGAATTCTCTGCTTGATAAAGGCTCTTACTTCTTCATCGTATGTACGGATCGTACCACTCATCATCACGGTATCCGGAATGACATTTGCCGCCTGGCCTGCATGAATCGTTCCGATCGTCAGAACCGCTTCATCTACCAGTGCAAGTTCTCTTGCATGAATCTCCTGCAAAGCAGTGATGATATGTGCTGCAACCGTGATCGGATCCACACCATTATTCGGCATGGAGCCATGGCATCCTTTTCCCTGAACACGGATCTCAAAACAATCCGCCCCCGGTGCACTGATTCCTCCGTCGCTTACAACAACAGAACCGGCCGGGAACGGCACACCTGCCATAACATGAATCATCAATGCCGCATCAACATGCGGATTCTCCAGAACACCTGCCTGAATCATGTCATGGGATCCGGCAGAAATCTCTTCTGCCGGCTGGAACATAAGTTTAACAGTTCCTTCGATCTCATCTTCATGAGCTTTCAGAAGCTTAGCTGCTCCAAGCATCATCGTTGCGTGCATATCGTGACCGCAGGCATGCATATTCTCTGTCTCTGATGCAAAGTCTACCCCCGATTCCTCATGCATCGGCAGAGCATCCATATCACCACGGATCAAGAATACTTTTCCCGGTTTTTTACCACCTGCAGTAACAACCACGCCAGCTTTTCCACAATCTTTCGGTTCATATCCCATTGCGGCAAGCTCAGCTTTTACAAAGGCTACAGTCTCTTTCAAATCAAAGCCGAGCTCAGCATGTCTGTGAAGATAATGTCTCTTCTCAACAAGCTCCTGCTCATGCCCCTGAGCCTCTTGTAATAAAAGTTCACCGTTCATAAAACCCCTCCTTGATTTTTCTCCTTGTCATTTAAGGAACATTAAAGGAACACTTTATGTATGGGATTATACACCCGATTTATAAAAATTGCAAATATGTTTATAAATATTGCCTATATTTTGTAAAAAATATATAAACAAAATGCTCTGTTTCATATTTTCGGAAGTTTCTTCTTGATTTTAGGAACACTTTAGGAGAAAATGATTTTGTATATCATCGGGAGGGGACCGCTATGAAAGAACATTTATTGATTATCTCATCTGAATATTTATCACAATACCTGAAAGATATGCTCCGTGATTATCCGGATCCGATTGAGTACCGGGTTATCGAATATCATTCTTTTTCTGAACTAAAAGGCATTTACTACGCAAATGAAAAATGGGCAGACGGAATTCTCACCACCGGTACAGTCGTGCAGACTGTCATTGAGCGGTCAGTTCCACACATTTCCATGCCACTTCTCTCACTTGCCACAGATAACGAGAGTTTTTACCGGATTCCTTTGACACTACTGATCGAAAACCGCATGCTGGATCCGGAGCGGATTATTTTTGATGTATTTGTCAATTCCAAACCTGCAGCTTCCGTCCGGGACCTGATTGAATACAAGAGCATCAATGTCATGTTTCCCGAATTCACCAAATGGCTTTCTTCTGCTTCTCTGGAAGAGTTATATCATGTGGAGGATCAGTCACTCGCAGAGATTAATAAACTATGGGAAAAAGGAAAGATCGATATGGTCATATGCCGTTACGGAAACCTCGTTTCCCGGCTCAAGGAACTGAAGATTCCCTGTGTGTTTGCTTCCTTCAGCGACGAATATATGTACCAGATCATTCAGCTGCTCCTTACCAAAATCAAAATCGATAAGCTGACCGCACATTCACCTGCTGCTATATCAATCGCCCCACAGAATGCCGTCGCGGAAATCTGGGGTGTCTTAGAAGATGACGAATTGCAGAAAGCATTTCAAGATTTTACTATCCGATACGACCTGGATCTTTCCATCCATCGGAAGCATAATGCCTATTATATCATGACAGAAAAAAAGATTTTATCCTATCTGACCAATGATTTCCAGAAAAGTGTTCTTTCTGATTATCTGGATAAAAACACAAAGCTTTCGCTTACCGTCTCATACGGAATCGGCAATACAATGGATGAAGCCCTTGACAACACTCAGCTTGCTTTCCGGGCAGCCGGGAACACGACCGATTCCTACCTCGTTGATGCGGAGCACAAGCTGACCGGACCGTTTAACACAGATCATCCGGTGATTTCCAGCCAGATTCTCACGCCGCAGATACAGGAAATCGCTGATAAATCTTCTCTTTCTACTGCAACGGTCCACCGCCTGAACCGGCTTCTTATTCTCCTGGAACGGCGTGAACTGACAAGTGTGGATCTGGCTGAGAACTTTCATATTACAGTGAGGGGCGCCAACCGGATCCTTCAGAAGCTTGAAAGCGCCGGATTCGTTCATTCCACACTTCAGAAAAGCAACCATATGAAAGGGCGCCCGACCAAAATCTATCATATCGACTGGGATATCTAGAAAACGTTTAAATATGATGCTAACACGATTTCCGGTAGAGTAGGCGGATGAACCTTTCATCCGCCCCTCATCAAACCGTGCATGAGGGTCTCCCTCACACGGCTTTCCGACATTCTTCTTTCTACAGCATTACGTCATGCTTTAGCCATTTTCTTTAATCCTTTTTCGTAAATG